>JBBRED010000114.1:0-21640 GCA_038203335.1 Haliangiales bacterium | reverse complement strand
CATCCCGTACATGGATGACGGGAAGCTCGCGCCGCTCATGAAAGCGTTCGACCACATCGTTCGGCAGCACGAGATTTTTCGCGCTGTGTTCGGCGTGATTTGAGGGGATGTCTCAGGCTGAACCGTTGACTGCGAACGGATGACAAATAGTCTCGCGTCGAACGCGTGCAGCGCGCATGCGAGACCCAGGAGCGCCAGATTCACCCGCGCATACACAATCGCCAGCACGCGGCGCGGTCTCTCGGTCACGAGCGCAGCGCCGTCGTTGCCCGTTCCAGACCGAGCTGGACGATGATCACCGCAGACCGCAACGCCTCCATCTTGTTGAGCTTCGAGCGACCCGCGCGGCGATCCTCGAACAGGATCGGTGTCTCTCCGAACGTGCAGCCGACCTGGCGGCAGAGGAACAAGATCTCCTCCATGAACGAGTAGCCGCGCGATCGCACGCGATCGAAATCGATCATCGCGAGCTTCGCGACGCGATAGCAGCGAAACGAGCCGCTGTTGTCACGCGTGCGGAGCCCGAGGCACACGCGCGCGAGACTGTTGATGCCGAACGACATCGCCTTGCGGCGCAGCCCGAACTCGCCCTCGACACCGCCGCCCGGGATGTAGCGCGAGCCGATCATCACGTCGTGATCGACCATGCCGGCGAGCAGGGCGGGGATGAACCGCGGCGGGTGACTGAAGTCAGCGTCGAGGTTCAGGTAGTAGTCGTAGTCGTGCTCCACCGCGTAGCGCATCGCGTGGACGATCGCGCTGCCGAGCCCCTGCTTGCCCGCGCGATGCACCACATGGATCTCGGGGAGCTCGGTCGCGATCTCGTCGCAGATCGCGCCGGTGCCGTCGGGCGAGCTGTCGTCGATCAGGAGGATCGCCGCGTGCGGTGCGTGCTCGCGGATCGCCAGACAGAGCGGCCTGACGTTCTCGGCCTCGTTGTACATCGCGAGCGAGACCAGGAGGCGCGGCACCATTCCAGATAGCCCGGCCCGCACTCGCGGAACAAGACCCTCGTACGTCGAGAGTATGTGTACCCGTGAGCAGTCGCACGAGCATGACACCCGCGTCGTAGTTGTCGCCTTTCGAGTAGTGGTGACGCGCGCGCTTGCTCCCTCCGGCGCGACCTCCTAACGTGCGGATCGGTTCATGGCGCGCGTGCTGATTACCGGGATCGCCGGGCAGATCGGGTCCTACCTCGCCGAGCGGTTGGTCGTCGGGGGGCATACGGTGGTCGGCATCGACCACGCGCGCGTGGCGCTCGCCGGCGTGGAGAGCCTTCGCGGTCCGCTCGAGGCGACGGGCGTGGACGCGATGCTCGATCGCTGCGGGGCGCTCGACGCGATCGTCCACCTCGCCGGCAAGACGAGCGTGGGCGAATCGTGGCGCGCGCCGATGGAGGCGTTCGATGCGAACGCGCGGACCACGGCGGCGCTCGCGTACGCCGCGCAGGCGCGGAGCATCGCGCTCGTCAACGCGAGCAGCGCGGAGATCTTCGGCCTCAGCACCGCGGCCATGCAGAGCGAGACCACCCCGATCGCGCCGGTCTCGCCGTACGGCGTGGCGAAGGCAGCAGGCCACGCGGTGGTCCGGCTCACGCGCGAGGAGATGGGCGCGCGCGCGACGAACGTGATCTTCTACCTCGGCGAATCGATCCGGCGCGGCGAGTCGTTCGTGTTCCGCAAGATCACGCGCGGACTCGCCCTCGTGAAGCTCGGGCGCGCGGAGACGGTGACGCTTGGCAACACCGCCGCCGTCCGCGACTTCTGCTTCGCCGATGATCTGGCGCACGCAGCGGAGATGTTCGCGCTCGGCGCCACGCCGGGCGACTACGTCGTGGCCTCGGGCGAGGCGCACGCGGTGTCCGAGATCGCGACCACCGCGTGCGAGGTCCTCGGGCTCGATCCCGCGGTCGTGCTGCGCACCGATCCGGCGCTGTTCCGCCGCGCGGATATCCCGCGGCTCGTCGGCGATGCCTCGAAGTTGCGCGCCCTCGGCTGGGCACCGACGATGACGTTTCACCAGCTCGTGCGGTCGATCGTCGAGCAAGATCTGGAAGCAGCGAGCCGGGAGGACTAGATGAAGCGCGCACTGATCACCGGCATCTCGGGACAAGACGGCTCGTACCTGGCCGAGCTCCTGCTCGAGAAGGGCTACGAGGTCCACGGCCTCGTCCGCCGCGCGAGCACGTTCAACACCGGCCGCATCGACCACGTGCGCGATCGGATCAAGCTTCACTACGGCGACCTGGTCGACTCGACGTCGCTGCACACCGTGATCCGCGGCGTGAAGCCCGACGAGGTCTACAACCTCGCGGCGCAGAGCCACGTGCGCGTCAGCTTCGAGATGCCCGAGTACACGTGCGACGTCACCGGCGCGGGCGTGGGCCGGCTGCTCGAGGCGATCCGGATCTCCGGCCACCCCACGAAGTTCTACCAGGCGTCGTCGTCGGAGCTCTACGGGAAGGTCGCCGAGACGCCGCAACGCGAGACCACGCCGTTCCATCCGCGCAGCCCCTATGCCGTGGCGAAGGCCTACGGCTTCTACCTGACGCAGAACTACCGCGAGGCGTACGGGATGTACGCGTGCAACGGCATCCTGTTCAACCACGAGAGTCCGCGCCGCGGCGAGAACTTCGTGACGCGCAAGATCACGCGCGCCGTGGGCCGGATCGTCGCCGGGCTCGAGAAGCACGTCTCGCTCGGCAACCTCGATGCGAAGCGCGACTGGGGCTTCGCCGGCGACTACGTGCTCGCGATGTGGCAGATGCTCCAGCTCGATACGCCCGATGACTACGTGGTCGCCACCGGCGAGACCCACAGCGTGAAGGACTTCCTGGCCCTCGCGTTCAGCCGCGCGAAGCTGAACTGGGAGGACCACGTGCAGCTCGATCCGCGGCAGATCCGCCCGTCGGAGGTCGACGTGCTTCTCGGCGACGCGTCCCGGGCGAAGCGCGACTTCGGCTGGCAGCCGAAGGTCAGCTTCGAGGCGCTGGTGGCAATGATGGTCGATAGCGACATCGCGCTCGCGAAGCGCGAGGCGCAGCTGCTATAGATGCCGGCGATGTTCCAGCCGCGACGACTGCTCATCACCGGAGGCGCGGGCTTCATCGGCAGCAACCTCACGCGCCAGATGCTGGCCGCGGGCGGTGTCGGTGCTGCCCTCGAGAAGGTGGTCGTCCTCGACGCACTGACCTACGCGGGGCACCTCGCGAACCTCGACGGCGTGATGACCGATCCGCGGTTCACGTTCGTCCACGGCGACATCTGCGACCGTGCGCTCGTCGAGCGCGTCCTCGCGGAGCACGCCATCGATGCGATCTTTCACCTCGCTGCCGAGTCGCACGTCGATCGGAGCATCGAGGCCGCGGACGTGTTCATCCGCACCAACGTCACGGGGACGTTCACGCTTCTCGAGGCCGCCCGTCGCGCGTGGGCCGATCGTTTCGACGCGACGCGGTTCATCCACGTCTCCACCGACGAGGTCTACGGCGCCCTCGGCGAGACCGGGCACTTCACCGAGCAGACCCCGTACGCTCCGAACTCGCCGTACGCCGCGTCGAAGGCGGCCTCGGATCTGCTCGCGCGGTCGTACTTCCGCACGCACGGCTTCCCGGTCGTGATCACGAACTGCTGCAACAACTACGGTCCGTACCAGCTCCCCGAAAAGCTCCTGCCGCTGATGATCTCGAACGCGGCCACCGGCAAGCCACTCCCCGTTTACGGCGAGGGCAAGCAGGTCCGCGAGTGGCTCCACGTCGATGATCACTGCGACGGCCTGTGGGCCGCGATGACGCGCGGCGAGCTCGGCGAGAGCTACAACTTCGGCAGCGCGGAGGAGACGTCGAACCTCGCGCTCGTGCACCTGCTCTCGGATCTCGTCGATGCCGAGATGCAGCGCCCGCAGGGAACCTCGCGTGCGCTCATGAAGTTCGTGCCCGATCGCAAGGGCCACGACTTCCGCTACGCGATCGATTGCTCCAAGGCGCGCCGCGCGCTCGGCTGGACCGCGGCGAAGACGCTCTCGGTTCAGCTCGCGGAGACCGTGCGGTGGTACCTGGCGAACGCGGCCTGGCGCGAGGCCGTGGCGAGCGAGGAGCACGCACGGTTCCAGACGGCGAACTACGGCACCACGCGATGACCAAGCGCCACGTCGGGCTGCTGCTGCGCGTGCTCGTCGCCGTGGCGCTGCTGGTGTGGCTCGTGCGGTCGGGCACCGTCGATTTCGGTGCACTGTCGATCTTCTTCGATCACCCGCTCCTGCTCGTCGCGAACGTCGCGGTGTTCGTGGGGACGTTCCTGCTCGCCGCCGTCCGCTGGCGGCTCCTCCTGAAGATCTCCGGCATCCCGCTGGCGTTCGGTCGCGCCGTGCAACTCACGTTCACCGGCGCGTTCTTCAACGTCGTCGCGCCGGGCAACATCGGCGGCGAGGTGGTCAAGGCGGTCTACGTCGGTCGCGAGCTCCCGCCCGAGAAGCGACCGCGCGTGGTGCTGGTCGCGCTGCTCGACCGGCTGCTCGCGGTGGCGGGCCTCGTGGTGGTGGCCGTGGTGCTGAACGTCGCCGTGCACGCCGGCGCAGGAGACTCGCGGCTCGGCGATCCGACGACCGCGATCGTGCTCCTCGCGATCGGTACGCTGGTCCTCCCGATCCTCGGTCTCGTGCTCGTGCGCCGGTTCGGAAGCCGGTTCGAGAACACCCCGATCATCGGACGCATCGTCGCCGCCGCGCGCCTGGTCTCCGAGAATCCCGGCGCCCTGGCGCTGTCACTGGGCCTCTCGATCTTCATTCACGTCTGCGGCATCGTCTGGTTCTCCGCCGTTGCGAGTGCCGTGCTCGACCAGCACGTCTCGGTCGGACAGATGGCCGCGGTCTACCCGCTCGGGATGCTCAGTGTGCTACTGCCGATCTCGTACGCGGGCTTCGGAGTGGGGCACGTCGCGTTCGAGAAGCTGTTCGCGATGGTCGGGCTCCCCGGAGGCGCGAACGTTCTCAACGTCTATCTGATCGGCCAGATCGTGCCGTGCCTGTTCTGCGTGATTCCGTACCTCATGCTGAAGCGCGAAGGCGCGGTGAGCGAGGCCGAGGCTCAGAGCGCGGCTACGCCGTCGGCTTCGTAGCTTCGATCGTGAATCCCGATGCTATCACGTGCGCGGCGGGATGCTTGATCAAGAACTTGTCGAGGTACTTGAGCGGCGACAGCGTCCACATCAGCGGCACGAGCATGCGGTAGATCCGCTCGCTGCCCATCGAGCCGGCGATCGCGAGCCACTCCTGAAGGGTCCAGACCAGCCCCGAGGTCGGCCCGCCAGCGACGCGCGTGCTGTCGACGGTGAAGCTGGCGAACAGATGACGGAGCCCGGGGATCGTCAATCGGCTGTAGTCGTACGGCGAGGCGTGGAACGCCTGCATGAACGGGAAGTAGCAGAGCGCGCGGCCACCCGGGCGCAGCACGCGGAACATCTCGGCGACGTGCGCCGCCGGATCGGGCACGTGCTCGAGCACGGCCTGGCTGAGGATCCCGTCGATGGAGCCGTCGGCGAACGGCAGGTGGCCCAGGTCACAGGTCACGTGCACGTTGTCGTACGCGAAGCCATCGATGCACACGACGCGATCGGCGTACTGGCTCGTTCCGGATCCGAGATCACAGACGAGATCCTGCTCGCTGAACGAGGCCAGAAACGCCTTCTCGCCCGTGTCGCCGTACACCGGGCTCAGCGCTCTCATCGCGAGCGGGTAATAGCGTCCCGCTCGGCGCTTCACCTGCGCCTTGAGCCCGTTGAGCCAGTCGTGCTTCTCGTCCTCGGTGGTGAGCGCGCGAAAGTGATACGTGCCGCGCTCGCGCGTTGCCGTCGCTCCACAGCGCATGCACGCGAGGGTGATGGAGCCCGCTGTATTCGCTCGATCTTCGAGGGCACCTCGGCACGTCGGACATGCGAGCTGCGGGCGAATCCTGTCGAGCAACTCCTCGCGGCGACTCAAGCGGCGAAACTGTAACACGTGCGGGGTTTGATGATAGAGCTACCGGTTCCATGCCGCGGTCTCTCCGGATCTACCTGCTCGCGTGCATCGTGCTCGCGTTCGGGTATCTGGCGCTTCACGTCGGCGAGCCGATCCGTCTGAACGTTGGAGACGCGTGGAGCGACGCCTCGGTCACGAGCTCGCGACTGACGCTGTTCCGGATTCTTGGACTGACGTTCTCGGCGTTGGCGGCGTGGCTGCTGTACGACTACGCGCGACGGGTGTGGAACGACACGGTGGCGATCATCGCGACCGCGCTGACCACCACGAGTCTCCTGTGGACGATGTTCGCCGACAGCGTCCACCGCCCGCCTGTCGAGCATGCCGCATGTTTCCTGGCCCTCTGGGGCGTGGTCCGCGTCCTGGAGACCGAGCAACGCCGTCACTACCTCGCCGTGTTCGCCGGCTCGTTCGTGTGCTTCATTGCGGGTGCCAATGATTGGCTGTTCTTGCCACTTGGTGCGCTGTTCACGATTTACGTGAAGCGCGGGCACCCGTTCGCGCGAGGAAACCTCCGCGTGCTGGTGGCGTGCACGCTCGGCTGCGCGCTCGCCTTCGCGCTCCGGTCATCGTTCGCGGTCCATCCGAGTCCGTGGCAGCTCGCGCTCGACGGTCGGATCGCCTCGTCATTCTCGGCGGCGCTCCGCCGTTACACGATGCTGATGACGCCGATGGTGTGGATCACGCTGGCCTGGGCGGCGTGGCGTGCCGTGCGAGCCACGTCGATCAAGGCCGCCGTCGAGGACGGCACCACCTGGATGCTCGTCGCTGCGGTGGTGTTCGCGTATCTGCCATTCCCAAGGATTGGATCGGGCGCCCTGCGTGCGCAGCTCGTGCTGCCGCTGTACGCGATCGGTACGGGGCTTCTGGTCGCGCGGTTGTTCGAGTCCGGCCGGCTGCGTCGTGCGCTCGGCGTCGCGTGGTGCGTGACCGCGCCGGTGTGGGGAATCTGGCTGATGGTCTCGCATCCGCGGGAGGTCCTCGATCGCGACGACGTCGCCCGCACGAACGAGTATCTCGCGAAGAGCGATCGCAACGGCTTCGTGTTCTCCAACCTCCTCGCCGACGGACCGCTGGTCGCGGCGTTCGACCGTCACGGCTGGAGCGAGCAGCTCACCGATCTCGATGTGGAGAATGCGCATCTCCGGATGCTCGAGGTGTTCGAGGTCGCCGGGACCGACTACGCGCACGCGATCATCTTCACGACGCCCGGGTCGCGGTTCGTCGAGCGGTCGATCGCGCAGGCGATGGGGCGGCGGATGGCGTCGGCTGACGGTTGGCCGTATCTGGTCCGGGGCAAGGTGAATCGTCTCATCGAGACGTACGACGAGCGCGTGATGCGGACGCTGAAGGCCGTCGGCGCGACGCGCGTCCTTCACCTGAGCAACTTCGACGTCTACCGGATCGATCGCGCCACCGCGCTGGACACCTCGCTTCGATCTCTTCCGGTCGTGCAGCGGATCGATTTCGAGAGCCCGCGAGCGGCGAGACACGAGCTCCTCGGCTGGGGCGAGCCGGTGCCACCGATGGAGTCGCACGGCGCGACCTCGAGCATCGCGGGCTACGCCACGTGCCGCAATCCGCTCGCCGGCGGACCGAACCGGTGCCCGGTGGTGGACACAGCACAGGGGCTCGACTTCCTCGACGTCGGAGGCGTCAGCCGGGCCGATCTCGTCGTGCGCATCGAGAGCCCCTGTGATCAACAACTCACGATCACGCTCGACGCGCCGGCTCGCGTCGATGTGGCAATCAACGGAACCACCGTGCTGACCTGCGGTCATGCAGCGTGGGGCTCGTCATCCGCGACGGTGCGCGTGTCGCAGCGCGACCTCCGACGAGGACTCAACATCATCAGCCTCGACGACGTGCAGGTCGAGCCGAAGACGTTTCGGCCTCAGGTCAAATCGGTTGTCATCGAGCCGATCTGCGAGCCTCCTCGATGACTCGACGATCCTGATCGAATAGGTTCGAGCAGGAATGGCGACATTTGGACCCTGCCTGGCCTGTGGCGGCGAGACGCGACTGGTCGGCCCCAAGAAGGACTGCAGCTACGTCTCGTGTCGCACGTGCGATTCGATGCAGATGGATCCCGTGCCGACCGTGGAACAGCTCACGGCGATCTACGCGGAGGACTACTCCGAAGCGGGACACTTGCCCGACGACTCCGTGATCGCGACGATCCACGCTCGCCAGCGAAAGCACTCGCTCGGCCTCGTGCAGAAGTACTGCGCGTCGGGACCCGTGCTCGAGGTCGGTCCCGGTCACGGCCTGTTCATGGAGGAGTTGCAGCGGTCCGGCATTCGAGCCGTGGGCCTCGAAGCCTCCAAGCAGATGGCCACCTCGTTGCGCGATCGTGGCTTCGAGGTGCACCAGGGCTACATCGATGACCCGCCGCCCGGAACCGAGAAGTTCCAGGGCGTGTTCATGAGCAACGTGTTCGAACACCTCGGGAACCACGATCACGCGCTGCGCTCGCTCGCCTCCATGCTCCAGCCGAACGGTCGGATCATCACGCTGCAGCCGACCGCGTATCTCGGCCAGGTGATCGCCCGTGCCTACATGATGCTGTTTCCCGATCGCATGGTGCCGGATCTCGGCACCTGGCTAGCGACCCCGTATCACATCCTCCTGATCTCCCCGCACGGCATGAAGGCGATGTGCGCGCGCGTGGGGCTGCGTCTGGTCGAGGCGATTCCGGCGCCGACCGAGAACCGCACCGGTGCTCTCGAGTGGGTCGGGCGTGCGCTGACCCTCGTCAATCAGATCGGCATGCGCATGACGTGGCGGTGGCCGCTCGTGCCGTCACACTACTTCGTGCTCGAGAAGGCGTGAGCGCGCCGCGGGTCCAGCTGCGTCGAGTTGCGATCGCGCTCGGTGGCTCCGCGGCAATGGTGGTGTTGATCGCGGCGCTCCTGCCCCGCGCCTACCTCGTCAACGACGATCCCGGATTCGCGATGTACCTGCGGCTCGGCACGTACACGCCGTGGATGTCGCCGGTGCTCAACAAGTCGCTGGTCGAGCTCTATCAGGCGTCCCCCGACGTGCCGTGGTACGGGCTCTATCTCTATGCGCTGATCATCGCGACCGGCGCGGTGCTGTTCCACACCTGCCTCGAGCTGATCGACAAGCGCGACGGCCTCGGCCGTGTCGCGACGTTGCTCGGCGCGATGATGCTCGTGGCCAGCCACGTGATCCTGGCGATCGGTGTCACCTGGACGACGGTCTCGATCTCCGCGCTCGGCACGGCGCTGGTCGCGTTCCTCGCGCACCTCCAGACCTGCCAGGCGGCCAAGACGCGGGCATCGCCGATCCGCGCGCTGATCTACGGGCTGCTGTTCGTCGCCGGCTTCGCGCTGCGCGAGGCGGCGATCGCCGCGATGGGCGTGGCGCTGCTGCCGCTCGTGATCTGGATGGGAGCTCGGTTCCTGAGGCACCGGTACCTACCGAGGCCCGTGGCGGTGTTCGCGTTTCTCGCTCCGCTCGCGTTCCTCGTCGTGATCCAGAACCGAATTCTCCAGGTTCCGGGTGCCGAGTACGAGGAGTTCAATCAGGTCCGCGGCCGGATCAACGATGCGGCCGCGTTCGGTGGCCTCGACAAGCGCGCGCCCGAGCTGCTCGAGCGCGCCGGCTGGACCATCGACGAATACCGCGACTTCTCGAACTGGCTCATGGCCGATGACACCGAGTTCTCGACCGAGAAGGTCCGACGGCTCGCCGACACCGGTGGCATCCCGACCTCGGTCGGATTGTCGGAGAGCCTGCGGGTGCTGTACGGCATCACCGCGCACTCGGGCGCGAGCGTGTGGTTGTTCCTCACGACGATCGCCGGGACGCTGCTGCTCGCGTGGCTCGGGTGCATCGATCGCGGCCGAGCGCTGTGGTTCGGGCTCGGGAACCTGGTGTTCCTCATGCTCGTGCCGGTGGCGATGTCTGCGCTCTCGCGGTTCCCTCAGCGGATCGCGCTGTCGTTCTACACGGTGGCAGCGTTCGGCATGTTCGTGTTCCTCGTCGGCGAGATCGCGCGCAACCCGCCGCACGTCACCACCCAACGCCGACCCGGCATCGCCTTGGTCGTGATCGCGCTTCTCATGTTCGGGTGGGCGCGCAACCTGGTCGAATGGTGCGACCGCGAGTCGTGGCCGTACCACGAGAACCTTCGCGAGTTCGCGGACCGCGTGAAGGCGCGCAACGGGATCATCGTGGTGTCGGTCGGGATCACGGAAATGGACCCACTGCTTGCGGATCCCCGCGGCTACGACGCGCTCCCGAGTGGGTGGGGCACGTTCACCGCGCCGTGGTTCGAGTACATCCACCGGTTCGGGATCCAGAGCGGCTCCGAGCTCTTGCACAAGATGATCGACAACCCCGATGCGTACGTCGTCGCGACGCCGTACGGGCACGCGACGTTCGAGGAGTGGATCGGGCGCAGGACGAACAATCCACGTGTCCGGTTCTCGCTGGTCGACTCGGCCCTTGGAATGCCCGCGAACGTGCGCTCCGAGCTGTACCGCCTGGTCACCACACCGCTCGTACGCGGTAGCACCGAGTGGGAGCTGCTCGCGCGCAACCAGTTCGCGGCCAACCGCGAGCTTCCCGGGCCGCCCGACGTGACGGGCTGGACGTTCCGCTCGGTCGCGTTCGCCGCTCCGTACCAGCAGCACGCGGCGCACGTTCTCCGCCCCGCGAGCGGTGGTGTCGTCGCCCCGATCGTCGACGGAGTTCGCTACACGGTGGGAGCAGGGAATGACTGCGCGGATCCGGGGCTAGCGCCCGTGCACGCCGGCATTCATGTCCCGGTCGATGGGCTGCGCGCCGCGCGCTTTGACGTCACCTTGATCGACCCCGAGAACATCGTGGGCTTCTACGTCTACGCGCAGAGCGAGCACGACCGATCGATTCGTTGGCGCTGGGAGCTAGACCACGATGCGCAGAGGTTCGGCTTCACTGGCACCGTCACGCTGGTGCCCGGCTACCCGGCGCATCGGCTCGCGCTCGTCGACAACACGGCCGGCGGTCGCGAGATCCGCGATCTTCAAGTCATCATCGCGGTGAAGCCCGGAACGCATGCGGGCTTCGAGGTCCGTCACGTCGCCGTGTCGGAACCCTGACGATTCATCAGCGCCTTGTACTCGGCCTCGCTGTCCTTCGAGAAGTGCTTGAACAGCGTGACCAGCGCGACGTGCCGGCCCGCGAATGACGCCAGCTCGAGCGGCTCCATCGGGTCGATCTCTTCGACGCCGTGATTCACGCGACCGTCATAGATCACCACGTCTCCCACCTCGCACTCGTCCTCGAAGAAGTACCGCTTCCCGGCTTCGTCGATGTACGCGCCGCCCTCGTGATAGTCGACGCCCTTCTTCGTGAGAAGGAGGAGCAGCTGGACGTACCGATCCATGCCCATGTCAGCGGCGACCGAGGTGGTCCCCACGTCGGTGTGCGGCGCCATGAAGCCGCCGCCGCGCGGGTAATGATTGATCCGCGACGCGGACCACATTCCGTTCTCGGTTCCGCTCGTCGTGAAGTCCTTCGGCAGCGAGTAGAGGAGGTTCCGGAACTGGATCAGCCGTTTGAAGATCGCGTGCATCCCGAAGATGTCTTCGTCGAACGTGGGATTGTAGAACATGCGCAGGAAGCGCGGGCACGCATTCGTGCCGCGCGTGCCGCCGACGATCAACTTCTGGAAGTTCTTGCGGATCGCCTCGGCGTCCTTCGGATCGTGCTTGCGATCGTTCTTCACGTCGAACCGCGACTCGAGCTTGGCGCGTGCAGCCAGGACCTCGGCCTTCGAGAACAACCCGGTCACGCGCCCGTAGGTGTGTGTGTTGAGCAGGGTGCGAAGCCGGTCGAACGGAACGTCGTCCAGTGTGCTCGCGCTCACGGTCGCATCAGAGATCATTCCGCGCGTTATACATGCGTTCCGATATGATTGGAGCGTGTTGACTCGTTGTGTCGTACTGGTCGGTTTGCTCGGTGCGATCGGGTGCGATGGCACGGCGAATACCCACTCGGACGCGATCCAGGCGGACGCCGCAACCCCGGATGCGCCGCCGCCGGTGTTCCATCCGTTCTGGACAAGCGGCACACGGCTCCGCGCACGACTGTGGACGCCCCTCGACGGAGGAGATCCGATCTTCGGAGGCTGGCGGGACACCCTTCTCGATACCGACTGCGAGAACGCGATCGCAGCGGACGGCGTCGAGCGATGCATGCCGGTACACGCGAGGATCGAGACGGAGGAGAGCTACGCCGGTGGCGCCGTCTACGCCGACGCCGCATGCACGCAGAAGCTCGCGATCGCCACCGCCGCGCGATGCGGACGTGACAGGTACGCGGTGACCAGCGCCACGAAGCCGACGCTCCACGCGTTCCCTGTGGGGGCTGTGTATACGGGCCCGATCTGGTCGAACCCGGGTTGTACGCAGCGACAACCGTATCTCGGCGTGACGCTCTACCCCGTCGGAAGCACGGAGGAGCCGGCGACGTCGTTCGCGGCGACCGAGCGCTACATGACGCTGGTCGGTGGGTTTCTCCACGAGCAGTACGGTTTCGGCGATGGCAGCACGCTCGATCTCGGAATCCTCGCGACCGAGAGCGGATCCTGTCGGCCCGATGGTGGGATCTCATCCGGCACCACTGCCTGCGGGCCGACGAGCCGAGCACCGGCGCTTCAGTTGGTGTTCAGCGATGCGGCATGCACGCGGCACGCGCTGCTGGCTTGGCGGCCAGGCGGGCCGAAATACCCACCGCAGGGAACGGTCGCACGTCCGTTCGTGAGCAAGCAGGGGCAGTGCCCGACCGCGTTCACGGTGTGGACGGCCGCGTACGACCCACCATGGAAGTTCTCGTTCGGAGACGTGACGTATTACGACGGGAGCTGCACCGCGCAACACACCGACGGGTGGACGAAGCTCTACGACGTGACACCGAGCCCGCCACAGTCGCAGTTCCCGACGGGCACTCTCGCGCCCACGGCACCCAACGGTCGGCTCGGGTACCTGATGTGGACCGGACCCGACGGCGCCGCGATTCCCGTGGCGAACTGGGATCACCAGCTCGGTCGCGCGTGCTTCGCGCTGGTCGGCAACGATGGTGCGTTTCGGTGCCTACCTCCCGGTGGGGATGGCACGTGCAATGGGCAGACCCCGGTCCACTATGTCGGGGACTATTCCTGGGAAACACCCACAGGTCCGTCGTGCGACCTGCAGGGCGTGGGCAACGGTTGGTCGGTCGAGGACTCGGCGGGTCAGACCGTCGATCCTTCCACGTTCGCGGCGTTGCACGAAGTGATCGAGTAGGCGCCGCTCAGGCGTAGAGCTTCCTGAGCACGATGAACGTCTGCTTGATCTTGTACTGGAAGCCGCTGATCTCGAGGTTCATCACGCCATAGTTGCGCGCGGACACGTGGGTCGTGAAGCGCCTCACGCCGTTCTTGATGAGCTCGTTGAAGTCGTAAAATGCGTTGATCGCCGCGAGGCCCGCGGCCTTGTAGTCGGCGTGCACGCCGCCGAGGAGCATCAGCGCCTCCTCGGGGTTCACGATGCGGTTCGTCTTGAACGCCACCGTCTTGCCGGCGGCGTTGACGAGCCGGTAGACGCGCTCGTTCTCGCGGACAAACGACTGGCGCACGTAGGCCTGGTAGCGCGCGGCCGAGATGGCGTGCGCATCGGGGAGCTTCGGATCGACGAGGAAACGGTCGTCGGTGAACGTGCTGCCGGCGATCTCGAGGACCTCGGCGAGGTGCTCCTCGGTGGTCACGCGCTCGAATGAGTAGGGCGTCTTGCCGGTATCGAACGGCTTGCGGAGGCGCTGCGTCAGCCGCAGCTGGGTCTCGATGAACTGGAAGCCATGCTCCTCGAGGGCCTGGATCGAGGCGATGTCCTCGATCGGCGCCTTGTAGATCACGAGGCGCGGGTTCTGCTCCCGCACGTACTGCGCTTCGAGCTGCGCGAGCTCGCCGTCGTAGGGCCCGCTGACCTCGAGGATCGCACGGCCCAGGATCTGGCTATCGATCTCGTGCTTCGTGACCTGCACTAGAGCGCGACCATCTCGGCCGCGAGCTCGAACGTCTTCTCGAGTTGCGCGGGCATGGGCGCGGCGAGGAAGTACGCGGCGTTCTCGTGGATCTTGCCGGCGATCGAGGCATACGCGTCAGGTTCCGAGATGCTCGACACGAAGTTGTCGCCGAGCGCGACCTTCTTCATGAGTCCCGTGTTCGTGACGAAGTCCTCGAACTTGGTCGTGGACTCGGGCACCACGCCCTTGTAGCGGACGAACAGGTTGTACGTGTCCTGGTACTCGCGATCACCGTCGACGATCGTGCCGGCGAACGGGCGGTCGTAGCGGTACGGCACGTGCTCGCGCTCCTCCACGTAGTGCGTGTACGTCATGCACTTCGCCGCGCCCACGCCGAGGAACAGGAAGCGGGCGGTCTTTGCGGCGTGGAGCTTGTCGAACGTGCAGCCCTCGCCGATGGAGTTGCGCGAGAGGTTCTCGACGAACGAGAGATCGGCGCCGATCGCCGCACACGACATCAGCGGATCCACCGAGCGCGTGGCGGCGGGCAGCTTGCGGATGTACTCGTTGAGCACGCCCATCTTCGAGCGCGACTGCTGACGGTTGTACGGGACGCCGTTGCAGAAGCTGAACGTGAAGGTAGGCACGACAAGGGTGGGGACCTTCAGCTCGAGGAGTACGTCGAGCACGCCCTGGAGCAGCGCGGTCTTGCCGAGCTCGGCGTTGGGCTTGCCGAACGACATCTCGGAGTGCACGAACAGCACGCTGGCATCGGCCGCGCCGACGGACTCGAGCGCGCGCAGGAGGTCGGAGCTCGTGACTCCCTGAAACAACGTCTGATCCTTCATCTCATCTCCCTAGTGCGCGGTCTGCCCACCATCGACGACGAACCTCTGACCGGTGATCCAGGCGGCCTTCTCCGAGAGGAGAAACTCGACGGCGTTGACGATGTCCTCGACCTCGCCGAAGCGCAGGAGATACTCCTCCTTCATCTTCTCGAGGTGCTTCGGATCGGTGAACGCGCGCTCCGACATCGGCGTGCGCACGCCACCTGGCAACACGGAGTTCACTCGGATCGGCGCGAGCTCCACCGCCAGGGACTGCATCATCGCGTCGAGCGCGCCCTTGCTCGCCGCGTAAGCCGCCTGGCCCTTCACGCCCTTGATGCTGTACGTGCTGGAGATGAACAGGAGGTTTCTCAGAACGCCCTTGTTGTGCTTCTTCAGCAGCGTGGCCACGACCTGGAACGCCGAGAGGACGTTCACGTTCATGACCTCCTGCACGGCAGCGAAATCACTCAGGCGCGCCGGCATGACCTTGACCACACCCGCGGAGTGAACGAAGCAATCGACGGTCGCCTGGTGCGTCTCGAGGAAGCTGCCGAGCGACGCGGAGATGCCGGCGACGTCGTTGAGGTCGTGCGCCCACACCAGGTGGCGCCCCTCGTCGTTCACCTTCGCGGCATCACGACAGCCGAGGATGAGTGACCGCTCGCCGCCGAGCCGCCGGGCGATGGCGGCACCGATGCCGGACGACGCACCCGTGATCAGCGTGTACGTCTTCACGGCCGAGTCTCTACTTCCGCTTCGCGGCGACGAACGCTTCGAGCGCACCCGCCGTCTTCGCCTCGGCGAGGTCCTCGCCCGACACGTTCACGGCGTACTGCTCCTCGATCATGGCGATCACCGAGAGCGCCGTGAGGGAATCCCACTGCTCGAACTTGCTCAGCACGTCATCGGGCTTCACGGCGTCTTCTTCGACGACAACCGCGAGCCGCTCGTAAAACTTCTCCATCAGCCTGCCTCCTGGTAGTCGATCATCTCGCAAAACGCCAGCGGGCCCACCTGCATGACCATCGATGCCCAGGTCAGGCCAACACCGAAGCCCGCCAGGCAGAGCTTCTTGGATCCGCTGGTCAGCTCGCTGGCGAGGTTGAACGTGATGTTGGTGGGGATCGTCGCGCCGCTCGCATTTCCGAAGTTCTCGACGATGTTCGCCGGCATGCGCTCGCGGGGGACCTTCATCTTGTCGGCCAGCTTGTTCAGCATGAACTTGTTCGGCTGGTGGAACATGAAGTAGTCGACGTCGTCGACCGGCACCGCCGCTTCCTGCAACAGCGCCTCGATCATCGGCGGGACCTCGACCTGGACGAAGTTGAACACGGCCGTGCCGTTCATCGTCAGGTTGTCCTTGGCGCGAAAGTTATTGTCGCCCACGTCCTCGAGCACGGCGGTCTGCGCGGTCGACGGCATGCGGAACCCGCCGGCGGGGATCATCAGCACCTCCGCACCGGTTCCGTCCATCTTGAGGTTCGCGTGGATGGTCCGCCCGTCATCGGACCTCTCGACGATCGTGATGCACGCCGCGTCGCCGATCAGCGGGAAGCTGTTCTTGTCCTTGCGCGAGACCTTGCGGCTGAGGACATCCGCGTTGACGAGTACGACCTTCTTGATCGACGCCTGGTCGAGCATCATGAACGCCTGCATCAGGCCGACGATGAAGCCCGCGCAGCCCTGGCTGATGTCCAGGCAGAGCATGTCCTTCTTGAGCGCGAGGCGGCCCTGGATCACGTTGCTGGTCGCCGGCATGTAGTAGTCGGGCGACTGCGTGATGACGACGAGCGCGTCGATCTCGTCGGGCTGGAGGACGCCGCGCTCGAACAGGTGCTTGAAGCCATGCACCGCGAGGTCCGACACGCACGTCTGCTCGCTCTTGACGATGCGGTGCTTGTCGTAGCCCATCACCGTCTTCAGCTTGAGCGACTTCGCCTCGGGGAAGTCGAAGTCCTTCATGTCCTCCATGAAGGTGCGCTCGTTCGCGGGCAGCACGGTGAGCACCCCGGTGATGCGCTTGTTCGTGAAGGTGAAGTTCACAGGTCGACCCCGTACTTCTTCAACAGCGTCGTGATGGCGGCGATGCTCTTGAGGTTCTCCGGCAGCACGTCGGTACCGGCGATCGAGATCTTGAAGTTCTCGTCGAGGTCGCTCGTCAGCGTGATGACGTCGAACGAGTCGAGCATCCCGTCGGCGATGAAGTCCTCCGACGTCGTGAAGTCGAACTCCGGCCGGATTCCCTTGAGCACTTCGAGCACGGTCTTCATACGGCCTGCCTCATCAACACCTGATCGATCAAGGCATCCTGCTGATAGCCATAGTGCTTGTATCGATCGATGGCGTTGTCGTTGTCGGAGATGACCCAGAGCGTGAATCGCCTGACGTCCTTGCACTCGGCGAAGTAGCGACGCATCAGCCGTGCACCGACGCGCTTGTCGCGGTGGGCGCCATCGACCAGCCAGTGGCGCAGCAGCGAGGACTGACCGGTCGCCTCGTAGAACAGGAGGCCGGCGATCGCATCGCCCGAGCGAAGGATCAGGACCTTGCGCTCGGCCGCGGCGCGCGCCATCTCGTCCGCGTCGGGAATCTGCTCCGCGTGGCGATCGAGGGCGGCATCGAGCATGGCGGCCAGCGCCGTCCCGTCACTTTCCTGTGCGAACACGACCTCCGGGTCGGCCGCCGCCGCGGGCGCGTCACCGGTGCTCGCCTTCGTCATGCGGCGGAGCGTGCGGTGGGGCCGAAAGCCGACGGTGCCGAACAGCTCGGCGATCGCAGAGACCTGTTCGAGCTTGCCGAGCACGTCGACCGCGAGCGTATCGCGCGGGCTGTCCACCAGCTCGCGGAGGGCCGCGACCAGATCCCCCGGTTGGCTGGCGAGGTAGTGCAGGTGCAGGAAGTCGCGGTCGCGGCGCAGGATGAACAGCACATTGCCGGCGGTCAGCGAGAACAGCTCGCCGGCCTCGATCCAGCGCTGCAGCTTCTCGGGGGTCGGATAGAAGTTGGTCGTGAGCGGGCCGGCCCGCCTCGCCTCGGCCATCTGCTCGTAGACGGCGGCGACGCTGGGCACCAGCTTCACGACGGCTGCTCCATCAGCGCGGTGAGGCCGTTGCGATCGATCTTGCCGTTCGGGTTGCGCGGCAATGCGTCCATCTGCCGGAACACGGTGGGCAGCATGTACTTCGGAAGCACCCCGGCGAGGCCCTGGCGGATCGCGGAGGCCGGCACGGGCTGTTTCGCCTCGAAGAACAGCGTGATCTCCTTGCGGTCGCGGTGATAGAGCACGCACGCGTTGTCGACGAGCCCGATGCTCGTGACGATGTGCTCGATCTCCCCGAGCTCGATCCGGTAGCCGAGGTGCTTGATCTGGAAGTCCTTGCGACCGAGGAACATGATCTCCCCGCGCTCGTTGCGGGCGACCACGTCTCCCGTGCGGTAGATCAGCTCGGGGTAGTGCTTGTTGAGCGGATTCTGGACGAACGCCTTTGCGGTCTTCTCTGGATCATTCCAGTAGCCGAGCGCGAGCGAGCTGCCGCGCACGCACAGCTCGCCGGGCTGGCCGTCGGCGGCGAGCTGGTCGTGCTCGTCGAGGATCAGGATGTTCGTGTTGCGACACGGGAACCCGATCGGCAATGGCTCGTCATCGCGAAACTCGCGGTCGACGACGAAGTACGTGCAGTCCACGCTGATCTCGATCGGACCGTACAGATTGACGAACTGCGCGCCGGGCAGCCGCGTGCGCCACAGGTTCAGGTGCTTGGTCGGGAACACCTCGCCGGCGAAGAAGATCTTCGTCAGCTTGGAGAGGTCGGCCGTGTCGAGCAGGCCCATGTTCGCGATGTTGACCATGATGGTCGGCACCCAGAACAGAAAGCTGATCTCGAGCTCCGCCATGAACGCGACGAGCTTCGCGGGGAACGTGGGCAGCTCGTCGGGGATGATGACGATCGTCGAACCCTTCGCGAGCGAGAGGTAGAGCTCGAGCGTGTAGATGTCGAAGTGGAACGGCGACAGGCTGCCGATCCGCTCGGAGCCATCGAGCGCCAGGCGATCCATCACCCAGTCCATGAAGTCGATGATGCTGCGGTGATGCATCACGACGCCCTTCGGCGTGCCCGTCGAGCCCGACGTGTTGATGATGCACAGCGGATCGGTATCGATCACGCGCTCGAGCCGCGCGGCGATTCCGGCCGTGTCGATCGTGATGTCGTCGAACACCTCATCGACGAGCAGGATGTCGCTCTCCGCGACGCCGAGCGCCACCACGGCCTCGCGCAGCGCCCTCGAGGTGATGACCAACCGCGGACGCAGATTCGCGAGGATGTTCTTGATGCGCTGTGCCGGCGACTTCGTATCGAGGTTCGAATAGATGTTGCCGCTGTAGATGATGCCGAGGTCGGCGAAGATCGTGGTCGCGCCCTTGGGCAGGAACACGGCGATCGGCTCGCACGTCCGCTCGGTGCGAGCGATCAGCAGAGACGCGCAGCGCTTCGCATGCCGCTCCATCTCCACGAACGTGTAGCGATGGGTACCTTCGACGATCGCGATCTTCTGCGGGCACGCCACCAGCGCCCCACGTTCCAGGTATTCCGTGACGTTGATCTGCATCGGTCGGGAGCGCGTCGACCATACAAACCTCCGTCCTCCTTGTCAGCACGTTCTGGTCGATTGCCGCATCGTTCCGCGAGATTGCGCACGGTCCACGTGCGACGGAGATCAGGCCGTTCCACACGACGTGACGCAGCCTCCACGGGTTCGTGACCTCGGTTGAAGTTGGGCCCAAAAGCGGCTACTACGCGACTCGGGGCGTGGCTCCGTGGCGATGCTGTATTCGTTTATCGTTCCCATCTACAACGACGGCGCTCTCGCCAAGAGCTTCTGCGTCGAGATGGATAGCGTGTTCCGCGGGTACCTCGGCCGCGACGATGTCGCGCGTGATCTCGAGGTCATCTTCGTGGATGACGGCAGCCGCAACAACTCTCCGCAGCTCCTCAAGCAAGTGTGTGCGGAGTTCCCGTTTGCGAAGGCGGTGATCCTCAGCCGTAACTTCGGCCAGCACATCGCGACCTCCGCCGGGTATCGCGTCGCGAGCGGAGACTACGTCGGCACGCTGAACGTCGATCAGGAGGAGCCGCCGTCGTGCCTCCCCGCTCTGCTCGATGCCCTGAAGCTCGGCGAGCACGACATCGTCGGCGGCCTCCACGGCGGCCGGGCGGTCTCGCTGTTCACGCGCATGACCTCGTCGCTGTTCGTCGGCGTGATGAACCGGCTCACGGGCTCCAACCTCCCCGCGAACGCCACCACCGTCCGCATCATGACGCGACGTGCGGTGGATACGTACAACGCTCTCACCGAGCGGAGCCGGTACATCCCCGGCCTCGAAGGGTGGCTGGGCCTCAAGTACGTGCGCGTGCCGATCGTCGCGCAGCCGCGGAAGGCCGGTAAGTCGAGCTACAACTTTCGCCGCCGCCTGCGGATGGCGTACTCGTCCGTCATCTCGTTCTCGGACTTTCCGCTGCGCCTCGCCGTGAAGTTCGGAATGCTGGTCGCGGTCCTCGGCATGTTGCTCGGTGCCGGGCTGGTGCTGCAGAAGGTCTTCGGAGCGTCGCTCCTCCCGGGCTACACGTCGACGTTCGTGCTGATCGTGTTCCTCGGCGGTGTTCAGATCGCGGTGACCGGAGTCGCGAGCCTCTACATCGGACGCATCCTCGCGGAGGTGCAGCAGCGCCCGTTGTTTGTCGTGCGCGAGACGATCGGCGAAGTGCGCGCGCTCGAAACGCCGATCCTGCAAGGTGGGACCTCGCCCGTGGTCGTCACGCCTCGTCCGATGGAAGAAGCGCCTCAGCCGCGCAAGCACACGGCGTGATGAAGCTTCCTGCGGCGCCGTGGCTGAGGGTCGTGTTCCTCGCGACGATGCTGCTGTTCACCGCGGTCCTCGTCTACGTCTACGCGATCCGGTACGTCGCCTGGCTCGATTCGGATGCCTCCGTTCCGGCCCTGCTCGCGGCGAAGTCGTTGCACGCGATGTCGCCCATCGTGACCGACTGGTACTACGCGAATGGCGATATCTGGGTCCTGACGCCGCACTTGATCGCGATCCTGCCCGTTGCCATCCTGGGCCTCGGGGTGCCGGCGCTGCTGGTCTCGACCGTGCTCGGCTTCGCGCTCGAGGCGTGGATCCTCGTGAAGGTCTACCTCCGGTACGGCGGAGAGCTGTGGATCGCGCTGCTCGCAATGATGGCGACGCTGATGGCGTGGTCGAACGCGCATGTCGCGTACGCCTACGTACAGCTCGCCTATGGATTCGGGACCGTTCTGTATCTCGCGACGTTCTACGTGTTCGCGACGATCGCGGACGACGCCGGCGCGCGGCGGCGTCGCCTTATCGCCGGCGCTCTCCTCGTCGCCGTGATCACCGTCAGCAATCCGACCCGCGGAGCGGTGTTCCTCGTCGCACCCATCCTCGTCGGCTGCGCGTGGCCCTGGCGAGCCTTCCCGGTTCGTCGCCGGCTCGCGCTCGCGGCGGCGGCGGGCATCGGATGGGCGATCGGATATGCCCTCTACACGTACTGGCTCGCGTCGATCGTTACCTGGTCGGTACCGCGCGGCCACGTCGACGTCGTCCTCGGCGGGTTGAAGCAGATCGAAGCAAACATCGCGATGCTCGGGCGAGGGCTCGTTCTCCTGTGCGGTGCCGCCGATAGATCAGTCATGTGGGCGATTCCCGGCCTGCTGATCCTCCTCGGAGCGCTCGCGCTCGTCGTGCGCGAGGCCTGGTCTCG
>JBBRED010000113.1:0-21695 GCA_038203335.1 Haliangiales bacterium | reverse complement strand
TCGCCGTCTACGCGGCGGCGAGCTACGCGGCGACGCTGCCGCGCGGCTATGGCCTCGCCGACCTCGCGTGGATCGGCTGGTGTGCACCGCTCGAGCAGACACCGCCCAACCCGCAACTCGCCGCCATCATCCCCGGATGGGCTCCGGCGTTTGGTGCCGATGACTTCCTCGTTCAGCTGCGGGCGGCGGAGATGGGCGCAGGGGCGATCGTGTTGACCCGGTTTCGCTACCGGCTCGAACCACCGCGCGCCCTCGTGGAGCTCGCGATCGATCTGCGCCAACCACCCGCGAAGACCCACCTCGTGGCGGGAAGAGCCTCCCTCGCGATCCCGCGGATCCGCGCCGTCGCCGACCTCCTCGCGAAGGAGCTCGCCACGACTGCGCGCGGCCCGCGGTAGGGTAGGCGGGTGCGCGTGCTCGCCTACGTCTATCCGGGATGGCACCCGATCCCCGAGCGGGACGAGTCGTTCTATCCGGGGTTCACGGAGTGGGACCTCGTGTTCGACTCGGGTCCGCGGTTCGAAGGCCACGTGCAGCCGCGGCTGCCGCTGTGGGGCCGCTACGACGATCGCGATCCCGTTGCGGTCGGTCGCCGCGTCACGCTGTGCAAGGACCACGGCATCGACGGCCTCGTCCATGGCTTCTTCTGGTGCCGCGGCAAGCGCGTGTTCCAGGACGCCCTCGACCTCGGCTACCTCGGATCTCCCGAGGGAGCGACGTTTCCGTTCGCGTTGATGTGGGCGAACCGGATGCCGCGCCGCGTGCTGCCCGTGCGCCGCATCGACACGCCGGTGATCGAGGACGACCGGCTCGTTCCGTCTGACGTCGACGACTTCGTGATGCTCGTGCGCTACATCGCCGAGCGCTACTTCGTGCGCGACAACTACCTGCGCGTGGACGGCCGCGCGTACTTCTCGATCTTCGACTCGACGTTCCTGATCAAGGAGCTCGGCGTCGAGGGAACGCGAACGGCGATCACGACCGCGCGCAAGATGTTGCGCTCCACCGGCCTCCCCGACATCTACCTCGCGGCGATCGAACCGAACGAGGACATGATCGGCGTGGTCCGCGAGCTCGGCTTCGATGCGGTGACGAACTACGTGCTGCTGCCCGACTGGAAGGGCGAGTTCCTCCAGGAGTACGCCGAGCGCCTCGCGATCCGCGTCGCGCAGTGGCCGCAGATCGCGGAGCGCGCGCAGTTGCCGTACCATCCGGCCGTCACACCGGGCTGGGATGCCTCGCCACGCGGCGCGGACTTCGGGACCGCGCGCCCGAACAAGTATCCGTGGTGGCCGATCATCACCGGGGAGAGCCCCGAGCAGTTTCGCGCCGCGGTGACGCGGGCGGTGGAGTACGCGCGCGGAACGGGCCGGCCCGCCGACGAGCAGCTCGTGTTCGTGGCGTCGCTGAACGAGTGGAGCGAGGGCCACTACCTCGAACCCGACACGCGGTTCGGCCTCGGCTGGATCGAAGCGGTGCGCGACGGGCGCGCGCCGTACTGAACGCCCCCCGTCGTACCCGAGCTGCCCCCGTACCACTACCCGAGACCGATCGATTCGGCGAGAACACCCAGTACCTGCTCGTCGAGGACGCGTTCTACGGCGATCTGTTCAAGGCACAACCGGAGATGTACGCGTGCAGCGTGCTGGTCAAGGAGCGACGAGGTGATCGGTAGCGCTCTCCACGCTGTGAGCCCTGATACGCTCGGGGCGTGATGCGCCATGTCCTCGTCCTCGCCCTCTGTGTCCTCGCCGCGTGTGGAGGGAGCTATCAGCAAGTTCAGCTCGTGAACAAGACGAGCCGGCCGATCGCCGAGGTGTTCATCTTCCCGACGGGATCGGCGAACCACGGTGTGTCGCGCGGCACGCTCGCGCCCGATGCGACGATGAGCATCAAGGTGAAGTCGGGAAACGTCGACGTACTGGCCGTGAGCACGAAGCTCCGGGTCAACGACAACGAGACCGAGACGCGAACCGCGACGCAGACGCTCGAGCTGAAGAAGCCCGTGTCGCTCGTGTTCCACGACTCGAACCAGACCCCACCCGGGCTGGACCAGCCGGGGACGATCGGCGTCGCGTTCCAAGTTACTCCCGAGCCAGAGGCTCCCGAAGCTCCGTAGTGGGGTAGGTCTGGGGTAGGCAGCCATCCACGTGAGCACGCCGCCGGCGGGACGGCTACACTGGGAGAGATGGAGCGGGAGTTCATCGGGTTGAACATCGCCGTGCTGGCGGTGTCGGAGGCGGAGTCGAGCGCGGAGCCGGGGGCGTTGATCGCCGAACGGCTCGGCGACGCGGGCCACGCGGTCTCGCGGGGGACGATCGAGGACTCGGTGCAGCTGATCCGCGCGCAGCTGCTCGAGCAGATCGCCAATCCACGCATCGATGTCGTGATCCTGCTCGCCGGGATGAACAGCGAGTCCGCCGGAATCGCGCTCGATCCGCTGATCACGCGCGGACTGAATGGCTTCTCCGATCTACTGCGGATGATCGCCTATCACGAGATCGGATCAGCGGCGATGCTCGTCGATGCCGAGGCCGCGCAGTGCAAGTCGACGTTCGTGTTCGTACTGCCGGCGTCGATCTCGCAGGTCAGGCTCGCGCTCGACAAGCTGCTGGTCCCGCAGCTCGACTACCGCACGAAGCCGCGGAACCTCGTGATGCAGATGGCGCGGGTCGGGCATGTCGATGCGAACGAGGACGCCGTCGTGGCCGCGCCGGTCAAGGACCGCGGAACGGCGCCGCTGCCGTGGATCACGCCACGCGCGCCGGGTGAAGAACCCACGGTGTTCCCGTACCGTCCCACGAAGCAGCAGACGGCGGTTCGCACGTCGATGTCGATGTCGGTCGCCGAGGCCATGCCGTCGCCGAGCGCGAGCATGAGCCAGGTGCTGTCGAAGGTGTCCGCGGCGGTGAGCGTGAGCCAGATGCTCCCGGTCGAGCCCGCGCCGGTCAGCCCGCCGCCGCTTCCGCGCGGCAAGGTCTCGGCCACGATCTCGGCGCCGCTGCCGATCAAGCCGCCCGCGAAGGTGATCCCGCTCGCGCCGCTCCTGCCGGTTCCCGAGGAGCCGCCGCCCGTCACCGAGCCGGAGCGCAAGATGTCGTCGCTCGCGGACCTCGACGACGACGGCGATGATCTCGACGAGCTCGACAACGGCGTCGCCGAGATCGTCGACGAGCCGCGGAAGCCCGACCCGGTGGTGGTCAAGCCGTCACCCGACGATCGTCCGCTGCGCCGCGCCGAGGACTCGGTGCCACCGCTGACGGGCTCGGCGTTCGGCTCGCTGGCGTATGACGACTCGCCGCGCCGGATCGCCGAGCCGCGCCAGCCGCGTCGTCGGGACATGCGGGCAGCGCTGTTGCTCCTGCTCGGCCTGGTGCTCGCGGCCGGGACCGTGGTGCTGGTCGTCGCGGTCGTGCAGCGAAAGGATCGCGAGGCGCGCGCCGCCACCACGGAGCACGGTCCGCTCCTGGCCACGCGCGATCCGGCGCCACCGCCCGCCGATCCAGTGCCGCCCGCCGCCGATCCGCTGC
This sequence comes from Haliangiales bacterium, assembly GCA_038203335.1. GTDB lineage: Bacteria > Myxococcota_A > Polyangia > Haliangiales > Haliangiaceae > JABFXX01. The sequence continues at coordinate 18,165 of JBBRED010000113.1, read as the reverse complement.
CGCCGACCGAGGCGCCACCGCCGGAGCCGAAGGAGATCGAGATGCCGGCCGCGGATCCCACGCCGGTCAAGGCACCACCCGCGACCCCGAAGACGCCGAAGGCCCCGAAGACGCCGCGCGAGCCGGGGGCGGATGCCGTGCGCGATCCGGCCGACGTGCTCGCGACGGCGCCGGTCAACAAGGTCGAGGACGGCTGCGACGAGGTCTCGTGCATCCTCGACAAGTACAAGGCGGCCTGCTGCGTGCGATTCAAGCCCGCCGAGGTCGAGCCGCCGCCCGAGAAGCCGGCATCGGGCCTGCCGGAGAAGCTCGACAAGCTGATGGTGCAGGAAGGTCTCGCGGCGGTGAAGCCCGCGGTGATCGCGTGTGGCGAGCGCATCGCGGTGCGCGGCATCGTGAAGATCCAGGTCAAGGTCTCGCCGAGCGGCAAGATCCTCAGCGCGGCGGTCGCCTCGGCTCCCGATCCGGAGCTCGGCACCTGCGTGACCGCGGCGGTGAAGCTCGCGAAGTTCCCGGAGACCGACGAGGGCGGCGCGTTCGCCTACCCGTTCGTGTTCTAGGGATTCATCAGCGTGCGCATGTCTTCCTCCATGCGCGCCTTGATGTCCGCGATGATGACGCCGCGGAGCCGGAGCTTCGTTGCCTTGTACGCGGAGCGCGCCATCAGGCCGAGGCGCCTGGCCTCGTCGAGCGCGGCGGCCTGGATCTCATCGGCCGCGACCACGCGATCCACGTAGCCGGCGCGCACCGCTTCGTCGGGCGTGTAGATCTGCGCCTGCAACGTGGCGCGCGTCAGCTCGACCGGCGTCAGCCGGCTGCGCGCGAACTCCATGGCGAGCACCGGGACGGGGAGGCCGATCTGCACCTCGTTGAGACCGATCTTGAATCCGCCCTGCGCGGCGATCCGCGTGTCACCGGTGAGCACCACGAGCGCACCGCCGGCCATCGCGTGACCCGTGCACGCGATCACGAGCGGCAGCGTGGCCCCGTAGAGCCGGAGCAGGAGCTCCGAGCCTCGACCGAGGAGCGCCTTCGCCTGCTCGGGCCCGCTCATCATCACGCGGAGATCGAAGCCCGCGCAGAACCGGTCGGTGCGGCCGCTCAGCACCACGGCGCTGGCCTCCTCCTCGGCGCGGGTCAGCGCCGCGAGCAGCCCATCGATCATCTCGACCGACAGCGCGTTGGCCTTGCCATCGTCCATTTTGATGACGGCCACCTTGTCTTGCAGCGTGTACTGGACGATGTCGGGCATGGGGCTGCGATACTATGCGAAAAAGGCGTGGCGGATCTCCACACGGTTGATGCCTCGACGAACCCCGCGCGCCTCGTCGTGTGCGAGGACGCGGAGACGCGCGAGGTCGCGCTGTGGTCGCAGACGCTCTCGATCGGGAGCGCGCCTGAATGCGAGATCGTGATCTCCGCGGCGTGGATCGCCGCGAAGCACGCGCGGCTCGCGCTGATCGCTGGCGCCCACCACGTGATCGCGGAGCGCGGCGCGCGGGTGATGCTCGGCGGCGCCGAGGTCGTGGATTCGGTGCTGCACGACGGGGACCAGATCGCGCTTCGCGATCCCCGCACCGGTGCCGAGGTCACGCTGGTCTACAAGAACCCGCAGGCGAGCCGGATCGCGCCGGTCCAGCACTTCGCCACGCCGCCCGGAACGCCGGTGCTGACGATCGGCCGCAGCGGCGCCGACATCGTGCTCGATCAGGCGCTGGTCTCGCGCCATCACGCGGATCTCGCGTGGGAGGACGGTCGCCACGTGCTGCGCGATCGCGGCTCCGCAAACGGCACGTACGTCAACGGGCTGCGCATCGAGGCGCCGCGGCCGCTCGCGCCGAAGGACGTGGTGCAGATCGGCACGTTCCGCCTGACGTACGACGGCGACAGCCTCGATTCGTACGATCAGCGCGGCGCCATCCGTCTCGACTGCACGGCGCTCGAGCGCGTGATCGGGACGAAGACGCTGCTGGCACCGACCACGCTGTCGATCGAGCCGTGCGAGTTCGTCGCGATCGTCGGCGGTAGCGGCGCGGGCAAGTCCACGCTGATGACCGCGATGTGCGGCTTCGTGCGCGCCACCCGCGGCAAGGTGGCGATCAACGGCGACGATCTGTACGCGGGGTACGACGCGTATCGATCCGTGATCGGCTACGTGCCGCAGGACGACATCCTCCACTTGACCCTCACCGTGGAGCGCGCGCTGCACCACGCGGCGCGGCTTCGCCTCCCGTCCGACACCACGCCCGGCGAGATCGACGAGCGGATCGCCACGGTGCTCGAGCAGGTCGACATGACCGAGCATGCGAAGAAGCGCATCGACCAGCTCTCGGGCGGCCAGCGCAAGCGCGTCTCGATCGCGTGCGAGCTGCTCGCCGATCCGCTGCTGCTGTTCCTCGACGAGCCGACCTCCGGCCTCGACCCCGGTCTCGAGCGCAAGCTGATGATCACGCTGCGCAAGCTCGCCGATAGCGGCCGCACGGTCGTGCTGATCACGCACGCCACCGCGAACATCCGCCTCTGCGATCACATCGCGTTCCTCGCCGAGGGCAAGCTCGTGTACTTCGGGCCGCCGCAGCAGGCGCTGCAGCTGTTCGGCGCCGCCGACTTCCCGGATCTCTACGAGGCGCTCGACGAACCGGGCACGCCCGATGCCTGGGTCGCGAAGTACGGCGCTTCGCTGCAGCACCAGAAGTACGTGATCGAACGCCCGGCGCGCGCGCCCGATTCACCGAGCGTGGATCAGCGCGCGGAGACCGAGCGCCGCTCGAAGACGTTCGCGCAGTCGCGCCTGCGCCAGCTCTCGATCCTGACCCGCCGCTATCTCGAGCTGGTGCTCGCCGACAGGAGGAATCTCGCGCTGCTGCTCCTGCAGGCGCCGATCATCGGCCTCTTGCTCGTGCTCGTCTCGCGAGGCGACGGGCTGACCTCGGGAAGGATCGAGGCGAAGAAGCTGATCTTCATGCTCGCCACCACGGGCGTGTGGTTCGGCGTCATCAACTCGGCGCGCGAGATCTGCAAGGAGGCGAACGTGCTCCGCCGCGAGCGGCTCGCGGGGCTGCACGCCGGGCCGTACGTGCTGTCCAAGCTCATCGTGCTGACGCTGCTCGTGCTCGTGCAGAGCGCGCTGCTCGTCGGTGTGGTCGCCGTGGCGACGAAGCTCCCGGCCTCCGGGGTGCTGCTGCCGCCGCTGATCGAGATCTTTGTGACCATCGTGTTCGCGGGCGTCGCGGGCATCGCGCTCGGGCTGTGCATCTCGGCGATCGCCACCACGCCCGACAAGGCGACCAGCCTGATCCCGATCGTGCTCGTGCCGCAGGTGCTGTTCGCGGGGATCATGTTCGGCCTCAAGGGGCCAACGGCGATGATCTCCAACCTGGTCTCGGCGCGCGCGGCGGTCGATGCGATGAGCGCGACGGTGGACATCAACCAGCTCTCGTCGCCGGTGTTCATGCCGCTCGAGCCGCAGTACGCGCACTCGAGTAGCATCGTGCTCGCGGCGTGGGGGATGATGTTGCTCCAGGCGTTCGGCTACTCGGCGATCGCGTGGATCACACTGCGTCGCCGACGCTAGCCCAGTCGTCCCAGCTCGCGAGCAGCGTGGCCGTGGCCTCGGGCAGCCGCACGATCGCGATGCGCCCGTCATCCACGCTGCACAGCAGATCCCTCGTCGCGCGCCGGCCGAGGATGATCTCGATCTCGTGCCCGTGGAGCGCGTGGTTCACGCCGATCGCCAGCATCACCTGCGCGAGCACCTTCTCCTGATCGGCCCAGGTCAGCGCGTCCCATCCATCGAGATCGATCGATGCACCGCGCGCCTTGCCCCATGCGAACCACGGCGCGTCGTCGATCCGGCGCACCGAGACTGCCGAGCGCGGCCCACCCGCGAGCGCGTGCGCGATGAAGTGCTCGGGCAGACGCACGTCGTGTGCCTCGACGTAGTGCGCGAGCCCCTCCGGCCACGCGAACCGCCCGTCGGTGAGATCGAGCGAGCCCATCTCCGCGCTCGGCGTGCCGCACGAGAAGCGGCAGTACGATGTACCGCGATAGCTCTCGAGCTCGTCGCCGGCACGCAGATACGCCACCACGCGGGTGCGGTCCGCTGGATCCCAGATGCCCACGAGTCGCTGCGGCCGCGGATAGGCGCTCGGTGCGCGATCGTTGAACCAGTACCCAACTGCCTCGAGCATCGAGGCAAGCTTACTACTGGGGACGTTGGACCAGGCTGTACCAGTTGCCGGAGTCGTCCTTGAATAGCGCCTCGACACCGTACGGGCGCTCGGTGGGCTCTTTGACGAACTCCACGCCCTTCGCCTTGAGCTCGGCGTACGTTGCCTTGCAGTCCGCGGTCTGGAACACGCCCGAGGACACGCCGGACTTCGCCACCAGCTCGCGAAGCCTCGCGCACGCCGCCTCGTCCATGAACGGCGACGGCATGATCGGCATCAGGATGATCTGGAGGTCGGGCTGGCCCTTCGGTCCCACGGTCAACCAGCGAAAGGTGCCGAGCTTCACATCCTCGCGGATATCGAAGCCGAGCTTCTCCGTGTAGAACGCCGCCGCGCGGTCCTGATCGAGGACATAGACAGTGGTGTGAGATTGGCGCTGGATCATGTGACGTACGCTGCCACGCTCTGCCACGGGCTCGCTTCTCGGATCTTGCGAATGTTCGCCGGCCCGCGCAGCATGTGGTGCATGCGGGCGTTGCCACCCGATGACGTGTTTCGCCGGCTCGCGGCGCTCCGCGACGCCCTGCGCGCAGATCCCGCCGTCGCGCCGCGCATCGACGAGCTCGCGCGGCGCGCTGGCCTCTCGCGCTTCCACTTCCAGCGCCGCTACAAGGAGGCGTTCGGCAGGACGCCGCTCGAGGACATCACGCAGCTCCGCATCGAGCGGGCGAAGGCGCTGCTCGCAGGCGATCACGCGTCGATCACCGACGTCTGCCTCGAGGTCGGGTACTCGAGCCTCGGCTCGTTCTCCACGATGTTCGCGGAGCGCGCCGGCTGCCCGCCGAGCGCCTGGCGTCGTCGCTACGTACAGGTCGCGGCCGACGTGCACGAGCGCTCGGCGTTCTTGATTCCGTGGTGTTATGTCGTTCGCAACGCGGCTGCAGGTCAGGTGTCGAGATGACGATGCGCAGAGTTCTGTTCGTGATGCTCGCCACCGGGTGCTCCGAGCACGGAAGCTCGGTGCCCGATGCCTCCGTCCCCGATGCGAAGCAGTTCATGGACGCGCGGCTGACCACCTGCGTCTCTCCCGCGGGCAGCGCGAGCGTCACCGCCACGCCGAGCCTGACGTTCGGTCGGATCTACGTCGGTGGCATCTTCGGTACGGGTGGGGTCGCGCCTGCCGCGGGGACTTTGGTGACGCTGCAGTTGTTGATCACGAATGCTCCCGAGGCGGCCGAGGAGGTCCTGTTCGGCTGTGAAGGTCAGAGCGGAAGCTGCACCACGGATGGTCTCTCCGCGCGGGGCACGGCTGCCCTCGACACGGCATCGCCGCTGGGCAGTCACCCGGTGTCGATCATCCGCACCATCGGCGGCGGACCCGAGGTGAGCGGCAACGTGACCATCACGGAGTACGAGGATCCGCTCACCTCGTTCCCCGGCCACATCACCGGCACGATCGCGACGACCACGCAGACCCTCACCGTCAACGGCTCGTTCTCGGCGGTGTTCTGCCCGCTGTTCATGCAGTTCCCGATCTAGTCGCGCGCGGGCCGCTTCAGCGCCTTCTTCAGCAGATCGAGCAGATCCTTCGCCGTCGCGCGGCAGATCACGAGCGCCGAGGCGACGTACGCGAGGGCGCCGGTGACGATCATCGCGACCAGCAGCACCGCGGGCTTCCCCCAGCCGATGGTCACGAGCAGGGTGTGCACGCCGTAGGTGACCGCGCCCATGATCGCGCAGCACACCAGCGGCTGGAAGAATCCGACGAGCAGGCGGCGCGGCGACGGACCCTCGCGCATCACCATCGCCACCCCCGCCACGGCGGTCAGTCCGAACGCCACACCGACCGCGCCGGCGGCCGCGCGCGGCCCGTATGACTGGAACACGACGATGCCGGCGACGAGCAGACCGACCTTCGCGATCTCGAGGATCATCAGGCGATTCGTCTTCGACTCGGCCTCCATGTACGCCGAGAGCACCCACGTGATCGGGCGGAACACCGAGAGGCACGCGAGCACGGTGAGCAGCGGCGCGACGAGCTGCCATTCGTTCGACGGGAGGATCAGATCGATCAGCGGATGCGCGACCGCGCCGAGACCGACGGCGAGCGGGAAGATGATCAGCGATAGCAGCGCCGTGGATCGCTCGAGCGCGCGCGGGCGTCGCTCCTGCGGGAGCTCGGCCATCGATGGCATCAGCACCAGCGCGATCTGCTCGCCGATCTGGATCGCCGGGATGTCGGCGAGGTTGTAGGCCATGTTGTACGCGCCGGTGACGGCGGGGCCGAAGAAGTGGCTGATCGCGAGGTTGTCCCAGTAGCGCGATCCGCCGTGCGCGACGCCCTGGATGCCGAGCGGGATGCCGAACGTCAGCATGTCCTTGAACCTCGACCACTTCAAACGCGTCGGGGTCAACCAGCTCGCGAGACCCGCGGCCTTGACGAGGATGAGCACCGCGACACAGGCCTGCACGATGTTCGCGATGATCATCGACCAGCCGCCGTAGCCGGCGTACGCGAGCGACAGCGCGGTGACCGTGTAGCTGAGCTCGCCAACCATCGAGGCGATGCCGGCGGCGCGGAAGTTGAGCGTTCGCGAGAGCACGCGCTCGGGCATCGCGCCGAGCCGGCGAATGTACAGCGCGAGGCACATGCCGGGGATGTACGCGGCGGCGGCGGGTGCATCGAAGAACGGCGCGAGTCGGCCGCCGAACAGCGCGACCGGGCCGAGCGAGACCGCGCCGAGGACCATGTACGCGACGGTGGCGTGGAACGTGGCCTCGGCGGCATCGGGGCCGCGCCCCTTGACCACGGCGTACTGGCCGAAGCCCCAGATGGTCAGCCAGTTCGCCGTCATCGCGATGATCGTCGCGTCGGAGACCTCGCCGATCTGCTGCGGATGGAGGAACCGCGTCATGACGAGGGTGCCGACCACCCCGATCGCTCGACCACCCATGCTGGAGAGAATGGTCCACAGCGCACCGCGTGCAGCCTTGTGCGCGATCGACATGCCTCAGGCCTTGTCGAGCACCGACTCGACCATCTGCCGCGCGATCGGGTGGTAGCCCGCGCGGAGGCGCTCGAACGTGGCGGTGGCGCGAGCGCGCGTGGTCGCGTCCTTCGCGAGCGCCGTGTACAGCGGGCGCAGGTACTTCATGCGGCCCACGCTCGCGAGCACCTCGTCGACGCGCGCGAGCACGGCGTGGTGGCCGCTCTGCAGGCACAGCGTCAGCCACGAGACGAGCACGTCGTAGTTCGTGCTCGCGGTGAGGTGGAACTGATCATCGAGCGCGGTGAGCGCGGCGGCGGTGGCCGGGCGCGGAATGGTCTCGAGGTAGAGCTGCCACTCGGTGGCGGTCCAGCGCGCGGCGGCGTCCTTCGAGGGAGCGGCGCCGTGCAGGTGCTCGATCGCGTCGAGGCGCTGCGAGCGCGGCGGCACGGCGGCGGCGGGAACGCCCTCGCCATCGATCCACGTGGGGGCGTTGACCTTCGCGAGCGCCCCGGGAAGACCGCGCTCGATGTTCGCGATGAAGTCCTCGGTGGTGATCGCGCCGAATCGGAACGTGGTCAGGTACTGGCGCAGCCACTGTTCGAACGCGGGGCGACCGACCGCCGCCTCGATCGCGCACAGGAAGAAGTAGCCCTTCTCGTACGGGATCAGCGAGTACGCGTCGTCGGGATCGACGCCGCTCATGTCGACGCGCAGCTTGGTCATCGCCGGGCGATCGGCGAACCGCTCGATCGATTCGTCGAGCTCGCGACGGCCGAGCGCGGCGTGCAGCGACGCCATCTCCACACCGTCGAGGGCCTCGACGATCCGGCGCTCCGCGTACATCGTGAAGCCCTCGTTGAGCCAGAAGTGCTCGGCGTTCGCGTTCGTGACGAGGTTGCCGGTCCACGAGTGTGCGAGCTCGTGCGCGACCACGCTGACCAGCGAGCGATCTCCGGCGATCACGGTGGGGGTGAGGAACGTGAGGCGCGGGTTCTCCATGCCGCCGTAGGGGAACGAGGGCGGCATGGTGAGGATGTCGAAGCGCTCCCAGTCGTACGGGCCGAACAGCGCCTCGGCGGCGCCGATCATCGCCTCCACGTCGGCGAACTCGTAGGCGGCGGCGTCGACCTGCGCGGGCTCGGCCCACACGCGGCATCGCGGCGAGAGATCCTTGCTGACGAGATCGCCGACGGCGAACGCGAACAGGTACGGAGGAATCGGCTGCGGCATCTCGAACCGCTGGACCGCGACGTCGCCGTCCTCGGTGCGGCCGCGATCGGCGGCGGCCATCACGGCGACCAGTGTCTTCGGGATCGAGAGCTCGGCGGTGTAGCGGATGCGGAGGCGCGGCGTGTCTTGCAGCGGGATGATCGAGCGCGCGTGGCACGCCTGGCACTGCGAGAACAAGTAGGGGAGGACGCCGCCGCGGGTCTGCGCGGGCTCGAGCCACTGCAGCGCGGAGGCGTCGGGCGATGTGCGGTAGCGGAGCGTGATCGCGCGCGTGTCGGCGGGGAGGCTGATCGTGAGGCGCGCGCCGAGGAACGGCTCGGCGGGGTGGAGCGTGAACGCGAGCGCGGTGCCGGTGGCGTCGACCACGCCGTCGATCGCGAGGTCGCGCGTGTCGAGATCGAGCGCGCCGCTGCCCGGGCGCTTGAACGTCAGCGTGGCTTCGGCGTGCAGCACGCGGGTGGTGAAGTCGATGCGAGCGACGAGCGCGAGCGTCTCGGTCTCGACCTGCGTGTCGTCGTTGTACGAGTGGGGATCGCGGCGGGCCATGGCGCCGTCATACCCGATCTCGTCAGGGCGTGCCGCCGGGAGGCAGCCCGCTCGGTACGGCCTGTGGGATCGAGGCGTCGAACGGCGAATCGCCGAGCGCGGCGAAGAACGCGATCACGTCGGGCGCCTCCTGGGGGGAGGGCGTGCGGACGCCGCGGAGCTTGGGATCGATCGGGTTCTGCGTGGCCTGGCGGTAGAACTGGAACACCTGCTGGAAGTTCGCGAACACGCCGTCGTGCATGTACGGGCCGGTGTGGGTGATGTTGCGCAGGGTCTGGGTGCGGAACCGGTTGGAGCCGTCGCCGGCGTCGTGTGTGGCGTTCGGGAGATCGGGGACGCGCAGATCGTGGAGTGCGTAGTCGGAGAACATCGGGCCGGAGTGGCAGTTCGTGCAGTGGTTATCGGAGAGCACCGCGAGGCCGCGCTGCTGCTGTGCGGTGAGCGCGGTGGTGTCGCCGTTGACGTAGCGATCGTAGGACGTCCCCGGGTTGGTGAGCGTGCGCTCGAACGCGGCGATCGCCTGGAGGATCGCTGTCTCGGTGATGCCGCCGAACACGGCGTCGAACTGAGCGGCGTACGCGGGGATCGCCGCGAGGCGCGCGATCAGCTCGGGGAAGATCGTCTCGGAGGTGTACGAGGTGCCGAGCATCTCGGCGGGGGTCGTCAGCGGGCCGCGGGCCTGGCCCTCGAGGGAGCGCGCGCGGTTGTCCCAGAACATCGGGGCGTCCTCGCAGGTCGGGACGGGTTGGTCGAGGACGGCGCCGTTCCACGCGGCGTCGAGGATGGTCGGCGCGTTGCGCACAACGCCGATCGAGGTCTGGCGTCCGTCAGAGTAGCCGAACTGCGGGTGATGGCAGGTCGCGCAGGCGAGCGTGCGATCGCCCGAGAGGATCGGATCCCAGAACAGCAGGCGACCGAGCGCGACCTTGGCCGGCGAGGTCGGATTGGCCGCCGGCGACGGTGGTGCCAGCGGTAGCGCGAGCGGGGACGGATCAACGGTGGCCGCGTCGGGCGGGTCGTCGATCGCACCTCCGGATTCGCTCGGTCCCACACAGCCAACAAGCCCAAGAAGAACGAACCATCGGTGCATCTCTGACCTCCGCACCATTAGTGTCAGAACGGGGCCGATCCGAAGCCTGCGGAAATAAACTGCAACGTAACGGGACCTTGCACCGCGCGTGCAGCGGAGATCAGACCCGTCGCGTAAGGTGTGATCTATGGGCATGGAAGCCACCGGCAGACTTCACGCGATCTACGAGACGAAGCAGGTCTCCGAGCGCTTCACCAAGCGCGAGTTCGTTCTCGAGCTCGTCGATAACCCCAAGTACCCGCAGACGGTGCTGTTCCAGCTGACCGGAGACCGCGTCTCCCAGCTCGACGGCTTGAACGTCGGCGATCAGGTCCGCCTCGAGTTCAATCTCCGCGGTCGTGAGTGGCGCAGCCCGCAGGGCGAGACCAAGTACTTCAACAGCCTCGAGGTCTGGAAGCTCGAGCCCGCGCGTGCGAACGCCGGGAACCAGCAGAGCCGCGGCAACTCGGCGAACAACTCTCGCTCGGCCACGGCGAACGATCCGCGTGATCGCTTCACCATGCCGCCGCGCGAAGACGAGCCGCGCCCGGGCGACGTCGACGACATTCCGTTCTGATCACGGACAGATCGTCGAACAGCTGTCGAGGCTGAGATGGGAAGACGACACGCTGGTGAACGAGCCTGCGTTCGTCACCACCTCGTATCTGAAGTCCTCGTCGCACTGAAATGATGCCGGACACCCCGGCGCGAGGCAGCAGAACGGGCCGCTCGCGAGGTCGAGGACCACGGCGGTCTCGCCTTGCGAGAGCACGGCTTGCTTCGGCGGGTACATGCCCGCACCGGCCGGACTGCACTGTCCGTTCGTCACGGCCGCCGTGAGCTTCACGGTCGTGACCGTCATCGGCGCGCATGACAGGTTGGTCAGCGAGACCTTCGCCATGTACGGCTGCTGGCAGGCGTACGTCGCGGAGCCCATGACCTGGACCGTCGAGGCGGCCGGGGTGCAGGGCGGAGCGTCCGCGAGGTGGTGGACGCCGTCATCGCCGCAGCCGACCGCGAGTGCACTCAGGAGGAGGACCGTGCGCATATCCGCGCACGGTACCAAACCACGGCGGCGGACTACAGCGCTTCGACGGTGACGATGCCCTGGCGGGGCGTCTTCATCATCAGATTCAGATCGGCGTCGGCATCGCAGCTCAGGCGTTGCTCCGAGTAGTCGTAGTGGAACTGCGTCTTGCTGATCGGCGTCAGCGTCTCGGTGCCCTGCCACAAGCAGCCGTCGTAGACATGCGCGCGCGTGCGGTACGTGATCGGCGCGAGCTCGCCATCATCGAACGTGGCGATCACCTCGCCGAGATGCCAGCGCGTCATGTAGATCGCGGTCGGCTTCACCGGCGCGTCGAGATGGAGGCGATAGGTGGCGGAGTGATCGTGCGTGGCGACCCGAGCCGCTCCCATCGCGAGGACCGCGGCGGCGAGCAGTGCGATCCGGCCGACAGGAGTGGTCAACGCTTGCTGCATCTCTCCAGTTTGCAACGGCGACCGCGGGAGCGCCAATAGTCTCGTCGTCGACGATCGAACGATCCCTCGGGATGTCGGTGCGCGGCCTACAGGAGCCGGGCAAGGCGATCGCGGCGGCGATCGCGCCGATCACGGCCAGCGCGGTCCACGACGTGGTTCTGCTGGGTTCGGCGATCGGGGGAGCCGCGGGTGGGACGAAGCCGCAGCGCGGGCAGTGTCCCGACGGTGTCCCGGTCACGTAGGTCTTGCAGACCAGGCAACGGAACGCGCCGGGGGCGAGTCGCGGCAAGGCGTGGCCGCGCGTATTCACGCTAGTCGTCTAGCAGGTCGGCGACCCAATCGGTCGTGTTGACGACCTCGCCGGTCGTGTCGCCGACCATGTTCGTGGCGGCGAGCTCCTCGGCGACGAGCGAGGTCATCTTGTTGACCTCGTCCATCACCAGCGCCTGGATCAGCGACTGCTTGGGATCCGCGGCGCGCTCGCGAGCGAGCTTGGTCTCGCGAACCGCGGCGGCCACGTTGCGCGACGTGACCTTGAGCTCGCGAGAGAACAGGTAGTGGGCGAGGGCGTCGCCGTAATCGGCGGCGGTCTGGAAGCGATCCGCGCGATCGCGGGCGAGCGCCTTGCGCACGATGCCCTCGAGCTCCTGATCGACGTTCGGGTTGAGCGCGGTGATCGAAGGGATGCGCGCGGCCTTCACCAGCTCGACCGTCTTGTGCGGCGTCTCGGCGGAGAACAGGCGCCAGCCGGTCAGCATCTCCCACGTGATGATGCCGAGCGCGAACACGTCGGCGCGGAGATCCACCTCGAGGCCGAGCGTGGCCTCGGGGGCGAGGTAGCTGAACTTGCCCTTGACCACGCCCTCGTCGGTGATCTCGACCTGGCTGTCGGCCTTCGCGAGGCCGAAGTCCACGACCTTCACCTCGCCGTTCTTCGACAGCATGATGTTCGGCGGCGAGATATCCCGATGCACGATGCCGAGCGGAGTGCCGGTGTGCGGGTGATCGAGCGTGTGTGCGTAGTTCAGGCCCTTCGCGGCCTCGACCATGATGTGCAGGGCGAGCGCGAGATCGCGCGTGTGATGCTCGTTGTGATAGGCGATCAGCGCCTTCAGGTCGCAGCCGTTGACGTACTCCATGACGAGGAAGTACGTGCCGTCGGCGGCCTTCGAGATGTCGAACACCTGCACGACGTTCGCGTGCTGGAGGAACAGCGACAGGCGCGCCTCGTCGAGGAACATCTGCACGAACTGCGGGTTCGACGTGAGGTGCGGCAGCACGCGCTTGATCGCGACCGCCTTCTTGAAGCCCTTGACCGTCTCGGCGGTCCCACGAAACACCTCGGCCTGACCTCCGCCGCCGAGGCGCTCGAGCACCGTATAGGTGGTCTGCATCTAGCTACCAAGGTCGCGCGGAACGGCTGCCGTGATCAAGCACGTTTGCCGCGCCTTGCCGGCGACGACGACGTATGGTTGGCCATGGGACGCGCACTGCTCGTCGTGATCGCACTGGCCGGCGCGGGCTGCGGTGCGACCTGCAAGGACGTCGTCGCCGCGCGGACCGCGCTGACCTCGCGGGCTGGCGCACCGAACCGCGGTGCGGACGTGCAGGTGGCGGTGCCCCTCGCGAAGGCGAACGTGGTGCTCGCGGAGCTCCTCCAGCAGAAGCCGATGACCGTGCCGCTCGACGTGCCGGATCTCGGCCTCGTGGCCGCCACCCTGCGGCCGCTGACCGCGACCGTACGTGAGGTCAAGCTGGTGCCCGGCTCGCCGGGACACGTGCGGTTCGTGGTGCAGCTCGCGGTCGATGATCCCGACCAGCAGGTCACGATGATCACGGCGACCGCCGAGGTCGTGCCGGTGCTGACCCGCGCGAACGGCGCCGCGGAGCTCGCGATCGGCCTCGGGCCACAGAACGTGCTGACGCTGAAGCCGGAGCTCGGCGCCGAGGGCAAGGCCAAGCTCGGCGGCGCGATCTCGCGATGGATGCCGGAGCGGCTGAAGGGCACGCTGCCCCAGCCGCTCGTCGATGCGGCCGCCGCGAAGCTCGGCAGTCACCTGACCGGTGCAGCGTGGACCGTGCTTCAGAAGACGCTGCTCGTGAAGCTCGGCGAGGTCACCACTGTGAAGCTGCGCTTGCCCGACGTGCCCGTGGCAAAGGTCGAGGTGCGCTCCGCCGCCGGGCCAGATCTCTTGGTCGTGGACATCTCGAGTGATCTGCCGATCCGCGCGGGCCTCGCGCCGCTCGCGTCACCGCCGACCGACATCACGGTGCGGATCGCGGGGAGCGCGGCCGCGGAGATCGCGAACTGGGCGATCGATTCTGGCCACGCGCCGCAGTGGTACACGCGCGGCCTCGCGCCATCGCCGAAAGGCGAGTTCCGACCGCGCTTCGACTATCTGCCGGGCGCGTCGCACCCGCTCAAGGTGTACGCGTTCCAGGAGCGCGGCGGCTGCTCGTACTTCCGGGTCGGCGTCAACGCGAAGCTCGGGATGGACGGCACCAAGCTCGTCGCGACCGCGACCGATCGGAACCTCGAGACGTCGGAGGCGAACACCGTCATCGAGGTCGCCGCGTGGGTGAAGTACTTCGTGACCGGCGGCCTCGATCGTTCGAAGAAGGTCGCGGCGCACACGCAGCTGAAGGTCGGCGGTCGCGCGCTCGACACCCAGGTGATCAGCGCCGCCCTGGCGCACGACGAGCTGACCTTCGGTCTCGCGTTCACGGCACCTCAGGCCACGGCGCTGAACGGATCCGGAACGTCGAGGCCGAGCGCCGGATCTTCGGGCGGCATCAAGAACAGCTCGCGGTAGATCCAGCCGACAAAGTCTTCGACGCTCCGGCCGATCGCGCGGCGCGCGAACGCCTCGTGCACCCGGTCATGAAGCGCGAGGTTGGTCTGCGTGTCGCCGTCGACATCGGCGCCGACCGGGCTCACCGCGCGCAGCGTGGGCATCTCGACCATGTGCTTCGAGCGCGCGAGCCTGCTCGCCTCGAACGCGCGGGACGGAGCCGTCGGCGGCGGCAACGGCTCGCGCGCATCGGCGTGCATGCGTGCGAGTCGACCGCGATCTGCCGCGCCGAACGCCGCCGCGCCGACGAGCAGCTCGAGAAACACGTCGGCCGAGAACAGCCCGGGCAAGGCGTCGACGGGGCGGCCATACATGTCGAGCACGACGTGCGCGCTGTTGCCCGTGAGCGTGCGCTCGAGCTTCTTGCCGTTGCCGAAATCGATCGTCACGCGCGGCACCGGGCGCACCGATTCCCAGTGCAGCACGAACCGCTCGCGCAGCACGCGGTTGATGCGCGCCTCCGGATACAGCAGCTTGCGAAAGAACCGGCTGTTCGCGCATGACAGCTCCTCGTCGAGCCGCCCGAGCAGTCGCAGCGACAGGATCGGCCGCTGCGTGCGCTGCGCCTCGGCGATCGCCGCCGGGAGATCGGTGAACCAGTACAGCAGCGTGGTGTGCGCGTCCTTCTGGTTGCAGATCGTGTCGAGGGCCGGAGACGCGACCCGCCCATGCCGCTTGAGATACGTGTGGAGCTGTTCCATGACTCCACCGTAGGTCACGAACTGTTAGCCGTTTGTAAGCGGATCCCAGCGGTAGCCGACCCCTCGCACGCTCACGATGATCCGCGGCTCCGCGGGCTCGCGCTCGAGCTTTTGCCGGAGCCCGACGATCGCGACATCGACTGCCCGCGTCGTGTTCCCCGGCGCCACGCGCCACACATGAGTCAGCAGATCCTCGCGCGCGACGACCTGCCCGGCGTGCGAAACAAACCAGCGGATGATGTCGATCTCGCGCGCCGTGAGCTCGACCTCCACGCCATCGCGCGCCGCCGTCATCGCCGTGAGGTCAAGGGCGCAGCCATCGGCACGGATCCGCTCCGCGGGCCTCGGCATCATCGCGGCCCGCCGTCCCGCGGCGCCCACCCTCGCCATCATCTGCGACGGCGCGAAGCTCGCATCGAATGCATCATCCGCCCCGACCTCGAGCGCCCTGACTCGCGCGGGCACATCCCCGATCTTGGTGACGACGATGATCGCCTCGAGCGGCCGCTCGCGCCTCAGCCGCTCGGCAACCTCTGGCGACCCCACCAGCACGAGATCGAACACCTTGTTGCTCGTCGGCGCCCCGCGCTGCACCTCGTGCCCGGCCCGCACCAGCAGTTCGACGATCTCCGCGCACAACCGATCCGCCGCCACGTCGACGAGGATGCGCACCCTCCGGAGCGTGTCCGGTAACGGGGACGCTTTCAACTTGGACAACCTGCGATCGCCAAGTCAGCGATTGCTCGTCGATCTCCGTGTCCGGCGACGAGTGTCCGGTACAGGGCGGTACAGGGGACGCTTTCAACTTAGACAACCAACGATCGCCAAGTCAGTGATCGCCCGTCGACCTCGTGTCCGGCGACGAGGAATCGCGCACTTCCACGTCGCAAGTTGTCCAAGTTGAAAGCGTCCCCCTTTGCCGGACGCTTTGCCGGACGCGCATCGTGTCCGGCGACGAGGAGTCGCGCACTTCCACGTCGCAAGTTGTCCAAGTTGAAAGCGTCCCCTTTGCCGGACGCCTTTGCCGGACGCCCTTTGCCGGACGCCCTCAGGTCGACTTGAAGCCGATCTTGGCGTGCGTGCCGTCGCAGAACGGCTTATTGCTGCTGCCGCCGCAGCGGCAGAGGCGGGCCTGCGGGAGGCGCGCGACCATGCGGCCGGTGCCGGAGACGATCTCGAGGTTGCCGCGGACGGCGAGGGGGCCGTCGGTCTCCGGCGAGATCGAGAGGGCGCCGTCGCGGACCTCCAGCATCTCGGTGTCTTTTCCGGTCGCGGGCTCGCCCGAGGCGGAGAAGCCGATCTCGTGGTGGGAGCCGTCGCAGAACGGCTTGCTCTTCGAGGCACCGCAGCGGCAGAGGGTCGCGCGATAGCCGACGGCGGTGCCGTCGATCAGGATCTCGGCGCGCACGCCGTAGGGGCCGGCCTCGTGGACGCGCACCAGGTTGACGGGGGGCGCCGCTTCGTTCGGCTGGCCGTCCTTCCGCTCGTAGCGGATCGCGCCCGAGGGGCAGACGTGGGCGACCTCGACGACGGTCTCGGGCGGCACGGTTTCCGGGTGCAGCCACGGGCCTTTGACGTTCGCGAGGAACACGGTCGGCGCCCAGGTCACGCAGAAGCGCGAGTGGATGCACTTCCTCGCCTCGTAGATCAGCGTCAGGGCATCGGTCTCGACGCGCTCGATGCCGCCCACGTTGGTCTGCGGCGGGTCGGGCAGCTGCGGCAAGGTCACGCGCGGGCGCGGCGCGACGGGCTCGCGCTGTGCGGCGGCGAAGCCGGTGGCGGCGCGATGCTGGAGAGCCACGAGCATGCGATGCGCGGTGACGGCGCGCTCGTCGCCCGAGGCGGCGAGGTCGGAGGCGAACGAGGTCATCTCGCCGAACCGCTCGCCGAAGAACACGCCGGCGGAGGTGGCGGGCACGGCCGCGGATTCGCGCAACGCGGTGAAGGACATGCCCGCGTGGCAGCCGGGGTTCGAGGGACCGGCGGGGAGCCGCGCGGCGCGCTCGGCGAGCGGCGTGATCGCCCGCATCAGACCGGTCGCGAGATCCATCGCGAGCGCCTTGGCGGGGGACGGGCGCGGCACGGTGTACGCGTACGCGAGCAAGCGCAGCATGAGCTGGTAACCGGTGTTCGCGAGATCCACGGTCGCGGCGGCGGTCTCGTCCTCGATCCATACGCGGCCCTCGGGGCGCGGCGGCCGGCGAAGCACGGGGTTGTGCGCCGCGGGGAACGCGGGCGCGAACGCGGGGTTCGCAGCGAGGAGCGCCGTAAGCTCGGTGCGGATCTGCGTGAAGCGCGCGAAGTGCGAGTCCTCGCTGTGCTCGGGTGCACCTTCGCCCTGCTCGACGATCGCCGTGAACGCTGCGAGCGCGGTCTTCGCACAGATCACGGGCTTGCCCGCGAGCAGGGTCTCCGCCGGCGAGAGCTGGAGCGCGGGATCGCCGCAGAACGCCGCGGACTCGCCGTGTTCGGCGACGAACGCCTGCAGGCCCTCGCCGAGGAGCGAGTAGAACGCACCGACGGTCTCGTAGTCGGTGGCCATCGGCGTCAGGCGATGGGCCGGGCTGCCGCGGGTGAACGTGAACGTGGGCGCGAACCCTGCGCCCTCCGGCTCCGACGAGCCGATCGGCCGCTCGAGGAACACGAAGTGCTGGAGCACCTCGGGCGAGAACGGCGCGAGCTTCACCACGATGCCTGCGGGCAGGCCACCGGGATCGAGCGGGAAGTTGTCACGGCCGAACTGCGGCGCGCCGCCGAGCGCGCTCGTGATGTTCCACACCGCCGTGAGGTGGGCCATCTCCTCGACGGAGATACGCAGGAGCGTCGTTCGCCACCGCGCGACGGCCTCGGCCTCTGTCTCGGAGAGCCCGTCCTCGACTCCGCGCTTCAGGCTGAACGCCGCGTACAGGTACGTGCACATCAGGTTGTGCTCGAGCTCCGCCGCCTCGTACAGGCGGTGGAGCAGGTCTTCGCGGCTGGGCACGCTCATCGACCACATGGTGCCCGAATTTCCGCGGATCGAAATCGCGGATGCCCCTCTCAGATCGGGGAGGCGTGATACGACGGTGACCATGATCCTCGTCCATGGTGGTGCTGGGCAGCTCGCTCCCGATCGACACGACCGGA
>JBBRED010000112.1:0-21952 GCA_038203335.1 Haliangiales bacterium | reverse complement strand
GCCCGTCGATCGCGGTGATCACGTCGCGCGGCTGCAGGATCTGGTCGGCCGAGCCACCCCAGTCGACGTGCAGCACGACCACGCCGCGCTCGCTCGTGTTGAGCCCGAGCTGGCGGCGGAGCAGGGGGTTCTCGAGGTTCTGCGTGGTGATGCCGAGCGCCGGAATCTCCGGCCGCTTGCCCGAGCTCACGCCATCGAGGAACGCACGGATCAGTGGCGGCGGCACCATCTCGCCGATGTTGTCGACGCCGGTCAGCTTCTGGAACGCGATGCCGACGACCTTGCCGTCGCCGAACACGGGACCACCGCTGTTGCCGGCGTTGATCGCCGCATCCACGGTGACCGCGAGCAGGTGGCGCTGCGAGTGGCTGTAGCGCTGGACCTCGATGCGCGAGACCACGCCCTCGGTGATCGAGATCTCCTCGCCGCCGACCGGGTAGCCGACCACGGCGACCTCGTCGCGGAGGCGGGGCATCGGCCCGAGCTCGGCCGGCTCGATGTCTGCGAGAAAATCGGGCGGATCGGTGACCTCGAGGAGGGCGAGGTCGCAGTCATGGCTGACCGCCCGGACGCGGGCGATCGCCTTGTCCGGATGGGACATCTTCTGGACCTGAAGGAACGTCGCGTTCGCGACGACGTGCGCTCCG
Organism: Haliangiales bacterium; assembly: GCA_038203335.1. Taxonomy (GTDB): domain Bacteria; phylum Myxococcota_A; class Polyangia; order Haliangiales; family Haliangiaceae; genus JABFXX01. The sequence goes on along the minus strand of JBBRED010000112.1, from coordinate 21,305 downwards.
GTCAGGAGCAGACCCTTGCCGATGACCACCGCGGAACCCGTCGAGTTCGAGGGGGTCCGGGCTTGCCACGGCCCGTCGAAATCCGGGTCCTGGGAGGTCGCAAAGACGCGAATCACCTCGGGGTACGCCACAGCTCAGGGTACCGCGTGCGCGGTCAGGGGCAAAGCGTTGCGTGTGCTCGCGCACGCTCGTGACCGTCGCTCTCACCTACATCTCCCGGTGGTATAGCGAGGCGTGCTCGCGCTCCAGGCCATGACTCCGGACCAGCTCGTCGCGAGCGTCCCGGGGGTGCTGCTCGGCGAGGCGCGCAAGCTCGTGGCCCAGGTCCATCGGGGCGAGGCGATCACCGCGACCGGCGCCATCCGACGCATCGCGGCAGACGCCGTGCGCGCGGCGGGTCACGTTCCGGGTCTGGTGATCGAGGCCGAGATCGCGAGCGCGATCGACCCGTTCGTCCGCTACGCGCTGTCGAGCGACGGCGCCCGGTTCGAGGCCGTCCGCATCCCGCTCGCGAACCCCGATCGGTTCAGCGTGTGTGTGAGCTCGCAGGTCGGCTGCGCGCTCGCGTGCGCGTTCTGCGCGACGGGTCGGCTCGGCCTCGAGCGCAACCTCACCGCGTGGGAGATCGTGGAGCAAGTCCGCGTCGTGCGCGCGCGCTTGCCGCGCGGCCGCGTTCACGGGGTGGTGTTCCAGGGCATGGGCGAGCCGCTCGCGAACCTCGATCAGGTGCTCGCCGCGATCGCGGTGCTCAGCGAGCCGTGCGCGCTCGGCATCGATGCGCGCGCGATCACCGTGTGCACCGCGGGCCTGCCGAGCGGCATTCGCCGGCTCGCCACCGAAGCGCCCAACGTGCGCCTCGCCATCTCGATCTCGAGCGCGATCGCCGCGCACCGAAAGCGCGTGATGCCGATCGCGGATCGCCACGACCTCGAGGACGTGCTCGCCGCGGCCGCCGATCACGCGCGCACCACGAATCACTCGCCGATGTGGGCGGTGACCTTGCTCGCCGGCGTCAACGACAGCGACGACGATGCGCGCGCCCTCGCCGCGCGGAGCATCGCGTTCGCGGACGCCACCGGTCGTCGCCCGCGGATCTCGCTACTCGACTACAACTCGCTCGGCGACGGCGATCCGTTCGCGCGGTCGCCGCGGCTCTCGGCATTTCGCGATGTCCTCGGCGCGGCCGGGCTCGCCACGCACCGTCGCTACTCCGGTGGGTCGGATGTCGCGGCGGCCTGCGGGCAGCTCGCCGGCTCCGTGTAAGCTCTGGGGCGTGCACCCCGTCCACGACATTGCGGTCCCCGCTGACATCGGCCCGTTCGTCCCGGCGGTGATCGAGATCCCGCGCGGCTCGCATCTCAAGTACGAGGTCGACAAGCCGACGGGCCTCTTGCGCCTCGACCGCGTCCTCTACTCGGCGGTGCACTACCCGGTGAACTACGGCTTCATCCCGCGCACCCACGCCGACGACGGTGACGCGCTCGACATCCTCGTCCTGATGCAGGAGCCGGTGCATCCGCTGACCATCGTCCGCGCGCGCGCGCTCGGCGGCATGCGGATGACCGACGAGCACGGCGGCGACGACAAGATCGTCGCGGTCTGCATCGACGATCCGGCGTACGCGCACTACCAGACCTTCGAGGAGCTGCCGCCGCACATCGTGCGCGAGCTCGATCGGTTCTTCCGCGACTACAAGGTCCTCGAAGGGAAGGGCGACCAGGTCGACGTCGGCGACATGTTCGGTCGAGCGCAGGCCCTCGAGGTGATCCAGACCTCGCGCGATGCCTATGATCGCGGCGAAGGCCGGTAGCCCTCACCGGTCAGAGGCCGTGCTTCTTCACGACCGCGCCGTCGATCGTGAGCTGGCGGACCTCGGCGGGGGTGAACCGCCACAGCGCCTTGACGACGGCGTCCTGCGTCTCGGCGGTCACGCCGACGGAGGCGAGGCCGGCCGCGGTCAGCGGCAGCGTGCCGTCCGCATCGGCGCGGAACGGGAACGTGCCCTTCGGGCCGATCAGCTCCCACTGGGTCTCGAGGCCGTTGCCCTCGCGATGGATCGTGATGTCTCCGACGGTTTCTTCCATGTCGGAAGTCTGCCCGAAGGTCGGTCGCCGAGCTACGCCTTGGCGCTCGGTCGCTCGGTCACGCGCTCGTGCCACGCGACGAGGTTCGGATGCGTCTCGGCCTTGAGTCGCACGTCGGAGACCTTGCCGAAGTCGAGCGCGCACATCGCGGTGATATCCGCGATCGTGTAGCGGTCGCCGGCCATGAACGTGCGCCGGCCGAGCTCGCTCTCGAACCACTCGAGGCGCTCACCGAGCTGCTCGCGCATGAGCAGCGCGAAGTCCGGAGCCTGCTTGATGCGGCCCTCCCAGAACTTGTGCGTGTTGCGGAAGATCTGCGCGATCGGCCACAGCAGCTCGAGCTCCGCATGTCGGTTCCACATCTCGACCTGTGCGCGTTCCCACGCGTCGGCACCGAACAGATTCGGCTCCGGGTGCGTCTCTTCGATGTACCTGCAGATGGCGATCGACTCGCGCAGCACCCGGCCGTCGCCGAGCTCGAGGACGGGCAGGAGCGCGATCGGGTTCTTCTTGCGGAACTCTGGCGTCTGGTGCGCCCGGTCGGCGATCAGGACCTCGATCGTGTCGTACGCCACACCTTTCTCGGCCAGGAACACCCGGACCCGGCGAGGGTTCGGAGCGCGCGGATCCTGATACAGCAGCATGGCCGGACTCTAGTGTAAAATGGCCCGTATGCGGACCGTGGGGATCCTCGTTCTTTGCGTCGTGCTCGGCGCCACCGGCTGTAAAGGCAAAGGGAGCGAGGGCGAAGCCGCTCCGGATCCAGCGGCGGTGAAAGCGCAGCAGGAGCTGGTCGCTCGCCGCGATGCTCTGCTCGCGCAGAAGCAAAAGCTTCAGGACGAATCGACGAAGATCGGCGACGAGATCAAGAAGGCGCAGGAGCCCGGCGGTGATGCGAAGGCGCTGGCCGATCTGCAGAAGAAGAAGGCGGAGATCGATAGCCAGATCGAGCAACAGGACAAGACGCTCGACAACACGTCGAGCGAGCTGACGGCGCTCTCGAGCAAGCTCGACAAGGTCGGTGGTCTGGCACAGCGCGAGGCTTCCGTGGCGCAGCGAGAGGCTGCGGTGGCGATCCGCGAGAGGGAGGCGCTGACGAAGATGAAGGAGGTGCTCGCCGCCGAGGGCGCGAGCGCCGACCGCTGGAAGGAGGGCTGCAACGCCGGCGGATCGCCGATGATCATCCAGCAAGTCGCGCCGCCGAAGAACGGCAACTACTCGCGCAAGGAGGTCGATGCGCTGGTCTCACGCGCGAAGTCCGCGATGGCGAAGAAGGGCCTGATGGGCGCGGATCTCGGCGCGCAGGCGAACCTCGAGTCCGAGGTCACGAAGGCGCTCGGCGAGAGCGACTGGACCCGCGGCTTCATCCTCGCGACGCAGCTCGTCGCGACGATCGACGCCATCCAGGTCAACCGCGCGTTCATCGGCGCGAAGGTGCAGCGGCTCCAGAACCGCGTGAAGTCCGCCTCGGTCGACGAGCCCACGCAGGCGCAGCTCACCGAGGGCCTGAAGGACGTGCTGCAGAAGTACGGCGACCAGGACTTCGCCGCGGCGAACAAGAAGATCAACCAGCTCTGGAACGTCGTCCGATAGCGCAAGCCCCACGAACGTGGGGCGCGCAGCAACGCGAAGCGTCTAGATCAACAGGCGGCGCCGCCGACCTTGCGGCACTCGCCATCGGGGAACGAGTGCACGAGGTTCGCGACGACGATCGCGGTCACCACCGTCAGCACGGCCGCGCCGACGCCGACCGCGATCGGCCGGCGATACCATGGCGGGTTGATATACGTGATCCGGTCCGTGCTGATCGGCTTGCCTTGCAGGTCGTGCTGGATGATCGGGTACTGCGTCATGCCCACGGTCACATCTGTGGTCTTGCCGTAGTCGACGTCGATGAACTTCACGAAGTCCCGGTACTCGGGATGCGTCACGCGCACGGCCTGCGTGCCGACCGGTAGCGCGATGTCACCGCTCGCCGACAGCCCGACCTTGGTGCCGTTGACGAACACGGTCGCGCCCTTCGCGTCGATCACGAACTTCAGCGTGCCGCGGTAGCGATCGGGCTCGAGCAACCGCACCGCTGCGCCGTTCGGCCCGCCGCCATCGTCGTTCGCGCCGACCTGCAGCGTGGTCGAGCGCAGCTCCTTGCCCGACGCCACATCGGTCGCGCCGAGGTAGACGATCTTCGAGTCACCGAGGCCGCCGACCTCGCCGTCGATCACGATGTTCGCGCCGACCAGCTTGCCGAGCTCGGCGAGGCACGCCGCCTCGCGCTCGCACAGCTTGAGCTGGGGCTTCTTCGCGCGCTTGATCGCCTCGACCACCGCGGCGGTGGTGACGACCTTGGTGCCGGGCAGCGCGGCGAGCGCCACCTCGATCTGGCCGGTCAGCTTCTTCGTCGACGCCGAGGTGTCCTCGGTGCCGAGCGTGGACAGCGGCGCAAGCGCGACCACGCGATCCGCGGCCGCGACCTGCGCGGTGAGCAGCACGAGCGCCAGCGCGGCGCGGTTCAGCATGTGGGGCTGGTCCCCGTGCCGCAGTCGCGCACGTCGACGTGGCCCGCCTGGTAGCCGATCCACGCACCGAGCCCGACGGCCGCGACGCCGACGATCGCGATGAACCACGGCCGCGTGTAGAACGGCTTCCGCACCACGGTGGCGACCCGGCCGGTGCCGATGGTCTCCTTGCTCGCGAGCAGCCGCACCTCGGCGCGGGCGACCTTCTGGAAGTGCACGTCGACCTCGTCGCTGAACGGATCGTAGCCGGGCGCCTGCACGACGAGGTCGTGCTTGCCGAGGCCGAGCTTGCCGATCATCCCGAGGTTCGGCAGCGGCGTCTTGCCGATCGGTCGGCCGTCGAGCTTGACCTCGGCGCCCACGATATCGGTCTGGATCTGGATCGATCCGTGGAGCTGCTCGGGCGCGAGCAGCTTGTACGCGGCGACGCGCACGCCCTCGATCAGCTCGTCGGGGCTGCCGCGAAGCGGATCGCTCTGGATGCGCTGTACCTGCTTCGCGGTCGCGGTGTCGACGGCCTTGATGTTGAGCACGTACGCCGAGCCCATCGCGCCGACCGTGCCGGTGACCACGATGTCGACGCCGAGCTTCTTGCCGACCGCGGCGAGGCACTTCTCTTCGCCGGTGCACTGCTGCTGGTCCGCGGTGACCGACCGTTCGATGTCGCGGCGGGTCGGTAGCGGCACCTTCGAGAGCCGCGCGAGCTCCATGCGGAACAGCGTCTCGAGCCGCGCAACGAGCTCGGGCTCGATGCCGAGGGCGTCGAACCGCCACACGGCGATCTTCAGGTTGAGCGCCGCTTCCGGACCGGTCACGGCGGCTCGCTCGTCCGCGACACTCGTCGCGGGAGCCAGCATCACCAGTGCGCTCAGGATGAGCGTGGTCAGCCTCCGCACCACGATCCGGGATCCTAGCATCGCTGGCCGATCACCGCCGTGTTAGCGTGCGCACATGTCCAGGCCCCGGAGCCTCGCACTCGCAGCCGTGATGGTTGTCGCGTCTGCGTGCTCGTCCGTGACCACGGTCCGCGTCCAGCCGGAGTCGCTGTATGTGGGTCCGAACCTCCGCCCGATCGCGGTGGTTCACGCGCAGGTCACCAGCGCCTACTTCCTGTTCATCCCGATCCCGGGCCATGTGGATCTCGATCGGGTGGTGAACCGCATGCTCCTGGCCGCGGCGAAGTCCCTGGGCGCCGACAAGGTCGTCAACATCCAGGTCGATATCACCCCGGATGACGGCGTGTGGGTCCTGCGCAAGCTGCTCGGATATCGTAGCGCGCAGGCTTCCGGCGTGGCCGTTGTCGTGGAAGACAAAGCCTCAGCACCATGATCGCCCCGCAGTACGACCGGCGCCTCATCCTCGTTCTCGGCAAGGGCGGCGTCGGCCGCAGCACCGTGGCCGCCGCGATCGCCGGTCAGTGCGCCGCCGCCGGCAAGAAGACGCTGCTCTACGAGACCAACGCGAACGATCGGTTCGGTAACTACTTTGATAAGCCGGCGGTCAGCACCGAGCCGGTGCAGCTCGCAAACAACCTGTGGGCGGTCAACGCGACCCCGGCCTCGGCGCTCGCCGAGTACGGCCTGATGATCCTGAAGTTCAAGAGCGTCTACGAGATGGTGTTCGAGAACCGCGTGACCCGCGCGTTCCTCCGCGCCATCCCGGGCCTCGATGACTACGCGCTGCTCGGCAAGGCCTGGTTCCACACCGAGGAGACCAAGCGCGGCAAGCCGGTGTGGGACACCGTGATCTTCGACATGCCCGCGTCGGGTCACTCGGTGTCGATGCTCCGCGTGCCGTGGGTGATCGTCGATACGGTCCCCGAAGGCCCGCTGACCCGTGACGCGCGCACGGTGAAGGAGCTGCTCTCCGATTCGCGGCGCACCGCTGCGATCCTCGTCACGCTCGCCGAGGAGATGCCGGTCAACGAGGCGATCGAGCTCGAGGACAAGCTGATCGCCCTCGGCATCGTGCCGCAGCAGCTCGTCGTCAATCAGCTCTACCCGGAGCGGTTCCCGGCCGGAACGCCGCTCGCGCGCGTGCTCGATGCGCTCGTCGCCGATCCCGCGCTCACCACTCCGCTCGCGGAGGTCACCGCTCACGCGAGCCTGTCGCGCGATCGCCGCGCGCTCAACGCGCACTATCTCGCCGAGCTCGCGAAGCGCGCGAAGACGCCGATCGCGGAGCTGCCGATGGTGTTCGCGAAGTCGCTCGGCTCCGCGGACGTTCGCGGCCTCGGCGACCGCCTCGCGAAGTAGGACGCGTCCGGCGATGCGGTCGCTGTTCTCACGGTTTGGTCGCGAGCACCGCGAGGGCTCGGTGCCGGAGTGGCCTGCCTGAACGTTACTCGCCGGCCGCGCGCATCGGGAACAGCGGCTCGCCGTGGATCTCCAGGCGGTACACGCTGTTCTCGGTCTCGACGTAGATCATCTTGCCGCCGGGCTCGCCCAGGACGCGGCGCACCGGCGTGGTGATCATGCGATGGCCGTGCGGATCGCGGAAGATCACCATGCCTCGCCCGATATATGGATACGAGATCAGGTACCCGGTGTAGAGGCGTCCGCTCGCGCCGGACGGCCTCTCGGTACCGAGCTCACGAATCTTGCGGGCCGTGACGCTGACCATGAGGGCGCTTGCCTATAGTCTAGGAGATGCCCGCGCCGACGTCATCCTCTTTGCAAGACGTCTCGGTAACGGGTGGGGTGCTGTAACGGATGTCCATCCGCACGATCGAAACCCTGTACGAGCAGGTGCGCGCCGCAGCACCGGCGCCGTCGGGCGTGGACGAGACGCCCGTCGTCGCGGCGGTTGTTCCAGGTATTCGGGTGCTTGCGCTGCGCACCCCGACGCTCCCGCCGGCGGCCCACACCAACGTCTACCTGGTCGGGCCGCCCGGCGACGAGATCGGACCGGTCGCGGTCGTCGATCCCGGTAGCCCGTACCCCGATCAGCAGGTGGCCCTCGACCGCTACCTGGCCGGGGTCCCGATCGCCTGCGTGCTCCTCACCCACCACCACGGCGACCACATCGGTGGCGCGGCGGCGCTGGCCGCGCGCTGGGGCGTGCCGATCGCGGCGCACGCCGCGACCGCGCGGCGGCTCGAGGGCATCGTGGAGGTCACGCAGGTGATCGAGGACGGCGAGCTCGTGCACGGCCTGACCGCGGTCCACACGCCCGGGCACGCGGAGGGCCACCTGTGCTTCGAGCACGCGGCCTCGCGCGCGACGATCGCGGGCGACATGGTCGCCGGCATCGGCACGATCTTGATCGATCCGAGCGAGGGCGACATGGCGCTGTACCTTGCATCGCTCGAGCGCTTGCTCGCGCGGCCCGCGGCGACGTTGCTCCCGGCACACGGCCCGCCGATCACGGATGGCCCCGCGAAGCTTCGCGAGTATCTCGCACACCGCCGGATGCGAGAGGATCGCGTGCTCGCATCGCTCACCGCGGAGCCGACCTCCCTCGATGGGCTGCTCCCGATCGCCTATGGCGAGACGCCGCGCATGCTGTGGCCACTCGCCGAGCGCTCGCTTCGCGCTCATCTCGACAAGCTCGTTAACGAAGGACGAGCGCGGCTCCACGACGAGGCACGGTGGTCACGTTGAGCTATAGTGGCGCGCGGTGGCACTGACCTTTGATGGACTAGCGGAGGTCGCGATGGCGCGCGACCTGCTTCGCCGGTGGTGGGGCCTCGAGCTCGGCCTGACCGACGCGAAGGGCGGCGGCTATGACCGCACGTCGCACAAGACCTGCGAGAGCGTGAAGGGCCTCCACGGCGCCGCGTGCGCGAAGGAGCTCACGGATCTCGCCGCGCAGTTCACGAAGACCAAGGAGCGCGGCGGCGTCGTGAAGACGTGCCACGCCGGCATGACGATCGTCGCGGCGCCGGTGCTCGGTGTCGCCGGCCTGCTCGGAATCGTGTTCGCGACCGGCGCGCACGACGAGGATCCCACGGCGATGGAGCAGGGCCTGATCACCACGATCGGCTCCTCGGCCGAGGACGCGAAGATCCTCACGGCGGTCGCGCCGGTGGTGTCCAAGGCGGACCTGCCGCGCGTGCGCGACATCGTGGCGGCGGCGGCGGCGGCGGTCGAGCGCGCGTTGCCGATCGAGATTCCCACCACCGCGTTCAGTCATCCGTTCAACGAGATCGTCGGCGACGCACCGGCGGTGCGCGACGTGGTCAAGCTGCTCGCGAAGGTCGTGAAGAGCGAGGCTACCGTGCTCGTGCACGGCGAGAGCGGCACCGGCAAGGAGCTGATCGCGCGCGCGATCCACTATCACGGGCCGCGCGCGAAGAAGCCGTTCATCGTGCAGAACTGCTCCGCGTTCAACGACAACCTGCTCGAGAGCGCGCTGTTCGGCCACGTACGCGGCGCGTTCACGGGTGCGGTGAAGGATCAGCCGGGCCTGTTCCAGACCGCCGACGGCGGCACGTTCTTCCTCGACGAGATCGGCGACATGTCCGCGGCGTTGCAGGTGAAGCTGCTCCGCGTACTGCAGGAGGGTACGTTCACGCCCGTCGGTGGCACGAAGCCCGTGCGCGTCGACGTGCGGATCATCGCGGCCTCGCACAAGGACCTCGCCACGATGGTCCAGCACAAGCAGTTCCGCGAGGACCTCTTCTATCGCGTCAACGTCCTCAAGATCACCGTGCCGCCGCTGCGCGAGCGCACCGCGGATATCCCGCGGCTCGCGCAGCACTTCGTCGGCAAGCACTGGCGCAACCAGCAGACTCCGGCACCGCGGCTCTCGCAGAGCGCACTCGCTCGGCTCGTCGCGTATCAGTGGCCCGGCAACATCCGCGAGCTCGAGAACGAGATCGAGCGCATGCTCGTGCTCGCCGGCGACGCGACCGAGCTCACCGGATCGATGGTGTCGACGCGCGTCGCCGGTATGGTCGCACCGCCGCCAAAGACCATGCGCGATGCGCTCGCCACCGCGGAGTCCGAAGCCGTGGTGCAGGCGCTGGGCCGCCACCTCGGCGATCGCGATGGCGCCGCCGCCGACCTCGGCATCTCTCGCTCGTACCTCGACGCGCGGTGCGCCGCGCTCGGCCTGGGGTCTGGTGGATGAGCCCGACGCGCCCGTGCGCGTTGTGCGGTAAGCCGGCGGTCAAGGACGGCAACAAGTTCTGGCCGCTGTGCAGCGAGCGTTGCCATCTGGTCGATCTCGGAAAGTGGCTCGGCGAGGAGTACCGCGTCGCCGGTGAGCCCGATCCGAACCTCGGCAGCGCATCGCCACCGACGAGCGAGGAGGAGGGGGAGTGAGCGAGCACCGCGTGGCGAGTCACCTGGGCGTGGAGGCCGCGGACTACGACCGGCAGATCCGGCGGTTCATCCCCGGCTACGAGGAGATGATCGGCGAGGTCGTGGCGCTGCTCGCCGACGTCCTGCCCGCGAACCCGCTCGTCGTCGATCTCGGCGCGGGTACGGGGGCTCTCGCCGGTGCGATCCTCGATGGCATCCCGCGCGCACGCGCGGTGACGATCGATATCGATCCGGCGATGGTCGAAGCGGCGAGCGCGCGCCTCGCGCCGCACCGCGAGCGCGTCGAGCTGCGGCGCTCGTCGTTCGACGATGCGATTCCGGCATGCGACGCCGTCGTCGCGTCGCTCGCGCTCCACCACGTCGCGGACGTGCGTGCGAAGCGCGCGCTGTACATGCGGATCCACGCGGCGCTCGATCCGGGCGGCCTGTTTCTCAGCGCGGATGCGGTGGTGTATCCTGCGGGTCCCGAGCACGCGCGCATGTTCCGCGTGTGGAGCGCGGGCATGGGAACCCACGGCATCGGGCGCGGCGAGGCCGACGCACTGTTCGCGCAGTGGTCGCAGGAGGACACGTACCACCCGCTCGCCACCGAGCTCTCGCTGCTCGCCGATGCGGGCTTCGCGCGGCCCGAGTGCTTCTGGCGCAAGGGACCGATCGCCGTGTTCGGCGCGTTCCGGTAGGAGGCGCTAGATCTGATCGACGAGCGCGACGTGCTCGTCGGTGTCGACCTCGGGCGTGCGCGTGTGCTCGAACGTCTCGAACCGGGCGCGAAGCGACGCGGCGAACCGCGTGGCCTCCTCGTGCGTGCCCTGGAGCTTGCCGAGGCGCTGCGCTTCATCGCCGCGCGTGGCTCCGACGAAGTAGCTCGCCTCGTCACCCAGCCGATCGGCGGCGATCTGGCAGAACATCGAGATGCCGTCGAGCCAGTTCGTGCTCGCCTGCTCGGTGACCACCAGCCGACTCGCCATCTCGAGGTAGCAGTCCTGGAGTAACGCGAGCGCCGCGCGCTCGTCGCCATGGGTAGTCTCGAGCACGACGTGCGAGATGCGGTGCCAGGCGCTCGGATCGACGTCCATCGTCATGCCGCGGACCCTAGCAGCGGGGTCTGACGCGGTCGCTCAGCGACGGGATCCGAACAGGCGTCGCACGACGTCGGCCGGTGAGAACCGACCGCTCCGCGGGATCTGCCAGGTGGGCTCTGCGTTGCGCGGGCAGCGGCGCGGCGGTGGCACGTCGATCTCCCCGGCGGCCGTGGTGCGGCGCAGCGGGGCAGGGAGGGTCAGCTTCACGAGATCGAGGGGCCTCAGCTCCTCGGCGTGCTTCGGAGCGCCGGCACCGGAGGTCCTGAGGAGCGCGCGCAGAGCCTTCGCCGAGAGCGGACGCGATCCTTCGCCTGACTCCATACCGATCGAGTCGACCGCGGCACCGAAAAACCAAGGGGCCCACCTTCCGGTGAGCCCCTCGCAGTCACGTCACGGTGGTGACCACACCGGCGCCGATCGTCTTACCGCCCTCGCGGAGCGCGAACCGCACGCCCGGCTCGAGTGCGATCGCCCGGTCGAGCGCGAGGTCGACCTCCGCGCGCCCACCCGGTGCCAGGTCTGCCATGGTCTCCAGCTTGGCCGTCACGTCGATCGCACCGACGAACAGCTGCGGCCGGTAGCCCGTGCGGATCGGCTTCGCGCGACCGCCCTCCTTGGCCGTGAGGAGGTAGAGCTCCGCGCGGCACCGCGCGTGGGACTGGATCGAGCCGGGCAGCGCGAGCACGTGACCGCGCGCGATCTCGTCGCGCGGCATGCTGCGGAGGCGCAGACCGACGTTCTCGCCGGCCTTCGCGATCCGCTGCTCGCGGTGGAACGACTCGATGCCCGTGATCACGACCGTCCTGAGCTCGCCGTCCTTGCGGCCGACGATCTCGAGCGTGTCACCCACGGCGATCGTGCCGCGGGAGACCCGGCCGGTGACGACCGTGCCGATGCCATCGATGGTGTGCACACCCTCGACCGGCATCATGAACGGCGCGCCCTCGTCGCGGATCGGCGCGGGGATCGCACGGTCGAGCGTCGCGACCAGCTCGTCGATCGTGGCGATCCACGGATCGGTGAGATTGCCGGCGGCGATCGCCGTCAGCGCACCGAGCGCGGAGCCCTTCACGACGGGCACATCGATGTAGCCGAACTGCCGGAGCAGCTCGTCGATGTCGAGCACGATCAGGTCGACCAGCTCCGGGTCGGCGACGTCCAGCTTGTTGATGAACACGACCAGGTGCGGCACACCGACCTGGCGCGCGAGCAGCACGTGCTCGCGCGTCTGGTCCTGGCCGCCCTGCGTGCCATCGACGAGCAGGATCGCCCCGTCCATCTGCGAGGCGCCCGTGATCATGTTCTTCACGTAGTCGGCGTGACCCGGGCAGTCGACGTGCGCGTACCGGCGCGTCGCGGACTCGTACTCGACGTGAGCCAGGTTGATGGTCACGCCGCGCTTCCGCTCCTCCGGGGCGCTGTCGATCTGATCGAACGCACGCGCCTCTCCACCGTTTCTCGCCGCCATCACCTGCGTGAGGGCAGCGGTCAGCGTGGTCTTGCCGTGGTCGACGTGACCGATCGTTCCGACGTTGATGAGCAACTTCTCCTTCATGTCCCGTATCTCCACTGCGGGTGGCCGGCCCGCGAACATCGCCGACGTGCGTGTCGGCGAAGGCCGAAACGCAAACGGCCCGCGACGCTTGGTCACGGGCCGGGAATCTGGTTAGGAAGGCGGCTCTAGACGCAGGCGTACGAAGCGGCTCGGACCGAGCCGCGCGACGACGCTGACGACGAGCAAACGCAGAACATGGAGCCCTCGTTGTAAGGATCAAGAGGATCGAAGTCAACGAGGATCTCCGTGCTAGCCTTTCGGCGTGCAGACGCAGGAGACGCAGGAGGCGGTGACCTGGTTCCGGACCGATGACTACGGCGTCATCGATCGCCTCGATCACGAGCAGGTCGTCACCAGCTTCTACCGGATGCTCCTGCCCATCTGGCCCGAGCACTCGGCGTACGTCATCCGCGCGGCAGACGGCTCCGAGCAACGCATCAAGATCCCGCTGCAGCGGAAGTCGGTGATGCTCGGGTATCTGCGCTGGCACACGTGGATGGCCGCGCTGTTCTTCGCCGCGCCCGCGATCTGGATGTACGAGCGCTTCCTCTGGATGGCGGCGCCCGCGCTCGCGTTCGTCGTCATCGCCTGCATCCTGACCTGGGGCGCCGGCCGGTTGCCCGAGGGCGAGGCGATGCGCCGCGGTCTGCTCCGCCGCGTCGTCGGCTTCGGCGCTCCGCCCGAGCTGCTCTCCGATTCCATGCGCGCCGAAGTTCGCTCGAACCTCGAGCTGATGTGGGCGACGAAGTCCGACACGCCGTGGATCGACGCGCTCGGCCATGGCGAAGCGAGCGAGCTGCTCGTCGCGCTCGCCGAGTACCACCAGGAGCCGGAGCTCGTGGCCATCGCGCACGCGAACTACTCGAACAAGCTCTGGAACTGACCGGGCGAACGCGCCCGCTCTCCCCCCTGCGACACCTCGCCGGCCGCCCCTGCAACGCGCGGCCGGTCGAGCGCACTACCGGGGTGAGGAGATGAACATGAAGAATCTTGTAACGAGTGTCCTGTCGATCGCTGCGTTCGCCGGCTGTACGGTCCCGAGCGATTCAACCGAGTCGCCGGTCGCGATCTTGGCGGCGTCGGCGGGCACGACCGCGGACCTGGGAGTGACGACGTGGGAAGTGCGCCCGGAGGCTCCGGGAACGGATCGGCTGATCGGCCTCGACGCATCGAACGAGCGCGTCCTCGAGCTGACGCTGCATCCCGACAGCGCCGCGAACGCGATGGACGTCGAGACCGACGAGGGCATGATGCGCCTGACGCCGGCTGGCGTGCAGAACGCGCCGTCGACGGCCGCGCGGATGCTCGGCGTGCATCTCGGTCAGGATCTCGGCACGAGCGCGGTCTACCTCGGCGACACCGTCAGGACGGTGTCGTCGGAGGTCTCGATCAGCGATCCGCGGATCCAGGCCGCGGGCACGGAGGCGTTCGGCTACAACTTCTTCAACCAGTACCGGAAGATCTTTGTCGGTGGGGCGTGCCGGGCAAACACCACGCGCCATCACGGAGACATCGTGTCGGACTTCGGCGCGCTCGGCGTCTTCTCGGGATTCCAGTTCCCGAACGCGACCACGGACTGCAACGCGATCTTCGAGATGTTCGTCAACAACGGCCACTGGGACAACTTCCACTGGCGCGTCTTCAACCAGCCCGACAACATCGCCGCATTCCATACGGCGTGGAGCTCGAGCACGGACTTCGGCGGCGCTGCGTCGCGAGCCGTCGACAACAACACCGACGGAAACTTTTTCCACAACTCGGTCACGCACACCGCGCTGCAGTACCAGCCGTGGTGGCAGGTCGATCTCGGATCCGATCGTGCGATCGGCGGGGTGAAGCTGTTCAACCGCACGGACTCCAACCCCGAGCGCCTCTCGAACTTCGACCTTCTGGTGTCGAACGATGGGGTTTCGTGGAATGTCGCTGCGGGCAATCCTGGCCCGGCCAACCTGGAGTTCCCGCTCCCCCCCGGCACGCATGGTCGCTACGTGCGCGTGCAGCTACGGAACTGGGACTACCTGAGCCTCGCCGAGGTGCAGGTCTTCGCCCCGTAGCTCAGTGCGCCCGGATGAACGCCGCGATCGCCGCGTTCACCTCGGTGCCGTGCGTGATCGGGCCCATGTGCCCCATGCCGGGGAACACCTTGAGCGTTCCGTTCGGTAGCGCGGCCGAGAGGCGCTGGATCACCTGCATCTCCGCGGGTTGCGTGAGCGCGCCGCCGAGCACCAGCGTCGGCGCGGTGATCGTCGCGTAGGTCTCGCGCGAGGTCGGATCGAGCGAGAGCGACGCGACCTCTTGCGACAGCTTCCAGCCGACGTCGCGAAACGCCTGCTGGGTCTCGGGCGCGAGGCTCTGCCACACGCCCGGGCCCTGCCACCACGTGACGAAGCCGGCGAGCCACGCCTCGTCGATGCCGTTCGCATCGGCCTGATACGCGGGCAGCAGATCGATGATCGCGCGGGTCTCGCCATCCTCGGGGCCGAGCACGCCGAACGTCACCGGCTCGAACACCGCGATCGAGCGCACGTTCGCCGGCGCCCGGAGCGCGACGTGCATCGCGAGCAGGCCGCCGTACGAGTGGCCGACGAGGTGGGCCGGCGTGTCGCCGAGCATCCCCACGAGGCGATCGACGTCGCGGTGGAAGTGGAACGGCGCGCCGGCGGGCCACGGCGACTCGCTGCCGTAGCCGATCAGGTCCGGGTTCACGATCTCGTGATCGGCGCCGAGATCCGTGACCAGGCGCCTCCACTGCCGCGACGTGAAGCCGCCGCTGTGCATGAACAGAACGCGCGGGTTCAACGAAGACCGCCGCCGAGCACGCGGTACAGCGTGACCCGGTTGACGAGCGCGGCGAGCTGCGTGGACACCAGCGAGTTCTTCGCGCCGTAGAGGGCGCGCTGCGAGATCAGCGTGGACAGGAACGGATCGATCCCGCCCTTGTAACGGCCCTGAGCGAGCTCGACGGCCTTGACGGATGCTTCGACGAGCGCGCCCTGCGCCGCGAGCTGCTCCTCGATCGTGCCGCGCACGGCGAGCGCATCGGCGACCTCGCGGAACGCGACCTGGATCGATCGCTCGTAGGTGGCGACGAACAGCTCCTTCTGCGCCTTCGTGTACGCGAGGTTCGCGCGGTTCGCGCCGCCGCGGAACAGCGGCACGCCGATCGACGGTACGAGCGCGAACACGGCCGCCGGGCCGGTGAACAGCGCGGCGAGCGTGAGGCTCGCGAGGCCGCCGCTCGCGGTCAGCGTGATCGACGGGAAGAACCGTGCGCGGGCCTCGCCGATGTTCGCGTTCGCGGCCATCAGATCGTGCTCGGCGGCGAGGACGTCGGGGCGCTCGAGCAGCACGGCCGAGGACAGGCCGGTCGGGACCTCGGCGAACCAGTCGAGTTGCTCGGGGAGTGCGGTAGGCAGCAGCGTATCCGCGACCGGACCGCCGGCGAGCAGCTCGAGCGCGTTGCGATCCTGCGCGATCGCCGCGGTGAGCAGCGCCACGTCGGCGCGCGCCTGCTGGTACACGGTCGACGCCTGGTAGAAGTCGCCGCGGTTCGACATGCCGCCGGTGACGAGCTGATCGGTCAGCTCCATGGTCTTCTTCGCGAGCTCGGCGGTGTCGCGTGCGATCGCGAGCCGGCTCTGATCGGCGGCGAGCGCGACGTACGCGGTGCACAGCTCGCCGATCAGGCTGATCCGCGTGGCCTTGGCGTTCTCGATCGTGGCGACGTACTGATGCTCGCGCGCGTTCGCAAGACTCTTGATCCGGCCGAACAGATCGATCTCCCACGCGGCCATGCCGACCTGCGCGGAGTACAGCGTGGACCTCGCCGCGGCGTTGTCGGGGCCGACGATCGAGCGCGCGCTGGTCACCGACACGTCCGCATCGATCGCGGGGAGCGCCTGGGCGCGCTGGATCCGGTACTGCTGCCGCGCCGATTCGATCGAGAGCGCGGCCGCGCGGAGATCGCGATTCTGCGCGAGCGCCTGGACGATCACCTCGCGCAGCTTGCCGTCGCGCACGAAGTTCCCGAGCGGAAGCTGCGCCTGCGTGCTCGCCGCGGCGGCACCGGGCAGTTGCTGCGGGACCGGCGACACGGGGCGCTCGTACGTCGGCGCCATCGACGTGCAGCCCGCGAGAACGAGGGCGAGGAGTGCGCGCTTCACGACAGCGTCCGCTTTCCGCGCACCAGCTTGCGCACGAGCACGAAGAACACGGGGACGAGGAAGATCGCGAGCACCGTGCCGGTGATGGTGCCGCCCACGATGCCGGTGCCGATCGAGACGCGGCTGTTCGCACCGGCGCCGGTGGAGACCGCGAGCGGTAGCACGCCGGCGACGAACGCGAGCGAGGTCATGATGATCGGCCGCAGTCGGAGGCGCGCGCCGCTGACGGCAGCGTCGATCGCGGAGGCCCCGCGGTGGTACGCCTCCTCGGCGAACTCGACGATGAGGATCGCGTTCTTCGAAGCGAGGCCGATCGTGGTGACCAGCGCGACGCGGAAGTAGACGTCGTTCTCGAGCCCGCGGAACTTCGCGGCGAGCACGGCCCCGACGACGCCGAGCGGGATCACGAGCAGCACCGAGAACGGGACCGACCAGCTCTCGTAGAGCGCCGCGAGGCAGAGGAAGATCAGCAGGATCGCGATGCCGTAGAGCTTGAGCGTCTGACCGCTCGCGAGGCGCTCCTGGTCCGACAGGCCGCTCCACGAGAACGTGGTGCCCGGCGGCAGCTCCTTCGCGAGCTTCTCCATCTCGTCCATCGCGGCACCGGAGCTGGTCCCCGGCGCGCCGGCGCCCTGGATGTTCGCGGAGGCGAGACCGTTGTAGCGGGCCTGGGTCTCCGCGCCGTACGTCCACTGCGTGGTGGCGAAGGCCGAGAACGGCGTCATCTCACCGGTCGAGCCGCGCACGTACCATTGATCGAGATCCGTGGGCTTGCTGCGCGAGGAGCCCTCGCCCTGCATGAACACGCGCTTGACGCGGCCGCGGTCGATGAAGTCGTTGATGTAGCTACCGCCCCATGCCGTCGACAGCGTGTGCGAGACGTCCGCGGGCGACAGGTTGTGCGCCGCGGCCTTCGCCTGGTCGATATCGATCTTGAGCTGCGGCGTCTCCGGCAGATCGCCGCGCCGCACCGCCGCGAGCTTCGGGTCCTTCGACGCGAGGCCGAGCAGCATGTCGCGCGACTGCGAGAGGGCCGCGCGATCGGTGCCGGGAGCCGCCTGGAGCTGGAAGTCGAAGCCCTCGGAGTCGCCGACGCCCTGGATCGCGGGCGGCGTGAGCGAGAACACCCACGCGTCGCGGATCACGCTGAGCATGCCGGTCGCGCGATTCGCGACGGCGGAGGCGGTGTTGTCCTTGCCCTTGCGCTTGTCCCAGTCCTTGAACTCGACGAACGCCATGCCCGCGTTCTGGCCGACGCCCACGAACGAGAAGCCGGCGATCGTGAACAGCGAGTCGACGTTCGCCTTCTCGACCTCGAGGAAGTGATTCTCGACCTGCTTGCCGACCTCGAGCGTGCGCTCGGTGGTGGCGCCGGCGGGCAGGGTCCAGATCACCATGCCGATGCCCTGATCCTCCTGCGGGAGGAAGCCCTGCGGCAGCTTCGTCACGAACACGTACATCAGCGCGCAGATGGCGGCGTAGGGCACGAGCCACTTGACCGGTCCGCGCAGCATCCACGCGATGATTCCCTTGTAGCCGTTCGTGAGGCGCTCGAACGCGCGGTTGAACAGGCCGAACGGGCCGCGGCGCGGCCCGGTGGCGTGCGAGGCGCGCAATAGCGACGCGCACAACGCCGGCGTGATCGTCACCGCGACGAACACCGAGAGGAGCATCGACGACACGATGGTGACCGCGAACTGGCGATAGATGACGCCGGTCGAGCCGGTGAAGAACGCCATCGGCAGGAACACCGCGGACAGCACGGTGGCCACGCCGATCAGCGCGCCGGTGATCTCCTTCATCGAACGGATCGTCGCGTCGATCGGAGACAGGTTCTCCTCGCGCATCAAGCGCTCGACGTTCTCGACGACGACGATCGCATCGTCGACGAGGAGGCCGATCGATAACACCATGCCGAACATGGTCAGCGTGTTGATCGAGTAGCCCAGCACGCGGAGCACGCAGAACGTGCCGAGCAGCACGACCGGCACCGCGATCACGGGGATCAGCGTGGCGCGCCAGCTCTGCAGGAAGATGAACATCACGAGCACGACCAGGCCGATCGCCTCGAGCAGCGTCTTCACGACCTCCTCGATCGAGATCCGGATGAACGTGGTGGAGTCGAACGGGTAGCTGACCTTCCAGCCCGGCGGCATCGATCGCTGGAGCTCGCCGACCACCTTCTTGACGTTGCTCGCGACGTCGAGTGCGTTCGCGTTCGGCGCCAGCATCACGGCGAGACCGGACGCGGGATGGCGGTTGAGCCGCGTGGTGACGTCGTACGACTCGTTGCCGAGCTCGACGCGGGCGACCTCACCGAGCTTGACGATCGCGCCGTTGGTGTCGTGCTTGACGATGATGTCGGAGAACTGCTTCGCCGTGTGCAGCTTGCTCTGCGCGGTGACGGTGGCGTTGAGCTGCTGGCCCTTCGGCGCCGGCTGCTGGCCGATCTTGCTGGCGGAGACCTGCACGTTCTGCATCGCGACCGCGGCCTCGATGTCCGACGGCATCAGGCGGTACGAGAGGAGCTTCGCGGGATCGAGCCAGATGCGCATCGCGTAGCTCGCGCCGAACACCTGGAGCGAGCCCACGCCATCGATGCGCGCGATCGGATCCGAAAGCGTGCTCGACAGGTAGTCGGCGATGTCGCCCTCGTTCGACGTGTCGGTCTCGTCGTAGACCGCGACGATCGTCAGGAAGTTCGTCTGGCTCTTCGCGACGACGATGCCCTGCTGCTGCACCGCGGGCGGCAGGCGGGGAATCGCCTGCTGCACCTTGTTCTGGACCTGGACCTGCGCGACGTCGGGGTTCGTGCCCTGCTGGAACGTGACGTTGATGCTCGCCTGACCGGCGGAGCTCGAGTTGCTCGAGAAGTACAGCAGGCCGTCGATGCCGGTGAGCTGCTGCTCGAGCACCTGTGTGACGCTGTTCTCGACCGTCTCGGCCGAGGCGCCGGTGTAGCCGGCGGAGATGTTCACGCTCGGCGGCGCGACATCGGGGTACTGCGCGATCGGCAGCACCATGATCGACGCGATGCCCGCGAGCATGATCGCGATCGAGATGACCCATGCGAACACGGGCCTGTGGGCGAAGAACCTGGCGAGCATGAGAGCTACTTCTTCGTTGCAGAGCCCGAGCCAGAACCGGAACCAGTGGTCGAACCCGAACCAGTCGCAGCAGGGGCGGGAGGGGCCGCGGAGCCCGCGCCCTCGGGGGCGTTCGGATCCTTGAGTGCGATCTCGGTGGCGTGGACCGGCATGCCGGGCCCGATCTTGTTGAGGCCCTCGACGATCAGTCGGTCGCCGGCCTTGAGGCCGCTCGTGACGAGCCAGCGATCGCCGATCGCGCGGTCGGTGGTGAGCACGCGCATCTCGACGGTGTTGTTCGGCGCCACGACCATCGCGACCGGGTTGCCCTTCGCGTCGTGCGTGATGCCCTGCTGCGGCGCGAGGATCGCGTCCTGCGCGATCGCCTGATCGAGCTGTGCGCGGACGTACATGCCGGGCAACAGCGTGTCGTCCGGGTTCGGGAACTGGGCGCGCAAGGTCACCGTGCCGGTGGCCTCGTCGACGGCGACCTCGCTGAACTCGAGCGTGCCGTCGTGGTTGTAGACCGAGCCATCGCCGAGCTTGAGCTTGACCTTCGCGGTGCCGGCCTGGAGCGTGCCGGCGCCCAGCTGCGCGCGGAGCCGCAAGCGCTCCTCGCTCGACTCGGTCAGGTCGACATAGATCGGATCGAGCGAGCGGATCACCGCGAGCGGCTGCGGCTGGTTCGCCGTGACGAGCGCGCCCACCGTGACGGTCGACGTGCCGATCCGGCCGCTGATCGGCGCCGTGATCGAGGTGTAGTTGATGTTGATGCGCGCGGCCTGCAGCGCCGCGGACTTCTGCGCGACCGCGGCCGTGGCCTGCTGGTACATCGCGCGCGCGTCGTCGGCTTCTTGCTTCGACACGCCCTCGATCTCGCTGAGCTTCGCGAACCGCTCGTTGCGGCCCTTCGCGGACTCGAGCGCGGCCCGGGAGCTCGCGAGATCCGCGTTCGCCTGGTCGAGCTGCGCCCGGTACATGGCGGCGTCGATCTGGTACAGCACCTGACCGGCCTTGACCTTCGCGCCCTCGGTGAACGAGCGCGCCTTGACGATGCCGGAGACCTGCGGCCGCACGTCCGACGTCAACGACGCCGCCGTGCGCCCGGCGAGCTCTGCCTGCAGCGTGACCCGCTCGGTCTTGAGCGTGACGATGCCGACCTCGCCGGGCGGAGGCGCTCCGCCGCCGGGCGGCTGTTGATCGGCCGCTGGCGAGCTGGTGCACGCGGCGAGCGCGAGCAGTGAGATGGGCAAACGGACTCGCATGAACGCGACGCTGTGTACCACCAGCCGTGCCAATGGCGACCGCGTGGAACGTGGAGATTTTACTGGGCGATCACCGCAGGTCGCACGTGTCGCAGCGTCGGAACCCCGTGCGACTGTTCACTCCACCGACAGGATCGGCTCCCCGACCGGTGCGATCACCCATTCGAACAGCTCCGAGATCAGCGATCGCAGGTCCCGCATCGCCCACCCGAGCCGCTGCTGGTTGGCCTTGCAGGGGGGCACCTGCTCGAACGCGTGCAGCAACCGGAGGGCCGCATCACACGCTC
>JBBRED010000111.1:0-22092 GCA_038203335.1 Haliangiales bacterium | reverse complement strand
CGCCCTGGTTCGGGTTGCCCTGCCAGTTGCCGCCGCCGCCCTGTCGAGGACCGCGCTGACCACCGCCCTGACGCTGACCGGCACCCTGTCCGCGACCGCCGCGGGCACCGCGATCGCTGCGCTGACCGCCCTGCTGCTGCGGAGCGCCCTGCTGCTGCGGAGCACCCTGCTGATCCGACGCGCCTTGCTGATCCGACGCACCGTTCTCGGCTGCGCCCTGCGGCGGTGCGCCCTCGGCGTTCGGCTGCTGCGGGTTGCGCGGACCGCGCTCGCGCCACTGACGACGCTCGTTGCCCTGCGCCTGATCACCGCCCTGCGGCTGCTCCGCACCGGCCTGCATCTGCGACTCGCCCTGCGGCGCATCGCCCATCGGCGCATCGCCCATCGGCGGCGAACCACCTTGCGCGTTCTGCTGCTGATCGTTGCGCGGACCGCCCTGTTGCTGCTGATCGTTGCGCGGACCGCGACCACCGCCGCCACCGCCGCGACCACGACCACCGCGACGACTGCCCTGGTTCTGACCGGGCTGCTGCTGCGGCGGACCATCGCCCTGGCGCGCGGCCTGCCGGTTCGACTGACCGCCGCGCTTCGCCGACAGCGCGATGCGCTTGCGCGTGGTGTCGACCTCGAGCACGCGCACGGTCAGCTTCTGGCCGACCTTCACGACCTCGGCCGGATCCTTCACGAACTGCTCGGCGAGCTGCGAGACGTGCACGAGGCCGTCGTTGTGCACGCCGATATCCACGAACGCGCCGAACGCGGTGACGTTCGTCACCACGCCCTCGAGCACCATGCCCGGCTTGAGATCCTCCATCGACGTGACGTCGTCGCGGAACGCGGGCGGCGAGAACTCGGCGCGCGGATCGCGCCCCGGCTTGCCGAGCTCGCCCGCGATGTCCTGCAGCGTCGGCAGGCCGACCTCACCCTCGACGTACTTCGAGAGATCGATCTTGTCGACCAGCTCCTGATTGCCGATCAGCGCCGGCAGCTCGACCCCGAGGTCGGCGGCCATCTTCTCGACGAGCGGATACCGCTCCGGGTGAACCGACGACGCATCGAGCGGATGCGACGCGCCCGGGATGCGCAGGAAGCCGGCGGCCTGCTCGTACGCCTTCGGGCCGAGGCCCGAGATGTCCATGAGCTGGCCGCGCGCCGAGAACGCGCCGTTCGTGTCGCGGTGGAGCACGATCTTCTTCGCGAGCGACTTGCCGATGCCGGCGACGTAGCCGAGCAGCTGCGCGCTCGCGGTGTTGAGCTCGACGCCGACCTTGTTGACGCAATCCTCGACGACATCGCCGAGCTTCTTCGAGAGCAGCGACTGGTGCACGTCGTGCTGGTACTGGCCGACGCCGATCGACTTCGGCTCGATCTTCACGAGCTCCGCGAGCGGATCCTGGAGCCGGCGAGCGATCGAGATCGCTCCGCGGATCGTGAGATCGAGCTCGGGGAACTCCTCGCGCGCGAGGTCGGATGCCGAGTACACGCTCGCGCCGGCCTCGTTGACCTGGACCACGAACGGAGCGTCCGGGCCTTCGCGCAGGCCCGCGTCGCCGAGGCACTTCTTGACGAACGCCTCGGCCTCGCGGCCGCCGGTGCCGTTGCCGACCGCGATCGCGCGCGGCGCGAACTTCTGCACGAACGCGAGGAAATCCTCCTTCGCCTTTGCCATCTGCGCATCGCCCTGCGTGATGAACACGGTGACGGTGCCGAGGAACTTGCCGGTCGCGTCGATCGCGGCGCACTTGCAGCCGGTGCGCAGGCCCGGATCCACGCCGATCACGGCCGCGCCACCGAGCGGCGAGGCGAGCATGAGGTTGCGGAGGTTGCCGGCAAAGATATCCACGGCCGCGTGGTCGGAGCGCATCTTGAGCTCCGTGCGCACGTCGTTCTCGACGCTCGGCGACAGCAGGCGCTTCAGCGCATCGGTGATCGCCGCGCGGAGCTGCTCGGCCCACGGCGACTGCCCGTTCCACCCCACGAGGCGCGCGATGCCCTCGCCGACGCGGTCCGGATCGACGATGACCTGCGCGCGCAGCACGCCCTCGGCCTCGCCGCGGCGGATCGCGAGGAACCGGTGCGACGGGATGGCCTTCACGGCCTCGCCAAACGAGTAGTACTGCTCGAACTTCGTCGGCTCGTCGCCCTTGCCGGGCACCACGGTCGAGATCAGCTCGCCGTGCTCCGCGTACTCCTTGCGGACCCACGCGCGGACCTCGGCGGTATCGGCCATCTGCTCGGCGACGATGTCGCGCGCACCCGCGAGCGCCTCCTCGGCGGTGGCGACGCCGGCCTCGGCGTTGACAAACGCGGCGGCGTCGGTGACCGGATCACCGTCGGTGGCCTGCGTGGAGATCCGCTCCGCGAGCGGTGCCAGGCCCTTCTCGCGCGCGACCGAGGCGCGGGTCTTCCGGCGCGGACGGTACGGCGCGTAGAGATCCTCGAGCTCGCTCTTGCCGGTGGCGGAGCGCAGCTTCGCCTCGAGCTCGGGCGTCAGCTTGCCCTGCTCGCCGACCGACGCGAGGATGGCGGCGCGCCGGGTCTCGAGCTCGACCAGGTACGTGCGCTCCTCGTCGATCGAGCGGATCTGAACCTCGTCCAGGCCACCCGTGCGCTCCTTGCGGTAGCGCGCGATGAACGGGACCGTGTTGCCTTCATCGAGCAGCGCGATCACCGCGGCGATCGAGCCGCGCGCGAGGCCGAGCTTTTCGGCGAGCGGCGGCACCGGATCGAAGTCCACGGGCGCGCTGGTGACGGGAGCGGTCTCGTCGGTCATGGGCCGGCGACCGTACCCGTGGCGCCCCCGAGCGGCAACCCGGATGAGGGGTTAGAACGGGCCTGGATTCGGGACCGGGTGAGGCGCCGGTACGCCGTGCGCCTGAACCTCGATCCCCCGATCCGGGCGACACCTGATGGTCGGATCCATGGGGCGGAGCTTTCTGGTATCAGCGGGCATGCCGATCGACCCCGCCCGTGCGCGCCTGATCCAGCGCCTCCCCAAGGTGGAGCTGCACCTGCACATCGAGGGCTCGCTCGAGCCGGAGATGATGTTCAGCCTCGCGGGCAAGCACGGCATCTCCCTGCCCTACGCCTCGGTCGACGCCGTGCGCGCCGCCTACAACTTCCACGACCTGCAGTCGTTCCTCGACCTCTACTACGCCGGCTGCGACGTGCTTCGCGATCGCCGCGACTTCTACGCGCTCGCGATGGCGTACTTCACGCGCGCCCACGCCGACAACGTGGTCCACGCGGAGCTGTTCTTCGATCCGCAGACGCACACGGCGCGCGGCGTGCCGATGGAGGTCGTGATCAGCGGCCTGCGCGACGCGATGGACGACGCGCACCGCCGCTACGGCATCACCTCCGAGCTGATCATGTGCTTCTTGCGCCACCTCTCCGAGGAGGACGCGTTCGCCACGCTCGAGGCCGCGATGCCGTTTCGTCCGGACTTCATCGGCGTGGGCCTCGACTCCGGCGAGAAGGGCAACCCGCCGGCGAAGTTCGCCCGGGTGTACGCGAAGGCGCGCGACGTGGGCCTGCGCCTCGTTGCTCACGCCGGCGAGGAAGGCCCCGCCGCGTACATCACCGACGCGCTCGATCTCCTCAAGGTGGAGCGCATCGATCATGGCGTGCGCTGCGACGAAGATCCGGCGCTGGTCGCCCGGCTCGCGCGCGATCGCATCCCGCTCACGGTGTGCCCGCTGTCGAACCTGAAGCTCCGCGTGGTCAAGGATCTCGCGCAGCACAACTTCGCCACGCTGCTCCGCGCCGGCGTCGCGGTCACCATCAACTCCGATGATCCGGCGTACTTCGGCGGCTACATCGGCGAGAACTATCGTGCGATCGCCGCCGCGGTCGATCTCACGGCCGACGAGATCAGGCAGTGCGCCGAGAATGCGGCCCGCGCCGCGTTCATGCCGGCAACGGCAAAGACCGGCCTGCTCGCGAAGATCCGCAGCGCCGCCGCGCGCGCGTAGGCGTCACAGGATCCCGAGCTGGAGCGCGCGCAGCACCGCACGCGTGCGGTCGCGAACGCCGAGCTTCGAGAAGTGCGGCACGCGTGCGAACGCGCGGCGCTCACTACGGTGCAGAGGCCGTCATGGAGAAGCCAATGTTGCCTCGTGGCCTGCTGATGCTCGGAACCCTCGCCACCGCCGCCTCGTGTACCGATCACGATGACCCCGATCCGGATCCGCGATTTGCCAGCCTCTCGGAGGCGATCCAGGGCGACCTGGATCACAACACCGCCACCGCGGCCTCGGTCGCCGTGTGGCTGGACGGCACGATCGTGTGGGTCGGCGGCTACGGCGACGCCGATCCGGACGTCGTGGGCGTGCCGCCCGGCGAGGACACGCTGTTCGATATCGGATCGGACACGAAGAAGATCACGGCGATCGCGCTGCTCCGCGAGATCGCCGCCGGCGGCGCGACCCTCGAGACCCGGGTGGCCGACGTCCTGCCGCGGCTGCACATGCAGGTCGGCCCCGAGTTCGCGACCGCGACCATCCGCCAGCTCCTCAGCCACCAGGGCGGTATCGCCGATGGCGCCGAGTTCACCACGACCACGACCGACGACGCGCTCGCCAGCTACTCTTACGGCGCGTTCGCCACGTCCTATCCATCGATGGTGCCGCCCGGCACGTTCTGGAACTACAGCAACCCGAACTTCTCGATCGCCGGGCTGATCGATCAGGAGCTCGATGGTCGGCCGTGGGCGGACATCGTCGAGCACGACATCTTCCAGCCCCTCGGCATGAAGCGTACCGTCGCGCGGCGCAGCGAGGTCGACGACGACTGCGCCACCGGCTTCGGCTCCGACGTCGGCGCCGACGGGAGCGCGCCGGCCCATCGCATTCCGCTCGCGAACACCTGGGAGTCCGGGTTCGTGCGCCCCGCTGGGCTCGTGTGGTCCACGCCGAGCGATCAGATGCGCCTCGCGAAGTTCCTCGTCGAGGGCGATGGAAAGATCCTCGATCCCGCGTTGCTCGCCGAGCTGACGTCGCCGCAAGTGGCGATGTATCCCGAGCTCGAGGGCAGCTACGGCTTCGGCCTGATCGTCGGCCGCGGGCTGCAGATCGGAGGCGCCTGGTACGACGTGCCGGTGTGGTCGCACGGCGGGAACACGCGCAGCTACTCGTCGACGTTCTACGTGCTGCCCGAGCAACACTTCGCGATCTCGATCCTCAGCAACGGCGAGGACGCGGACTTCACCGAGAGTGTCGTCACCGCGTTCACCACGCTCGTCGATCTTCCCGCGGCGAAGGCGCCGCCCGCGCGGCCGTTCGTTCCCGCCGAGCTCGATCACCTGGTCGGGACCTCCGAGGACTAGCGGAGCGCGCCGCTCGCGATCGCGATCGCGCGCACGGTGTCGATCGTGTCGGCCTGGTCCGCCGTCTTGTCGTCGCGATAGCGCACCAGGCGCGCGAACCGTAGTGCGACGCCGCCCGGATACTGCGACGAGCGCTGCACGTCGTTGAACGCGATCTCCACGACCTTCTCCGGCCGCACGAGCACGATGTGGCCATCGCGATCCTCGGAGATCGCCTGGAGCGCGGTCGTCTGCCACGCGAGCACCTCGTCGGTCATGCCCTTGAATGTCTTGCCGAGCATCACGAAGCCGCCGGTCGGATCGCGCGCGCCGAGGTGCAGGTTCGAGAGTAAGCCGCGGCGCCGGCCCGAGCCCCACTCGGCGGCGAGGACCACGAGGTCGAGGCGGTGGACGTGCTTGATCTTCAGCCACGAGGCGCCGCGATTGCCGGCGTCGTACGGCGCATCGAGCGCCTTGGCCATCACGCCCTCGTGGCCTCCGGCGATCGCGCGATCATAGAACGCGGTCGCCTCCTCGGCCCTCGCCGTGATCAGACGCGGCACGGCGTGCGCGGGTGCGAGCGCATCGAGCGCCGGAAACCGCTCGCGTGCCGGCGCCGCGAGCAGCGTCTGATCGTCGATCAGCAGCGCGTCGAACAGCGAGAGCGAGAGCGGCAGCGACTCGACCAGCTCCTTCGAGCGGCCGAACCGCCGCATCGTGTCCTGAAACGGCAGCGGGCGGCCGCCGGGTCCGAGCGCGATCGCTTCACCGTCGAGGATGAGCCGCCGCGCGGGGAGCGCCTGCGCGAACCGCACCACCTCGGGCACGCTCGCCGTGACGTCGTTGAGCGCGCGCGAGTACACGCGCACGAGATCGCCGTCCTTGTGGACCTGCACGCGGAAGCCATCGAGCTTGAGCTCGAGCGCCGCCTCGCCGCCGATCGTGACGAGCGCCTCGCTCGCATCCTCGGCGGTCTGCGCGAGCATCGGCAGGACGGGGCGAAACACGGTCAGCCCGAAGCGCGCGAGGCCCGCCGCCCCATCGGCGAGCACGGCCTCGGCGATCACGCCGAGGTCCCCGGCGAGCATGTACGCGCCGCGCACCGCACTCGCGCCGAGCCCCATCGCGAGGGCGAGGGCCTCGACGACCAGCGCGTCGAGCGCGCCCTGCCGCAGCTCGCCGAGCACGAGCGCGCCGAGGAAGCCCTGCTCGAGCTCGGTCGATGCGGCGAGCATCGCGCCGAGGCTGTCCTTGCGGCCCTTGTTCGAGCCCTTCCCCGCGAGCTCGGCGATCGCCACGAACCGGCGCTCGAGCTCGGCGATCGTGAGCCGCGGCTCGACGGCCGGAGCGATCGCACCGCGCAGCTCGTGCACGGTGGCGTAGCCGATGCCGAGCTTGTGACCGCACTCACCGGAGAGATAGCGCGCGGCGGCGGCGCGCTCGTCGTGCGGCACCGCGCGAAGGAGCTGCGCGATACGCTCGATCTTCTTGTTCTTGCCCGAGGTCTGCGCGACCTCGGCGCTCGCGCGCGCGACCTCTACGAACAGCACCGCGGCAGCGTAGCGTTGCTAGTCGCAGCAGGCGAGCGCGTGCGCCACCGTGCACTGGCCCTGCGAGATACCCGTCGCCGAGTAGCTGTAGCCAAGCAAGCCCGTGCTCTGCGTCCAACCAGCGCAGTTGATCTGGCTCGCACCGGCGTAGCGGCCCATCTCGGCGGTCGCGGCGTAGTTCTCGGGAAACGAGTCGCCCTGCGTGCGCAGGTACGCGCTCGAATCGATCCACACCCCGGCGGCGGGCGGCGTCACGGTGGAGTTCGCACGTTCGTATTCGGCGACGTGACACAGGTGACTACCGGCGAACTGCGCGCCGCACACCTGGTGCATCTCGGCGCGACCGTTCGGGCGCGCGCCGGTGACGGTCTGCGTGGTGAAGCCGCGGAACCGCTCGGTGTACGGCGTGGAGCAGCACGCGAGCACGTGCGAGCTCGTGCACGAGGTCTGGTTGGTGCCGCTGATGTTCAGCACGTAGCCGAGCGAGCCGGTGGTGGCGGTCCACGCCGTGCAGTTGGTCTGGTTCGGACCGGGATAGCGACCGAGGCGCGGATGCCCGGTGCCATGAACGGGGAACGCATCCGACGACGATGCCTCGATCCCACCGCTCGGATCGATCCATGCGCCGCCGGCGGGGACGTTCGTCGCCGAATTCGCGAGGATGTATTCGGACTCGTGGCACAGGTGCGCGTTCGTGAACGCGGCCGCACATCGCGCGTGCATCGCCTCGCGACTTCCGGCGTTGCCGTCGTACGTGCTCGACGTGAAGCCGGCGAACTGCGATGCGGCCTCGCCGGTGATCATACCGCCTGGGCCCATCGCGCCCGCGACGCCCTGCGGACCCGCGAGACCGGCCGGTCCTGTCGCGCCCATCGCGCCGGCGGCTCCCGCAGCGCCTGCCGTGCCGGCAACGCCCATCGGTCCCATCGGACCGATCGATCCCATTGTCCCCATTGCTCCGGCGGGACCTTGCGCGCCCGCGGGCCCCTGCGGACCCGGTGGTCCCTGGATCGTTCCGCCGTCGAGGACGGTGACCTCGCCGGGGGGACCTTGCGGCCCCTGCGGGCCCTGAGGACCGGCGGGACCTTCGGGACCCGGCGGACCTTCGATGCCGCCTTGATCATCTCCGCCGGCGTGGTTCGAGCACGCGGCGATCGCGAACACGGATGCGAGCAGTGCACGAGCGAGCATGGTGGTTCCTATTCGCAGCACGCCACGGGGTGCGTACCGGTGCAGGCCGTGGTGGTGGTTCCCGTTACCGTGATCACCTCGCCGAAGGTCGGAGCCGCGCCGTCGATGGTCGCGGTCCAGCTGTCGCAGTTGCCGCTGTAGCTCATGCCGGTCCAGCGTCCGAAGTGCGAGGTCGCGATGACGTTGTCGACGGTGCCCGAGGACCGCAGATAGCCGCTCATGTCGAGCCACGCGCCGCCGGCGGGTGGAGTGGTCGCGGGCGTCGAGCGCTGGTACTCGGCGACGTGGCACATGTGACTGCCGGCGAACTGCGCGCCGCACACCTGGTGCATCTCGGCGCGACCGCCGGTGCGTGCGCCGGTCACGCTCGCGGTCGTGAAGCCGCGGAAGCCCTCCGCGTACGGCGTGGAACAGCAGGCGAGCGAGTGCGTGGTCGTGCACTGCACGGTCGTCGTCGTCGCGGGCTTGATGATCTCGCCGAAGGTCGGAGCCGCACCGTCGATCGTCGCCGTCCAGTTATCGCAGTTGCCGCTGTAGCTCATGCCGGTCCAGCGTCCGAGGTCCACGCTCGCGAGCTGGTTCTCGACCAGCGTGTTCGCGTTGTAGCCCTCGACGCCGCCGCTCATGTCGAGCCACGCGCCCGCGGCGGGAGGAATCGTGGCGGAGTTGGCGAGGTGATACTCGGCGACGTGACACAGGTGCGAGCCCGCGAACTCCGCGGCGCATCGGGCGTGCATGCCCTCGCGACTGCCGGCGACGCCGGTGAACGTCGCCGCGGTGAAGCCGGCGAACTGCGCGGCGCCTTCGCCGGTCACCGCGCCCCCGGGGCCTTGCGATCCGGGGACGCCCTGCGGGCCCATCGCGCCTGCCGGACCGGCCGGGCCGATCGCGCCCATCACGCCGGCGGCACCCGCCGCTCCGGCCACACCCATCGGACCCGTCATGCCCATCGGGCCCATCGGACCGATCGGGCCGATCGGACCGATCGATCCCATCGCTCCGGCGGGACCCTGCGGACCGGGTGGTCCCTGGATCGTTCCACCGTCGAGGACGGTGACCTCGCCGGGCGGGCCCTGCGGACCTTGCGGACCGGTGGGACCAGCAGGACCTTCCGGACCGGGTGGGCCTTCGACGCCCGGTTGATCGTCACCGCCAGCGTGGTTCGAGCACGCGACGAGCGCGAGGGACAATCCGAGGGCAAGGCGCGCGAGCATGACGGCTGTACACGCTCCGGACGGACCGATGGGGGGAACAGTCGCAACCTCCCGCGATCAGTGCGTGCGCCAGCGCCAGCGCCCATAGCGGATCCGGCTCCACATGCGGTGCCAGAGGGAGGGCTGGTAGATCGCGAGCTGCGCGAACGTCATCGAAGCGGCGGGCTCGGGCTCCTCCGGAGCGCTCGCGACGTCGAACGCCATCACATCCGCGAGCGCCGAGCGCATCTCCTCGGCGTCGGCGAACCGGCGTGCGGGATCCTTGTGGAGCGCGCGGCGGATCACGGCATCGAGCGCGGGCGACACGTCGGGGACCAGCGCCCGCAGCGGGCGCGGCGGGCGGGCCATCACGTTCGCCATGATCTCCTGCGGCGTCGAGCCGAGGTACGGGCGGATGCCCGCGATCATCTCGTAGAGCACCACGCCAACGGAGTAGAGATCCGAGCGCGCATCGTGCGGCTCGCCGAGCAGCCGCTCGGGCGCGATGTACGAGGGCGAGCCCATCGCGATGCCGGAGCCGGTGAGCGCGGGGGCATCGCGGAGCGAGGCGAGGCCGAAGTCGATCAGCACCACGCGGAACGAGGGCCGCGACGCGAGCATGATGTTCTCCGGCTTGACGTCGCGATGCATGACGCCGTTCGCGTGCGCGTGGGCGAGCGCGGAGAGCACCGAGGTCGCCACGTGCAGCGCGCGCGGGACCGACAGCACGTCGCCCGCCATCGCGGTGTGCAGGGTCGGGCCGTCGACCAGCTCCATCGCGAGGAACTGCACGCCGCGCTCGTCCTCGCCGTAATCGAGCACGCGCACGCAGCCAGGGTGATCGAGGCGCGCGATCGCGATCGCCTCGCGCTCGAACCGTAGCTCGAGATCGTGCGAGAGCTTTCCGATCACCTTGAGCGCCACGTCCCGGCCGAGCCCGAGGTGCTCGGCGCGGTACACGCTCCCCATCCCGCCCTGCCCGAGCAGCGCGCGGATCCGGTAGCGACCGGCGAAGATCGTGCCTGATGCGAGTCCCACGAGGAGGTGTATCGCAAGCGCTGCGCCACGCGAACGGCCGTTCACAGTCGTGAGATTCAGCGCAGTTTCGGGTACCGGAGCGCGATCTCCTGCGGACTTTGCCTGCGCGATCCGCAGAGAGCTGCAGTCACCGCAGGCGCCGTGATGCGGTACGCAGGGTCCGAAAACTATGCACGGCGCTCGGGCAGGAGCGCCGTGCGCCGGGGAGTCCGCATGAGCGGGGGCCCCGGAACAATGTTTCTCGTCGGTGGATTACCGAGCGACGGTCTCGAGCGCCCAGCTGTTGAGCGTCCCGACGTCCTGCGCCGCGCCGTCGACCACGGTGAGCGTCCACGCGCCGGCGAGCGCCTTGCCGACCTGCGCCGGCACCGGGAACGTCATCTTCAGATCATCGGCCGAGCCACCGGTCGCGTTGAACACGACGGTGTCGGTCCCCGCGTGCGAGAGCGTGACCTTGAGATCGCCGCGGTAGGAGTGCGTGATGTCGACGGTCAGCTTGACCTCGGTCAGCGTGCCGCTCTCGGTGACCGTGATCGTGTTCGCGATACCGGCCGGCGCGTTGTCGGGGATCGAAGCGGCGGGCGCGGCGCTGTAGTTGTGCGCGGTGCCCTGCCCCGAGCACGCGGGCGCCATCGCGCAGTCGGCGTCGGAGCAGTTCGCCTGGCCATCGCCATCTTCATCGGCGGAGGCGGCGTCGTCGCACACCTCGGCAGCGGCGGTCAGGCTCGGCAGCTCGGCGACCACGGCCGAGCCGTACTCCTTCACGTACTGCATCGAGAGGTAGCCGTAGCCGGGACCGGTCGGGTGATCGACGCCAAAGCTCGCGGTGCCCCACGAGTTCTTGAAGATCCAGAACCCCTTCTCCTTCTTCGGCGCGCCGGTCTCGTCGAGGACCGGGTTGCCATCGCCATCGCGCATCGGAATCTCGAGCGTGTCGTCCCAGCCGACGATCTGGATCGCGTGACCGGCGCGGTGCATGGCCGACGCGGTCTTGTCGGCCGCGTTCGGATACGTGACCACGCCCTTGCGCCACAGCGCCGCGTCCACCGGGATGGTCGAGCTGCGGTGGTTCCACGCCTGGTAGAAGAACGTCAGGCCGACGTTGACGCCGGTCTTCTTGGTGGTGAGGTGCGCCTTGATCGAGTTCGTGTTGATCCAGCGCGAGGCCGGCAGCTTGAACTTCGCCGCCATCGCCACGGTCGCCGGCGGCTCGCCGTTCGTGTAGCACTTCGTCGGTAGGTTCTCGCCGCCGGTGCACGCGGCGTCGTTCGCCGCGGACCACGGGAACGTGTCGTAGCGCCAGTCGGTCTCCTTGATCGTGCCGTAGGTGACGACCGCCTTGAGGTTCGCGTCCGCGCTGGAGCCCTCGGTGTTCGGGAACGAGTGGCCGAGGTTCTTCGCCGCCCACTGGAGGTACTGCTCGGAGAAGTCGGCCTCGGCGACCGGCATGCCCGCCTTGATGTAGAGGTTCTCGATCAGCGCGGTCGATGCGAAGATCGAGCACACGCCGCGGCTGCCCTGGCTCTTCACGGGCGATTGATCGGCGACCTCGAACTTGTCTGGGTACTGCGCGTCGGCCTTGTTGTCATCGGGGAGCGAGTTGTTGGAGGGCGCGCCCGCATTGACGTTGTCCTCCGAGACCGGCGAATCCCCATCGAAGGGGGTGGGGCCTTCGTCCTCGGTGCCCGCGCACGCGGTGAACAGAGGCAGGCTCAGCAGCGAGAGGATCAGGAAGCGACTGCGCATGCGCCGGTGGGGTCCACAAACCATGCCGTGGCAACTCGGTGAGTTTGCAGGACCGATCGGCGGCGTCCCGGCGAATCGCAACTGGATCAGCCAGACAGGCGGCAACTCGGCCTGCCTGGGTTCCGTGGCATCATTGCAACCTCGTGTTGGCGCAACTCGGCCGCTATCGAGTCGACGGCCTGCTCGCGCGGGGCGGCATGGGTGAGGTTCACCTCGGCCGCATCGAGGGTGCGCACGGGTTCGAGCGCCGGGTCGTGATCAAGGTGATCCGCAACGAGCTCGTCGAGAACGAGCGCGTCGCGATGATGTTCGTGGACGAGGCGCGGATCGCCGCGGGCCTCCACCACCGCAACATCGTCCAGATCATCGACTTCGATCTGTTCGATGGCGGCGCGTTCCTGGTCACCGAATATGTCGAGGGCTGTGACTTGCGCACGCTCATGCGCAATCAGCGCGGGCCGATCTCGTACGCGGCGGGGGTGGCAATGATCGCGGAGCTCGCGACCGGCCTCGATGCCGCGCACGAAGCGACCGATGCGAGCGGCGCGCCGCTGCATCTCGTGCACCGCGACGTCAGTCCGAGTAACGTGCTCCTTGGCCGCGCGGGCAACGTCAAGATCGCGGACTTCGGTGTCGCGAAGGCGAAGTCGCGCAGCTATCACACCGTGTCGGGAACCATCAAAGGCAAGGCGCCGTACATGGCGCCCGAGCAGATCCTCGGGGAGCCGCTCGATCGGCGCGCCGATGTGTTCAGCCTCGGCACGTTGCTGTTCGAGGTCACCACGCGCTCGCGCCTGTTCTCTGCGGTGCCGGGGCCGATGGCGATGGCGCACATCCTGAGCGGCCACGTTCCGGATCCAGCGGAGCGCCGTCCCGGGTATCCCGCCGCGCTCGCCGAGGTCGTGCGCACCGCGCTCGCGCGCGATCGCGACAAGCGGTTTCCCACGGCGCGCGCGCTCGTCGATGCACTCGATCGCGTCGCGCTCGCCGAGCACTGGTCGCTGTCGCCGACGTCGATCGCTGCGCTCGTCGAGCCGATCCGCCATCACGCGCACGGCGGCTCCACGGGCTCGAGCCCGGGCGTGGCCACGCCCATGCCGCGCACGCCCACGTTCTCGAGCCGGGGGCGCGGATGAGCGACGCCTCCGAGGCCGTGGTCGGCCCGTATCGGATCGTCAAGGCGATCGGCGCGGGCGGCTCCGCGCGGATCGATCTCGCACGCATCGACCGCGCCTACGGCTTTCAGCGCCACGTGGTGATCAAGCGGCCGCTCGAGCACCTGCGCTCCGATCCGTCGGTTGCCGCATCCCTGCAGCGCGAGGCGCAGCTCGGAGGCCGGCTGCGCCATCCGAACCTCGTCGCGGTGCTCGATGCCGGCGAGCACGATGGCTACGACTACCTCGCGCTCGAGTACATCCACGGCGCCTCGCTGCGCACGTTGATGCAGCCGGCCGGCAACGGCCCGGATACCGGCGCGGTGCGCACGCTACCGCTCGCGACCGCGCTGTCGATCGTGATCGAGGTCGCGCGTGGCCTTCACGAGGCGCACGAGCTCGCGGGGCCCGATGGCACCTCGCTCGGCCTCGTGCACCGCGACGTGTCGCCGGCCAACATCCTGCTCGGCGCCGACGGCACGGTGAAGCTCTCGGACTTCGGCATCGCGAAGGACACGCGCGTCTCGACGCTCTCGGGCTCGATGCGCGGCACCGTGACGTACATGGCGCCCGAGCAGTGTCGCGGCCACGCGTTCGATCGCCGCGCCGACGTGTTCTCGCTCGGCGTGATCCTGTTCGAGCTCGTCACCGCGCGCCGCCTGTTCTGGGCCGACAACGACGTCGCCTCGCTCCACAAGGTCCTGTCGGGCGTGATCCCCGATCCGCGCTCGCTGGTGCCGACGTTGGCGCCCGAGCTCGCCGCGCTGCTCCTCACCGCCGTCGCCGCCGATCCGGATGCGCGGTTCGCATCGACCGCCGCGCTCGCCGACGAGCTCGAGGCGTACGCGGTGCGCGCAGGGGTCGCGATCGGCGCGCGCCACGTCGCGCGGATCATGGAGTCCGTGCTCGGCGTGCGCGGCGCGCCGTGGATCGCCGTGACGCCCGCCACCGCGAGCCTCGCCGTGCCCGAGGCCGAAGCGTCGCTCGTCGGCGTCATCGAGAGCACCGCCGACGAGCCCGAGGCCGAGTTCGCGTCGCCCGCCGCCGATGGCGAGCCGACCGTCATCGACCCGCCGCCGTTCCCGCTCGACACCGATCCGACGATCGCGGCGCTGCCGATCGTGGCGATTGGAAGCGAGCAGAGCCTCGCGCCGGCCGCGGGCGGCGGCATCGGGTACCCCGCGGACGGGAACGCCACCGCGAACGCGTTTGGCCCCGGCGCGGCGCGGCAGCTCGTCATCGACCAGCAGGTGCAGGTCGGCGCGAGCGCGCGGCGCGTGCGGTGGATCGCGGGCGTGGCGCTGGCGCTCGCCGCGGTCGCGATCGTTGCCTTCGTCGCTCTCCGGTCGCGCGACGGGCACGATCGCGACGACGGGAACGTCGTGAACGGCAACCCGGGCGTTCCCGCAAGTCCGGCGGCCCGCACCTCGGCGCCTGACGCCGCTGCCCGTCCGACAATGCGTCCGACAATGGGGTCCGACCCCATTACTGATTCCATTACTGATTCTGGCGCCGACTCCGCTGCCAATTCCGAAACCGGTACCGAGCCGGCCGAAAGCGCCGAGATCGAGATGGAGCCGAGCGGCGCGCCGGCCGATCCGAAGCAGCGCCGCCGGCGGCGCGCGCGCGATGCGGCGAAGGCGGCCGCGACCGGCGCGCCGGGCGCGACGACGACCGCCACCTCCGCACCGGCCGTGCCGGTCGATGCGGGCGTCACACCTAACGATTCGGCGCCGACGCGGGTCGAATGGAAGCCGTCCTTGCTGCTCCCGACCGATGATCCCAAGCCGCCGGCGAAGCGCCGACCCACGCCGTGACGGTGCGCACCGTGTACCTGCTCGGAGTGCTCGCCCTCGCGGCGCCCGCCGCTGCGGCGCCCGAGGTGCCGGCCGATACCGGTGGCGCCGCGCTCGACCAGGCGCGCGCTCACTTCGCACGCGGCGAGTTCGCGGCCGCGCGAGACCTCCTGCTCGCCGCGTACACCAGCTCGCATCGCGCGGATCTCCTGTTCGCCCTCGGCCAGGCGGAGTTCAACCTCGAGAACTTCGTCGCGGCGATCGACTACTACGAGCAGTTCCTCGCCACGAACCCGGATCCCGAGCGCACCGCGCTGACCCAGCAGGCGCTCGGCGCCGCACGCGCGCGGATCGCCGCGCCACGGCCCGCACCGCCGCCGCGCACCGTCGAGCGCCACCGCTGGCTGCCCGAGTACACGGGCCTCGTGGTGCTCGGCGCCGCCGGGCTCGTACTCGGCGGGAGCCTGCTCGTCCACGGCCACGGGCTCGGCCGCGACGACGGCGGCTCGCTCTCCGACTACGAGCTCCGGATCAAGCGCAGCCAGAGCGAGCAGATCGCGGGGCTGGTATCCGCGATCGGCGGCGCGCTCGCGATCACGAGTGCGGTCGTCGCGTGGCGCGTGCGCACCGAGACCACGGTGATCACGCCGAGCCTCTCCGAGCGCGCCGTGGGCGTCGCGATCGGAGGGCGCTGGTGAAGGCGCTGGCGCTGGCGATCGCGCTCGCCGCGAGCGCGTGCGTGTGGGGCACGAAGGACTCGTATCACTGCGATACGGACTCCGATTGCAACCTCGGCACGGCCGGGCGCTGCGAGCTCGATCATCGCTGCACCGTGTACGACGCCGCGTGCGACTCGGAGCGAAGCTACACCGAGCACTCCGAGGGGCTCTCGGGCCGCTGCTTCGACGACCGCGTCGCACCGGTCAACGCGTGCGCCGCCGGTCAGGCGCCCGCGAAGCCGAACGGCTGCTTCGCCGACGTGTGCGCGGCCGAGCCCGCGTGCTGCACCACCGCGTGGTCGGAGGCGTGCGTGCTCGAGGCGCAGATCCGCTGCCCCGCGCTCACGTGCGAGACGCACGTCGCGCTGACCGCCACGCGGGGCAGCACCACGGAGCTCTGGCAGCTCGCGTGGGGACCGAGTGGATGGACGAGCAGCGCGGTGCCCGACGCCGAGACGTTCCTGGTCTGGCTCGCGCCCGCGCCGGGCACCACGCCGCCGCGCCTCGCGACCCTGCACGATCTGGGGCGCACGCTGCTCGTCGATGCCCGGCCCTACGGCATCGCCGATCGGCCCTACCAGTGGGTGACGTCGGTCGACTTCGATCGGGACGGCCGCGACACGATCGCGCTGTCCTCCGGCGACGCGATGAACCCGTTCACGATCGAGCTGATCGAGCTGGCCGACGACGTGCGCCGCGAGATCAGCACGCCCGCGACCCAACGCCTGGTGTTCGCGGACTACGACCACGACGCGTTCCCCGATGCGTTCGCGTTCTCGGGCAACAACTACCACGTGCTCGCGAGCATCTCGGACCACGGCCTGCCGCGCGAGCTCGCGCCGACGACGACGAACGCGATCCCCGGCTCGGCCACGAACAACACGCCCGGCACGAACGGCGTCCACGGCATCGAGCTCGTCGACGTGGATCGCGACCATCAGCTCGATCTGATCGCGACCGGCAACACCGTGCGCATCCACCTCGCGCAACCGCGCATCCGCGATCAGCCGAGCCTGTCGATCGACTGCACCCCGCCGGTCGCGCCCGGCGGCGCGTGCGATCCCACGCTCGCCGCGTTCGCGTCCACCGTGGTGCCGATGGCGACCGGCGCCGCGCTGTACGTCGGCCTGTTCCCGCAGCGCACGCTGTACCGGGGCGAGGTCACCGGCACGCCGGCCACGATCAACTTCGCCCCGATCATCGTGCCCTGCCCCGGCGGGGCGGGCAGCTGCCCCGGCTTCATCGGCATGTTCGCGCGCGACCTCGACGGCGATCACGAGCTCGACATCGTCGCGATCGACGCCGACCTCGCGCTCGTCACGCTGCTCAGCACGCGCAACAACGAGCCGGCCTATTCGAAGCCGATCACGCCGCTGACGAACGACTTCACCGCCGTCCGCATCTCGACGACCGGCATCACGCCTTGAGGCCGTGCCGCTGCAGCAGATCGATCAGATGCGAGCGATCCATCTTCGCGAGCCGCGCCGCCTTCGAGACGTTGCCCTCGGCGTCGGCCATCAGCCGCGTCAGGTAGGCGAGCTCGAACTCGCGCACGTGCGCGGCGCGCGCATCCTTGTA
This sequence comes from Haliangiales bacterium, assembly GCA_038203335.1. Taxonomy (GTDB): domain Bacteria; phylum Myxococcota_A; class Polyangia; order Haliangiales; family Haliangiaceae; genus JABFXX01. Next base: position 4,822 of record JBBRED010000111.1, on the reverse strand, counting down.
GGGACCGAGCCCGTCGGCCGCCGCCGCCTCCGCCTCTTCGAACATCGCCGGCCCCACGACGAGCGCTGACTCCACCGCGTTGCGCAGCTCGCGCACGTTGCCCGGCCACGGATGCCGCTGCCACCGCGCCATCACCTCGTCGCCGAACGTGGTCTCGATCGCGCCGGCCACGCCGAGCTCGCGCGCGAAGTGCTCGACGAGGAGCGGAATCTCCTCGCGGCGCTCGCGCAGCGGCGGCAGCCGGAGCACCACCACCGCGAGCCGGTGATACAGGTCGTGCCGGAACCGGCCGTTGTTGACCTCGGCGCGCAGGTCGCGGTTCGTGGCCGCGATCACGCGCGCGCCGACCTCGACCTCCGCGGAGCCGCCGACGCGACGGAACCGCCGACGTTCGAGCACGCCGAGCAGCGACGCCTGATCCGAGGGCGGCAGCTCGCCGATCTCGTCGAGGAATACGGTGCCGCCGGCCGCGCGCTCGAACGCCCCCGCGTGCGCGCGATCGGCGCCGGTGAACGCGCCGCGCTCGTGGCCGAACAGCTCGCTCGCGAGCAGGCTCGAGGGTAACGCGCCGCAATCGATCGTGACGAGCGGCGCAGAACCGCGCCCCGAGCGCGCGTGCAGCGCCTCGGCCACGCGCTCCTTACCAGTGCCCGATTCGCCGACGATCAGCACCGACGTCGGCGCCGTGGCGACGCGCTCGATATCGCCGAACAGCCGCAGCATGCTCGCGGAGCTCGCGACGAGACCGTTGAAGGTGGTGGGTGCGGCGATTGGTACGCGACGGCGCTCCGCATCCTCGAACCGGATCGCGGTGCCGCCGAGCCGCACCACGGTGCCGGGCGGAACCACCGCGCGCTCCACGCGCACGGCGCCGACGAACGTGCCGTTCGTGGATCCGAGATCGGAGACCACGATCCCGCCGGGGCTCGCCGTCACCTCGAGGTGGTAGCGCGACACGGTGAAGTCCCCGAGCGCGAGCGCGTTATCGCGCGCGGTGCCCACGGAGATCGCCTCGCTTCCGGTGACAGACCGGCCCTTGTCGGGACCCTCGACGACCTCGCCGCGCAGGGTCGTCACCACCTGATCGGCGGTGCGCGGCTGCAGCTGGGTCTCGTTCTCGCTCACGGCAGCACGGGATCGATTGTGGGGTGTCCCCGACATGGTGCAGGGAGGACCCCACAACCGGCTCCGAGTTAAGCACATAAGCGCCCGATTTCGCGGGGTACGAGCTGGTCGGGGTCTTGCTGTTGGTCCTCCCATGCGAACGCTTCGCTTCCTCGCCCCCGTCCTGCTGGCGGCATGTACCGCGTCGACCGACACCCCCGGTCCCGATGCCATGCCATCCGGCGATCCGACGATCGTCTACCTGACCCCGACCCAGCACCTGACCCGCGCGTCGATGGCGCTGCGCGGGCTGCGGCCGTCGATCGCGGACCTCCAGGCCGTCGATGCCGATCCCACGCAGCTCCCCGCGATGGTCGATCGCTATCTCTCCTCGCCCCAGTTCGGCGAGACCATCAAGGAGCTCGAGAACGAGTCGCTGCTGCTCCGCATCGAGCAGTCGACCTTGACGTTCCCGCAGCCGCCGTCGCTCCCCACGTCGACCGCGCTCGACATCAACGGCAGCGTGTTCGACGAGCCGTTGAACCTGATCGAAGACATCGTGATGTCGGATCAGCCCTACACGAAGATCGTCACCGCCGACTACACGCTGACCAACGGCATGGTCTCCACGATCTGGGGCCTGCCGCACACCGGTCCCGCCGACCAGTGGTCGCACGCGACGGCGACCGATGGCCGTGGGGCCGCCGGCATCCTCGGCATCGAGGCGCTCTACCACCGGTGGCGATCGACCGGCTTCAACTACAACCGCGGCCGCGCGAACATGATCTCGCGCAGCCTGCTCTGCCACGACTACCTCCACGCCGACATCGACATCGATACCAGCGTCGATCTCTCGGATCCAGACGTCGTCGCGAACGCCGTCGTCGCGAACCCGTCGTGCGCGGGCTGCCACCAGACCCTCGATCCCCTCGCGAGCTACCTGTTCCCGTTCCGCGGCACCGTCAACCTCGTCGCGCTGCAGAACGGGACCGACACCTACCCGGTCGGCGGCTACACCGTCGCGCAGGAGACCCGCTGGAAGACCACCAACAAGCGGCCGCCGATGTTCTTCGGCACCACCGCCACCGGCCTCGCGGGCCTCGGCCAGGCGATCGCCGATGACCCGCGGTTCGCCCGCTGCACCGCGATGCGGTTCGCCTCGTACCTCACCGAGGTGCCGCGCGATCAGCTCTCCGGGGCGTGGGTCGCGAAGCTGCAGGCCGAGCTCGTCGCGCAGAACTTCAACGCGAAGAAGCTCGCCCGTGCGATCGTGCTCTCCGACGAGTTCCGCGTGTCCTACGACACCGACGACGTCGCCGCCGAGGCCGTGGTCGGCGCGCAGAAGGCCCGCCCCGATCAGCTCGAGCGGATGCTGCGCGACCTCACCGGGTTCCGCTGGACCACCACCACCGCCGCGAAGCTGCGCGCCATCCCGTACGGCACGCCGGATCTCCTCAAGTCCGACTTCGTCGGGTTCCGCGTGCTCGGCGGTGGCATCGACTCGTACTTCGTGACCGAGCCGGTCCACACGATGAACGCCACCTCGAGCCTCGTCGCGAAGTCCGCCGCCGCGGCCGCCGCCGACTTCGTCGTCGAGCATGACTTCACCGTGCCCGCGGCGGAGCGCACCCTGTTCGTCGCCGCGGCCGTCACCGACACCGACGAGACCAAGATCCGCGCCGAGCTCGCGCACCTCCACGCCCGCATCTACGGCGAGCTCGTCGAGCCGACGTCGTCGGAGGTCGATGACTCGTACGCCCTCTACACCGATGCCCTCGCCGCCGCCGGCAACCCGCGCCGCGCGTGGAAGCTCACCCTGATCGGCATGCTCTCCGACTTCCGCAGCCTCTTCTACTAGGAGCCAACGCCATGAACCGCCGCAATCTTCTCCATCTCGCGGGCGCCGCCGGCGTACTCGCCATGCTCCCGAACGCCCGTCGCGCCGCTGCCGCTTCGGCCGCACCGCGTCGCCTGATCATCGTCCTTGCCCAGGGCGGCTGGGACACCACCTGGGCCCTCGACCCCAAGCTCCAGTCCGCGACCACCGATGTTCCCGTCGGTGCGAAGCGCAACTTCGGCAACCTCGACGTGTTCGCCGATGCCTCGCGCCCGAACGTCAACACGTTCTTCACCAAGTATGCGCCGCTCACCGCCGTGGTCCGCGGCATCGCGGTCGGCAGCGTCTCGCACCAGGAATGCGTGAAGCGCATGTCCACGGGCTCGCGCAACGAGCTCAACCCCGACCTCGCCGCCATCGTCGCGCACGACCGCGGCAACCAGATGCCGCTGCCCTACCTGATCCTCGGCGACACCGCGTTCGCCGGCCCCTACGCCGTCAGCGCCGGCCGCGTCGGCGCGACAAACCAGATCATCGCGCTGCTCGATCCCGCGCAGGCGTACCAGACAAACGGTCACGCCCCGATCGCCACCACCGCGAGCGAGGACGCCCTCCTCGCCCGATATGCCGACGCCACCGTCAAGCGCCTCCACGCCACGCGCGGCGCGACCGGCTACAACCGCAAGCGCGTCGACGATTTCTCCGAGGCGATCGGCCGCGGCAAGAAGCTCCAGGCCGTTCGCGCCGGCTTTGGCGCCCGAGGGCGCACCCTCACCCTCGACAGCCAGATCGATCTCGCCCTCGACGCGCTCGAGCAGGACATCTCGCAGACGGTGATGACCTCGACCCGCCTCGGCTGGGACACTCACAACGACATCACCGATCAATCGGGCTTCCACGAGACCACCTTCACCGGCCTCACCCGGCTCCTCGACGGCCTGACCACGCGTCCGGGCACGCTCGCCGGCACCAAGATGATCGACGACACCACCGTCCTCGTGATGTCCGAGTTCTCGCGCACGCCGAAGCTCAACTCCACCGGCGGCAAGGACCACTGGCCCGTCACCTCGGCGATGGTGATCGGTGCCGGCGTCAAGGGCGGCCGCGCCTACGGCGCCACCTCGGGCGCGATGGAGTCGCTGCCCGTCGACTTCACCAGCGGCGCGCAGAGCGCGACCGGCCGCGTGGTGACCTCCACCCTGTTCGCCGCGGGCGTGCTCAAGGTGTGCGGCGTCAAGCCCGAGGATCACCTCGGCCCGACGGAGGCGTTCGATGCGTTCGTCGCGTAGCGCCCTGCGCTCCCTCGCCTTCGGCCTCGTCGTCCTCGCCGCGTGCGGCACGGACACGATGACCGGCGGTGATGACGAGCCCGATCCGCCGCCCGAGGACGTCTGCAAGACCTCGTATCTCGACTACTCGAACTTCGGCAAACCGTTCGCGCTCGACTGGTGCCGAGGCTGCCACTCGAGCAGCGTCCCCTCGAACATGCGGCAGAAGGCGCCCGTCGGTGTCGACTTCGACACCCTCGCCGACGTGCAGCACTGGAAGGAGCGCATCGCGATCCGCGCGACCGGGCCGATGCCGACCATGCCGCCCGCGGGCGGGCCGTCCGAGGAGGAACGGACCCTGCTGGCGGAGTGGGTCGGCTGCGGGGCGTCGAAATAGCGGCCACTGGTTTGGCCCTGCGCCGCTGCGCTCGCTACCCTGAGCTCGGAACTGCGACGCAGCAAATGGCCCGCCGACCGCGAGGTGCGGTGCGCGTCCTCGCGCAGCGCACCGAGCTCTGGGAACAACACCGTGGTCGTAGACAGCGACGGAGACGACAGCGATGCCCGCGGCGGCGATGACGGCGAGCCGCGGCGGAGCGACGGATCACTGTCG
>JBBRED010000110.1:0-22168 GCA_038203335.1 Haliangiales bacterium | reverse complement strand
ACCCGAGGCCCTCGATCCGCATCCACGCGCTCCAGTGATCGAGGTAGAGCGCGAGCGGCCACGGCATGCTGTACCAGTACACGGGCGCGACGATCACGAGGTCGGTCGCCGAGAGCGTGGCGTCGCACAGCAGCTTCGCGTTGCCGCTGGGGGCGGTGTAGCCCGTGGAGTGGCGGGTGTCGGCGAACGGCTCGAGCGGATGGTCGGTCAGCCGCAACCAGGTCTGCGCATCGGTGGCGGGAAGCGTCTCCGCTGCGCGCCGGGCGAGGCGCTCCGTGTTGCCATCGGGCCGCGTGCTCGCGATGACGAACAGGAAGTTGCGCACGGCACGACGATACACGAGGTGTCCTGCTAGGGTTCGCTCATGGCCGTCACCGTTGCCGCCCTGCAGACCGCGCTCACCGACGACGTTGCGACCAACATCGCGCGCGTGACGGACCTGGTGCGCGCCGCGGCGGCGAAGGGCGCGCAGATCATCCTGCCGAGCGAGCTGTTCGAAGGGCACTATTTCTGCCGCACGCAGGACGAGCGCGACTTCGCCCGCGCTCGCCCGGCCGAGGGCCACCCGACCTTGCGTCACTTCCAGAGCCTCGCGGCCGAGCTCGGCGTGGTCATCCCGGTCTCGTTCTTCGAGCTCGCCGGGCCCGAGCACTACAACTCGATCACCGTGTTCGATGCCGATGGCACCGACCTCGGCCTCTATCGCAAGAGCCACATCCCCGACGGGCCCGGCTATCAGGAGAAGTTCTTCTTCAAGCCCGGCAACACCGGCTTCAAGACGTTCGCCACGAAGTTCGGAACGATCGGCGTCGCGATCTGCTGGGACCAGTGGTTCCCGGAGGCCGCGCGCGCGATGGCGCTCGCCGGCGCCGACATTCTGTTCTATCCGACCGCGATCGGCAGCGAGCCGGAGGAGCCCGGGCTCGACAGCCGCGACTCGTGGCAGCGCGTGATGATCGGCCACGCGGTCGCGAACTCGGTCGGCGTGGTCGCCGCGAACCGGATCGGCACGGAGGGCGAGGGCGCCACCGGCATCACGTTCTACGGCAGCTCGTTCGTGGCGGACGCCCGCGGCGACAAGCTCGCGGAGCTCGGTCGCGACGAGAGAGGCATCGCGCTCGCCACGCTGGACCTGGCCCAGATCCGCCGGGTGCGCGCCAGCATGGGGTTCTTCCGCGACCGGCGGCCCAGTCTGTACGGCAACTTGGCCAAGTAGCTGCGACTGCGGCGCCGACGATACGTCCGGACCTGCGTGGACCATCTCCTTGAAACCCCGCGGTGTTCGCGGTTGTCTCACTCCCCGTGATTCGCCGCCACGTCCTCGCCGCGCTCGCCGCCGGCATCGCCGCCGGTGACGACGATGCGGCTCGCGCGTCGCTCCGCAAGGTCGACTGGGTGCTGCGCGGCTCCGCGAAGAAGCGGCTCGAGCGTGCGCTGATCGATGCGGCGCTCGCCACCAACGAGCTCGGCGGTGCGGTGGATCCCGATGCCGCCCGTCACGTGCAGCGCGTCGCCGCGCTCGATGTGGCGAAGGTGATGCCGGACGACGTCACGGATCGCGATCGGATCTATGCCGCGTATGCCGCGCTGCCGAAGGTGCGCGCCGGTGGTGCGCCGATCGCCACGGCCGCGCTCGCGCTGATGGTCAGCGCGGTCTCGGTGACCGTGTGGCTGTACGTGCTGAACCTCCCGGGGCCCGCGAAGCGCGTGTTCGCCCGCGAGCTGCCGCCACCCGCGGCGGGTGCGTTCAAGGAGGGTGGCACGCCGCTCGAGGATCCCGCGCTCGCGAAGCTGCTCGTCGAGGATCTCACCGCGCTCGTCATCGAATCGGACCGCGATCGCCAGAGCGGCGGCATGGACCGTGATCGCAAGGCGCACAACATCGCGCTGATCTCCGCGCCGGCGATCCAGGCGCACGGTCCCGCCCTGGTCACCGCGTGGGCCGACATGCTCGGCATGCTCGACAAGTGGGTCTCGGTGCCCGCGTCGAGCAAGGAGTTCAAGGACATCGTCCACGAGTTCCGCGACAAGGTTCGCGCCGTCAGTGATCAGCTCGCCGCCGCGGGCGTGGGCTACTACCTCGAGGGCGATGCGTACACGCAGGGCGATGCCGCGCACGCGCTCGTCTACTCGTACCGCGTCGAGGAGGTGGTGTTCGTGGTGGCCGCCGGCCAGCCGCGTCGCGTGCTCAGTCTCCGCCGCGTCGATCACCTGAACATCTCGCACGCACTGCTCGGCATGCAGTCGCAGGATCTCGGCGATCCGGTGCTCCTGCTCGATCAGATCGAGAACCACGTCGCGAGTCACCTGCTACCGGTGCTGGCACCCGGTGCGCCGTGGGAGCTCGCCGACGACGACTACCAGGCGGGCGCGGGCAACGCGCTCGCACTCGCGGCCGGCGAAGCGGTGCGGAGCGAGATGCTCGCGAGCCTCGGCGCGGATGGGCCGGCCGCGCAGAAGATCGCCGCGCTGCTCGCCGACCGCGCGGTGATCATGGCCGAGTGGCGCGAGATCCTCGACCGCAAAGGCTGGGTGATGTCGCGCACCGATGGACTGTTCCTCCCCGAGCACCTGATCGAGCAGCTCGAGGCCGATGTGCCGGGTGCGCAGCGCCGCCACGTCGAGGAGATCGAGGAGCAGCTCGCTCAGCTCGAGGCTCCGCGGATTGCCTCGCGCGTGCACCAGCTGCTGACACTCACCGTGCGCCGCCACGAGGCGCAGCACGGTCTCGACGACGATCGGCAGTCTCCGCTGCGCTATCCCGCCGCACTCGAGGATCAGCTCGGCGAGGAGCTCGACAATGACGGCGAGCCGCGCCGCCGCGTCGAGAGCGCGAAGGCGGAGCTGTCCGCGTACGTCAGTCAGCTCGCAAACGATCCGACCACGGCGCACCTGTCGCTCTGGAACGTGGCGAGGTTCGCATTCGACGACCACCAGGTCGGAGGCTCGGAGTCGTACGCGGGCGTGATCATCGTCGAGGGTCTCGCGCGGCACCTCGGCATCGAGAGCATGGGCCCGGTGATCCACGACCGCCGCGTCGATCGCGAGCGCCTCACCGCGCTGGCCACGCCGATGACGAAGCTCACGGGCGAGCAGCTCCGCACCGCCGCGAAGGCGCTGTGGAAGGACCTGTACGCCGAGGAGCTGGTCCCGATCGTCGATCGATAGAGGCGATGCTAGGATCGCGGGATGCAATTCTTTGCGAAGGCAGTGATCACGGGGTTCGCGCTCAGCCTCGGAGCGGCCCTGTTCAAGAAGGTCGCGAAGCAGGTAGGTCTGGCCGAGGACGAGAAGACGGCCGAGCAGGTACGCCAGCAGGACGGCGGCACCGATCCAGAGCTGCAGAGCACGTACAGCTGATCCGGGTGCGACCTGGCCCCACGTCGGGGCGTAAATCGGCGCCGAATTCTGCGGCCGGGCTGCGGTTTTTGCGCAACACTTCCACCACGTGATGGAGTCGGCGAATCTGGCGCCAGGCTTGTTGCTGGCGATGCCTCAGCTTGCCGATCCGAACTTCTCGCGCGCCGTCGTGCTGATGATCGAGCACAGCGACGAGGGCTCGTTCGGTCTCGTGATCAATCATCCGAGCCCGATCCGCGCGACCGAGCTGCTCGAGAGCCTCGAGATGGCCTGGCGCGGAGAGGACTCGGCGGTGGTGTGGGCCGGCGGTCCGGTCAGCCCGAGCACCGGCTGGGTGCTGCACGAGCCCGTGGGCATCGCGCAGCCGGGGCAGGGAACGATCTCGATCACGTCGAGCATCTCGCTGTCGACGTCGCCCGATCGGCTGCGCGCGATCGCGAACCAGCCGCCGCGCAACATCCGCCTCCTGCTCGGCTACTCCGGCTGGGGACCGGGCCAGCTCGCGCAGGAGATGTCGCGCGGCGCGTGGCTGCACACCGATGCCACGCCGGGCCTCGTGTTCGAGACGCCGCCGGATCAGATCTGGGACACCGCGATGAACGCGCTGGGGATCAACCCGCGCGATCTGTTCGTCGGCCGCGGCGTCAACTGACCGGTCAGCGCGAGCGGCGGAAGAAGAACGGGATCGGGATCGAGTACCCGGCCATGATCTCGAAGCCCGTGCTCGGCATGTAGCGCGCGCGGATCTCGAGGATCGTGATCTTCACGTCGAGCTGGCCACCGATGTCGGTGGGGAACGTCTCGGCGCCCGGATACAGCACCGGCCCGAGGCCAATGTCGGCGGGGATGACGGAGATCGGAAACCGATAGTTGAGCTCGGCGAACACCGCCGCTGGCGTCACCGGTCGCTGATCCACGATCGTGGCGATACCGGTGCCGACGGTGACGGCGAACGCGCTCGGCTTCAGATACGCGGCGCCGTCATCGAGAAGCCGCTCGATGCGGAACGCCACGCCGGGCTCGACGTGCAACAGCTCTCCGCCGTAGCGGCCGCTGCCGAACAGGATGCTCGGCGTGACGAACACCGAGATGGTTTCGGTGCCCGGCTCCGTGCCCGGCGTGAACTGTTTCGGCTCGCCGGTCTCGTGCAGCGGCGGCACGTCGAGGTTCACGATCGGCGTCGCGTTGTGCGTGGACGTGCGCGCGTACTGCGTGCAGCCCGTGAGGGCCGCGAGGAGGATCAGCGTGCGCCTCATTGCTGATGCACCGGGAACTTCCAGGTCGTGGTGGTGCCCGCGGCCACGGCGACATCGATCTCGATCGTCGCGTCGTTACGATCCTCGTTCCACATCGCGTCGTTGTCGAACTTGATCGGCAGCCACGCGTAGAGCTGCGAGCGACCGGGGAGAGCGATCGGTCCCACGGCACCGGCCGGCACCACGCGCCGGCCGAACACGATCCGCGACGCGGTGATCGTGACCACGCACGTCGAGGTGCTGCGAAACCGTACGGTCACGCCGATGCCGGTCTTCCCCGACTTGCGAATGAACGCATCGGCCTGCGCGCAGTCGGCCGCGTACGTCGCCGGCGCGACCAGGCTCCAGCGCGGGCGCTCGTGCATCTCCGGAGGCCGCGTGACCACGCAGGCGCCGAGCAGCAGGCAGACGATCGACGCGCGCACGGGCATGGAACGCGCGGCGCGCGCCTAGCTTACGAACGCCGGGCGGATCGCGGCCGGATCGTTCGTCATGATGCCGTCGGCGCCCAGGTCGAGCAGTCGCCGCGCTTCCACGGGGTCATCGACGACCCAGTAGTCCACGCGGAGACCGAGGCTGTGACACTTCGCGAGGAACGCGGGGCGATCGAAGCGGATCGCGCCCTGCGCCACCGGCACCTGCGCCGCACCGCCGGTGTAGGGCAGCGCGCGCCACAGCATCGAAGGCAGGCCGAGTAACGTGAGCACCTCGTACTGCGACAGTGCGGTCTCGCCCTTGTAGCCCTTGCGGCGCACCTCGACGGCCGTGCTGGTCTGGAAGCTCGCGATCGTCACGCGATCGGTCGCCTGCTTCTCCTCGACCAGCGCGAGCATCGCCGCCACCGCGCGCGTGCCCTTGATGTCGACGTTGATCCGCACCTGCGGAAATGCGTCGAGGACGTCGGCAAAGCGCGGCACGTGGATGCCCTGACCCGCGAACGGTCGCGTGCCGTCGACGGCGACAAAGCCCCAGCCCACGTCGAGCCGCTGGGCGTCGGCGAGATCGAGGTCCGACCATGCGAGGGGCGTGGCCGCCATCCGGCGACCGTCGGGATCGTGCGAGACGATCAGCTGGTCATCGCGCGTGATGTGGACGTCCATCTCGAGCGCATCCACACCGACCTCCACCGCCCGCTCGAATGCCGGCAGTGTGTTCTCGGGCCGTTCTGCCGAAGCCCCACGGTGCGCGTAGAGCCGGCGCGCGTGCATCACTTGTCTTCTTCGAGCTCCAGCGCGGCGGCGGGCATCGGAGGCGGGCGCGGATCCGTGACGTTCACCACCTCGACCGCGTACTTGATGTCCTTTTCGGCGAGCGGGTGAACGAGACGCACGTCGACGTCATCGCCCGTGACCTTCTCGATGCGCATGATCACGTTGAGGTCGTTGATGCCCTTCGCGACCATCTGCGCGCCCGGCTCGAGCGTCAGATCCTTCGGGAACTCCGACCGCTTCATCTTCTTGAGCGGGTGCATCGCGGGGTTACCGAAGGCGTCCTTGGCCTTGATCACACCGTCGCGCTTCGCGCCCTTCTCCAGGCCCTCGAGGACCGTCTCGAGCCCCGAGAGCATGGCGCCCGAGCCCTGAATGAACTCCACCTGGCTCTTCTCGAGCTGCTGGCCGCCCGATACGGCGAGGTCGACCTTGAGCGTGACTCGGCGTCCCTTCTCGATCTTCACGATTTCAGGCTACACGTGAGCCAGTCGCGACATCAACGTCTCGGGTTGTGAACCAGCTGTCTCGGATCCCGACAGCTTCCGACCTGGTTGCGGGAACTTGCCCTCTGGCACGAAAGAAGCACACGCTGTGAACCGTCTGATGTTGCGCGTCCTCGTAGCCCTCTCGCTCGCGATCTCCGCTGCCGCCTGCCATGCGGGCAAGTCTCCCCAGCTCACGGTCCTCGGCGTCAGCGATACCGCTCGCCGCGAGGTCGTGTTCGTCCAGGTCACCAACCCGGCGAGCCGTCCGATGCGGCTGACCAAGCTCGAGTACACCTTCGCGGCACAGGGCCAGCAGGTGTCTCGTGGTGAGGTCTCCCTGTCGCGGGATCTCGCCGCGGGAGCGGCCGTGGTGGTCGAGGTGCCGCTCGATGTCGAGTCGAACGGCCCGATGACCCTGCGCGGGACGCTGACCGCCGAGCTCGACGAGATCGTCCGGATCTTCAGGGTGTCCGCGAACGTCGCTCCGCACTGAGCGTGAATCTCCGCAGTCTGCCAGCGGCAGCGAATCCGACACCGACCCGTCGGTAAGCAATGCATGCCGGGCCCGCGGGAGCGCCATTCGCGCGGGCTGACAGGACACCTCAGGACACTCCACCGTCGCCCAGGCACCTCCATGTCGGGTGGATCGCTTTCCGATCGCGGATCAGAATGGCCGCATGCGAACCATCCTTCTGGCAGCACTCGTCGCGGTCGCCGCGGTCTCGCTGCCGGCCGACGCGGGCAAATCCAAGCAGGTCCGGTACGTGGGCATTCACCCGGTACCGAAGTCCGAGGGCGGCGGCATCTGCTACATCGAGGCGCCGCACGTCCACATCTACGCGGGCAACAAGCTCGAGTACCGCGACCACCGCGGCGCGAACTACTTCGTCGGTGATCCGGTCGCGTACGGGTACGACGGCCCGAAGCACGCGTTCAAGGGACACCATCCCATCCACGTCGACATGGTGGTCGGCGACGACGAGTCCGACGTCGAGTTCTGTTACATCGACGGCCCGCACTTCCACTCGTTCGCGGCGCCCGAGGGCCCGGAGTTCGAGGTCGTCGGCGACGCCGCGTTCTACGTCGGCGAGCCCGGCCCGGTGTACGTCGAGGCGCGCCCGGCGATGATCAAGGTCAACGCGATCTACGAGCCGATCGTCTACACGCGCCCGGTGGTCGAGGTGGAGCCGCCGAGCGCGTGGGTCGGTCTGCGGTTCGGCGCGCCGGTCGTGGTCGTGCCCGCCGCCGTGGTGGTCGATGCGCCCGCCGTTCGCGTGCGAGGTCCGCGCGTGCGCGCCGGCGTGGACGTGCGCGTCATCGTTCCGCCGCCACCGCGCGTGCGCGTCGATATCGGCATCGGCTTCGGTCTCTCCGGTGGGGTCAAGGTGAAGGGCGGCGGCGGTCGCGGCAAGCGGAGGGGTTGGTGAGCCGCGCCGCGCTCCTCGTGCTCGCGCTCGCCGCGTGCGGCAAGAGCGATGGCACCGCCGCGGCCGGCAGCGCGAATAACCCGTTCGCGGGTGCGACCGGCGGGCCGCGCGATGCGGTGCTCGATGCGTGGAAGGGCGGCGGTCTCACGCCATCGCCGATGACACCTGCGAGCGTGGCCGTGGGCAAGGACTGCCAGAGCGGGACGGTGGGCGCGCTCGACGTGTTGCTGTGCGTGTACCCGAGCAAGGCGGAGGCGAAGGCCGCCGAGGATGCGGGCCTCGGCTGGGTCGGAGAGTCGACGGGCGCATCGCAGGCCGCGGGACCGGTGCTGGTCGTCGTCGCGGACCGCCGTAAAGGCGATCCGAGCGGGCGCACGATCAACCAGATGATGAAGCTCGCGCCGAGGTAGCGCGGCCCCGGCATCGGCGTTAGGGTCCGGCGCGATGTCCACGACATGGTCCGCGCTCGCCACGAAGGCCCTCGCCGGAACCCCGATCACGCGCGACGAAGCGCGCAGCGTGCTCCACGCTCCGGCGGACGAGCTGCTCGCACTGCTCGACGCCGCGTTCACCGTACGGCGTGCGCACTGGGCGCGCCGCGTCTCGCTCCACGTGCTCGACAACGCGAAGGTCGGCGCGTGCCCCGAGGACTGCGGGTTCTGCTCGCAGTCGAGCAAGTACGCCTCGCCGAGCGGCGAAGCGCCGATGAAGTCCGTCGATGATCTCGTCGAGGGTGCCCGCCGCGCTCACGCCGCGCGCGCGAAGCGTTACTGCATGGTCACCGCCACGCGCGGTCCGTCGCAGAAGGATCTCGATACGATCTGCGCCGCTGCCGAGCGCATCAAGGCCGAGATCGACATCGAGCTCTGTGCGTCGCTCGGCCTGTTGACCGCCGCGAAGGCGCAGCGGCTCGCCGCCTCGGGCGTGGATCGCTTCAACCACAATCTCGAGACCAGCGAGCGCCACTACAACGCGATCGTCTCGACGCACACGTGGGCCGACCGCGTGGAGACCGTGCAGCACGCGAAGGCGGCGGGCATGGACACCTGCTGCGGCGGGATCGTCGGCCTCGGCGAGTCCGAGGACGATCTTCTCGACCTCGCGTTCGCGCTCCGCGATCTCGACGTCGACTCCGTGCCGGTCAACTTCCTCGATGCGCGCCCGGGCACGCCGCTCGAAGGCTCGCCGCTCGTCGAACCGGGCTATGCGCTGCGCGCGCTGTGCATGTTCCGCTTCGTTCACCCGCGCACCGATCTGCGCGTCGCGGGCGGTCGCGAGATCACGCTGCGCGCGCTGCAGGCGATGGCGCTGTACCCCGCGAACTCGATCTTCACGCAGGGCTACCTGACCACCGGCGGCGCGACGCCCTCGGCGGATCACCAGATGATCAAGGACGCGGGCTTCGAGCTCGAGCTGGCCTCCGGCGAGTCCGCCCCCGCGGATCCCGAGGCGGTCGCGCAGATTCCGCCGCCCGTGCGTCGCCCGTCGCTGCCGACCGTTCGCCAGTGAGCTGCTAGCCCGGCGGCGGCAGCAGACGGAACAGCAGCGCGTCGGTGTTCTGCGCGGCGATGCCGACGGTCGCCTTGAGATCGGCGAGCGCGCGGATCGCGGTCTCGGCGAGCATGCGGCCATCGTCGCGCCGGTTCGGCGCGTCGGGGATCGCGCGCACGTACGTCACGAACTCGTCGTACTTGTCGAGCATCTTCTGCGGATCGAACTGCTCGAGCATCGGGATGAAGTGCACCGGGTTGACGACGACCCAGTCGCCTTTGCCGATCTCGAGGACGTTTCGGTCCGCGTACGGCGTGGTGAGCTGCTCGTGCGGGATGGTGCCGAGGAAGCCCTCGTCATCCGCCTGGAACTGGTGCGGCACGACCTCGACGAAGAACGCGAACAGCTCGATGCCCTTGCGCAGGTTCGAGAGGTCATCCTCGTCGAGCGGCGGGAACTTGTCGGGCATGCCGACGTGCATCGCGGGCATCACCACGCGCTCGAGGATGTCGATCGCGACCGGCGCCGTGGCGCGGCGCAGGCCAACGATCTGCGCGATCGCCTCGAACAGACCACGGTCGTTGGTCTGCTTCGCGATCGGCTCGTCCTGCTTGGCGCGCGTGATCGCGGCCACCACCTGCTCGACGATCTGACCGTTCTGCGGCCCGAGGCGCGGACCGGCTTCCTTGATCGCTTCGATCAGGGTGGAGACCGGCTCCTCGTTCCACAGCTTCGCGAGCCGCGCGAAGTCCATCGACATCCACTGGCCCAGCGGCACGGTGTGGAGGCGGATGTAGTGCTGCGCGACGAACCGATCGAGCGCGCGGCCGTTGTCCTTCTCTTCCTGATCGGCGTGGAGCTGACGCACGCGCTCGACCTCGGTGACCATCTTCTTGGTCGCGCCCGAGCCCATTCGCAGCAACTGCTCGGCGAACACGAACGGAGCGATCTCGAGGAAGATCTTCGAGAAGCCGATGCGCCAGGTGTGCGGGTCGTCGCCCATCATCAACCAGTGACCGCCGTGGCGGCGGCGCATGGTCTCGGCGATCCACGCACCGAACGTGAACCACACTTCCCAGTGGTCCTCGTTCTTGAGCTCGAGCTCGTCCTTGTCTCCGATCTGACCGAACAACCACGTATCGAACGTGATCAGCTCGAGCGACTGGGCGAGCGCGAGCGCGCCCGAATCGCCTTCGACCTCGGCGAGGGACGCGACCGTGTCGCCCTCGGGATCGATGAGCTCCTCGATGATCAGCTCGGACTGACCGCGCGCGCGCGACGAGAACCGGTAGGCCCCCTCGCGCAGCTCGGTCATGGCCTTCTCGAAGCGCTCCTTGGCCGCCGCCTCGGCGGCTGCGAGCTGCTGCGCACTCTCTGACTGCTTGCCGGACTCGGACACGACGGGCAGGATATACATGTGTCGGCCCCCGACAACGGGTCGGTGCCCGGTTTGTACGAGCGACTTCGTCGGGCGCTACGTGCGGGCGGCCTGCCAATCGGGGAGGCCATGCACCCGGTGGCGCTCCTGGCGCTGGCCGTGATGGTGGTCAACGACTGGGTGCTGAAGCCCAGGTTCGGGCCGAGCGCCGTGACGGGCAAGCTGAGCGACCTGGGGGGCCTGATCGCCGCTCCCGTGGTGCTCACGGCGGCGATCGGCCTCCTGCTGCGCATCACGGGTCGGAAGGACGCCTACTTGACCCACCGCCGGCTGGTGGTCTCCATCGCCCTCACCGGCGCCGTGTTCGCGGCGATCAAGCTCTCGGAGCGCGCCGCGGGGTGGTTCACCGGGATCCTCGGGCTATTCCGTCACGCCGAGGTCTACCTCGACCCGACGGATCTCCTGTGCTTGCCCGTGCTCGCGATCAGCTACTGGGTCGGAACAGACGAGCTGCGCCGCCTCGCTCGCTAGAGGTCAAGGTTTCCTCACCGCGCACGACTCGAAGGCCGGATGCGACGAGCTCGCGAAGCTCACCGTCTCGGTCTCGGATTGCTTGGGCGACATCTCCAACAAAGGAGCTCGCGCCGGATGACGACGAGTACCTGACGTGCATGGACGCGATCGCCGACGACGGAGGCGCGCGCTGCAAGGCGATGGACAAGATCTTCTAGCCGTCACGAAGTAGGCATCACCGCGGGGGCCGCACGAGCTGGTGGCACGCGGCGCAGGTCGAGAGCAACTCACCGTAGAGGGTCGCGCGGTCATCGTGGTCGTCGGTCGTGGTCGCCCGCAGCGCGAGCGCGCGAAGTCTGGCGGCGAGCTCTCCCACGTCTCGGCGCGGGACACCGTTCGCGGCGCCCATCGCATCGAGCTGCGATGTCGAGAGCGCGAGCGCTCCTTCGTCCCACATCTCCGTCGACGGGCCCACGACGCCTTGCCACAAGCGCGCGGCGGCCCACTGATGACGCGTCATCTGCGCCGCGAGCAAGGGGGAGTCCTTGGGAGCCGGCTCCCACGCGAACGTGACGATCGCGTTCTGGCGCTCGTGACACCGACTGCACGTTCGTCCGAGGCGTGCCGCGAGCACGCTCGCCGCTGGAACATCGGGGGCGGCGATCACCTGCTCCGCCGCCGTCTGCATGTCCTCCATGAACATCGGCCAGCCCTCGCGCGCGGGTGGTTGGTGCTCCATCAGCCAGCGCGCGCGTTGCTTCGCATCGCCCAGCCGGCCGAGCGCGAGATCGCGCTGGAGCTCTTCGGCGACGGCGAAGTGATCCTGCATGTGGCTCGCGAGCAGCGAGACGTCGGCCGCGGGCGCGTCGGCCGTTGGGGCCGGTGGCGCCGGTGGCGGCGGCGGAGGCTCGCGGCGGTTCGAGCAACCGGCCACGACGACGAGGATGAGACCCGAGCGCAGCATCATCGCGAGGTCCTCGGCGTGCCGGGTGGACAGCCGCGCGCATCCCAGCAGCTCTCGATCGGACCTGCACCGGGCGCCGAGGTCCGCTGGAACAAGTACGGCACCACCGCGGAGGTGAACCCCTTGCGCTCCGGGAGGTGCCAGCTCGTCGCGAGCGCGCGCAGGCAGCCATCGAGTCGCGCGAGCGACCGCCCGCGCACTCCGGGGGCGGCGAAGCCGAACCGGTACACGCTTCCGTTCGGATGGATGATCAGCTCGAGCCGCAGCACACCGGTCACGCCCGTGCCCCGCGCGTTCGCGAGGTAGCAGGCGCGCACCTCCGGGAGATACGGCGCGAACGAGGTCTGCACCTCCGCCGAGGTCAGCGTGGCCGACGGGTCATCGCCGCGTGCTCCGGCGACGGTCGTCGCGAACATCGCGGCGGTCACGAGCCAGAGGCGCCTCATGACGGTGGGAGGAGCACATCCCGCGCCAGCGTTTGCGCGAGATCGCCGGCGAAACCGCGCGGATCTTGCGCCCGCCCGCTGTGGTGGCCGCGGTTCTGCGCCGTTCAGGCTCCGGTTCGCCCCATCCGCTGGCCCGTCACTTGCTGCACTACGGGCTGACGTCGATGCCGCAGCCTCGTGAGAGCCATACCGTCTGGCTGTTCGCGCTCGGTTACTTCGCGGCGTACGTTCCGTACTCGGCGCTGACCAAGGCGGTGTCGTCGGGGCTCCTTGGAGATCCGATCGCGGGGGTCGAGCTGCTGCCGATCACGGCGGTCGCCTCGCTGGTGGGGATGTTCGTGTTCATCACGGCGATGCGCTGGTGGAGGTTCGCGTCGTCGTCGCGCATCGGTCGCTTCACCGTGCCGCGACCCACGCGCATCACGTTGCTGTCGGGCATCTGCACCTCGGCCGTGATCGCCACGACGACGCTCGCGTACACGTTCGATGGTGTGTCGATCGTGTTCATGATGCTGCTGATGCGCGGCGGGGTGTTGATCATCGCCCCGATCGTCGATGCGATGAGCGGCCGCCGGGTCCGCTGGTTCTCCGCCGTCGGCCTCGCGCTCAGCCTCGGATCCGTGGTCGTCGCCGCGGCATCGGCGGGGAGAGATCTCGCGGTCACGTGGGTCGCGGCCGTGGACGTCGCGGTGTATCTCGGCGCGTACTTCCTGCGGCTGCGCTGGATGAGTCGCACGGCAAAGACGTCGGACCTCGCGCAGCGCACGCGCTACTTCGTGGAAGAGCAGATGGTCGCGACGCCGGTGCTCGTCATCGTGCTCGCGATCGGTGCCGCGATCGGGCAGGGCGAGGTCCTGGGCGATCTTCGCGCCGGCTTCACCACGTTCCTCGGCCGGCCGATCGTGTGGGTCGGCGTGGTGATCGGCCTGCTGTCCCAGGGGACCGGCATCTTCGGCGGCCTCGTACTCCTCGATCATCGCGAGAGCTCGTTTGCGGTCCCCATCAACCGCTGCGCGAGTGTGCTGGCGGGTGTGCTCGCCGGCTACGTGCTCGTGTGGTGCTTCGGTGCGTCACCGCCGGCGGGCTCGGAGCTCGTCGGGGCCGGGCTGATCGTGCTTGCGCTCGCCGCGCTCGCGACCCCGCTGCTCGCGCGGTTCAGGTCGCCTTCGAGTCCCACAGCGGCTCGGGCTCGCCGTCCTTGAGCGCGCACCACCGGCCCCAGACGAACAGGGCGTCGGAGAGGCGGTTGAGATACTGCACCGGCAGATCGCCGCCGATGTCCTCGGCCTGCGAGAGCGCCACGACGAGGCGCTCGCAGCGCCGACACACCGTGCGCGCGAGATGAAACGCCGCGGAGGCCGCTCCGCCGCCGGGAAGCACGAACGAGGTCAGCGGCAGGAGATCGTCGTTGACCGCATCGATGTCGCGCTCGAGACCTTCGACGTGGCGGTTCTCGATCTGCGGCAGCTTCGCGCGCCGCTCGGGATCGGGCGCCGCGAGCACGGCGCCGAGGGTGAACAGCTCGGTCTGGACGCGGTGCAGGATCGGCAGCAGGTGAGGACCTGCCGCCGAGCTCCCGAGCGCGGTGCGCACGAGTCCGAGGGTGGCGTTGACCTCGTCGACGGTGCCGTAGCAGTCGAGTCGAGGGTCGGCCTTCGAGACGCGATCGCCGCCGATCAGCGAGGTCTCGCCCTTGTCGCCGCCCTTCGTATAGACGCGATCGATTCGCATGTGTGTGGCGTACCACGCCGCGGCGGTTACTTGTTCCAGGTGTCGTAGACCGCGGTCGCAGCGCCCGCGACGGCGCCGCCCACGCGACCGACCGTGCTGCCGACGCGCGCGCCGGCGACCGCGCCCGGGACCACGCCCGGGCCACCCGTCGCGACCGCACCCGCCACGCCGCCGGCCACGCCGCCGACCACGGCGCCGCCGGTCGCGCCCACCCCGCCCCAGGTCACGGCGCGACGACCGACCTCGTTCCAGTCGGCGCCGCCGGAGACGGTGTCGAGATCGGCCGAGGAGATGGAGAGGAGCTCGTTGTTGGTGTGCATGTGAATGGCTACGAGCACTCGATGTGCCAGCCGGCAGATCGAGTAGCCATGCGGAGTTGCGCGGATCGGCCTGCGTTCCGCGAGCGGCGACTCGCAGCCTCGAGGGCTCAGCGGCGCGTGACCCGCGCGAGGACCGCGCGCGCGGTGGTCGAGAGGCCCTGGGGATCGAGCGCCGCCTCGAGCGGGCGCAGCGCGCGAGCGAGCTCGAACGCGCGCGCGCGACCCGCCGCGTCGAGGTCGTGCCAGGCCTTGTGATAGTGGATCTCGTCGTCGGCGCGCGGCCGCCACGCCGAGGCGACCTGCTCGACGAGGAGCTCCTCCTCCTCGGGGGTCATCGGCCGAGCTCCTCGTCGAGCACCACGCCCGCGCGCTTCAGGCACTCGGCGAGCAGCTTGCGCGCGCGCGTGACGTTCTGGAGAAACGTGTTGAGGCGCATCCCGAGCTTCGTGGCGAGATCGTCGTCATCGCGCGCGCCTTCGCTGTGAAGGCGCGCCTCGAAGGCCTCGCGCGGCTTCTGCGGCAGCTTGTCCCGGCAGTCGGCGATCTGCCTGCGCAGCATCGGATCGGGAGGCGCCGGCGGGACCTCGTTCTCCGCCAGCGCATCCTCGATCTCGTCGCTCTCGGCTGGCCGCGCGCGGATCTTGCGCAGCTCGCTGACCGCGAGGTTGCGCGCGATCCGGATCGCGAGCCGGAGCAATCCGTTGTCGCGCCCATCGGGCACGAACCGCGGCGCCACCTGCCACACGCGCAGCAGCGACTCCTGGAGCACCGCCTCCGTATCGACCGCGCTCGCGAACGAGCGGAGGGAGAGCCGCACGGTTGGCTCGCAGGACCCCATCCAGGTGCCGAACGCCTGCGCGTTACCTGCGACGATCGATGGGAGGTGGTGGTCGTGGTTCATCGGGCGCTCAGCGGAGGATCCACCACACGAGGGCCGCGATCATCGCCGCGATCAACATCGCGAGCAGGAGCATGCGCCGCTGCTTCAGCCGGGCACGCTTCGCCGCGGCGGGCGGGATGATCGGCGGCACGGGCTCGGGCAGCGGTGCGGGCTTCTCCGCCGGCGCGGCGATCGAGTGCATCACGTTCTGCCTCGGCGCCGGAGCGCCACCGGCGATCATGGTCTTGCTCGGTGCTGCCTCCTCCGTCTTCGCGTAGTCCAGGCTGTGGGGCATCTTTGCCTCGCCGGTGGGCTCCTCGAACGAATCACCGGGCGCGGCGATCGATGCATCGGCCGAGAGATCGTCGAAGTCGGCCTCCTCCGCGGCCGCGGCAAAGCCCTTGTTGAAGATCGCGATCATCTCGGGGGTGACGACGCCCGACTGCGTGCGCGTGCCGCTGCTTTCGGCGCGCGTCCTCATCTGCGGCTGCGGGCCGCGCAGCCCGAACGCCGCGGCGCTCGTGCCGTACGGCAGCTCCTGCGGCACCACGTCCGTACGCGCGTTCGTATGCGGCTCGACGCGCACCCGCTCGTCGACTGCGATCCACGAGGTCAGACGCGTGGAGATCTGGAACCGGATGCCGATCGCCTCGATCTCCGCGTTGACCTGGTCGAGCGTCGAGCGCGCCTCGAGATCCGCCACGCGCTCGCGGCCGAACAGCGCGGCGATCGCGGGGTTGCCCTCGCCGATCTTCGTCGCGGGCACGGTGATGCGCTGCTCCCACGTGTCGTGGGCGAGCTGACCGCGGACCACGATCTCGCCGCCCTCGGGGCGCAGCTCGAGCGCGGCCAGCAGCGGCGCGCCGGCGAACACGTCCGGCACGTGTTCGGGCACGTGGCGCACGAGCGCGGTGCCCGCGATCTCCACGTTCGTCAGCACCGGCATGCGCGTGCGGTCGAGCAGCCGCTTGGCGCCGCGCTCCGCATCCTCGTCGATGCCGACGATGACCTCGGCGCCGCGACCGGCGCGCGCGAGCGACGTGGCGAGCGAGCGGTTGACCGCCGAGCCCACGCCGAGCACGTGTAGCCGGCAGCTCGCCGGGAGGCGCTCGTGCAGCACGCGCAGGATCTGGTGCTCGCCGCCGACGTAGCCGTCGGTGACCACGAGCACCTGGCGCTGCGCGCCGATCCGCAGCGTCTGCAGCGCCTCGATCACTGCCTGGCGCATCTCGGTGCCGCCGTCGGCGGTGCGCGAGCGCACCCACTTGATCGGGTCGGCCTTCGCCTTCGCGGTCGCCAGCACGGGCTCGGCCTGGTAGCGGCTCGGGCGGTTCGAGAACTCGATCATCTCGAGGCGATCGGTCTCGCCGAGCGAATCGATCAGCATCGCGACGACCTGCTTCGCTTTGTCGAGCGGGCCGCCCCCCATCGAGCCGCTGGTGTCGAGCAGCACGAGCAGATCGCGTGGCACCGCGGCGACCGCCGCCGACGCCGCCGGCGGAACGATCGAGATCAGGCCGAACGCCTCGCCGGTCTCGGCCGTGCGCGCGACGGCGAGCGACATGCCGACCGCGGGCTTCGCGACCGGCCAGCGCACCACGAGGTCGCGATCGAGGCGCGTGCCCGTGGACAGCGCGACCGCACCGCTCGGCAACGGCGCGAGCGCGTGCGACGGCGAGCTGGCGCGGCGACCATCGACGATCGCGTCCTTGATCGCGAGCTCGATCTGCAGGCGCACGCCGAGGTCCTCGGCGGCGACCTTGACGTGCGTGGCGCGCGCGTCGGTGATGGTCTCGGCGGTCCCGCAGTAGCGCGGGCCGATCACGGTCGGAAACCGCAGCTCCCACTCACCTTCGGGCAGCCACACGAGGCGCGCATCGACCGTGATCCGCGCCGTGATGCTCTCGCCGGCGGGGATGTTGCCGAGCTTCTGCGTGAAGATGTCGGCGCGCTCCTGCTCGAGCAGCGCGGCGGTGCGACCGCTCGCGATCGCCTGCTCGAAGCGCTCGCGCGCGGCGTGCTTCCGGTCGACCACGCCCTTGATCACGCGGCCCGCGATCTCGAACGCGTAGCCCGACACCGCACCGTCCGCCGGTAGCGGCATGCGATACGTGACGTGCAGCGTCTCGGCGTACGAGTTGACGAACTGCTGCTCGAGCACGAGGCGCGCGATGCCGCCCTGCGCCTCGGCGCGGAGCGTGGAGGCGACGAGCGGGAGCGAGCGCCCGTCGAGCGTGACCAGCTCGGCGCCGGTCGTGGCGCCCTGAAGCGTGGTCGGGAAGTGCGGATTCATGCGGGGCGTGCTCGCGGTCGTGGTGGCCATGGTGGGTGTCCTTTCACCCGACCAACGCGGCCCGCCTCGCGTCAGTGACAAAGATTGTTCTGACGCTGTTACGCGGAGTTGCGCGATTTTATCAGGCCTGCGATACGTTTCGGCCTCCCCAGCCGTGGTGTCAGCATGAACGCGACGAAACAGAAGCCCTGGAAGCTGACCACCCCGCCCGGCACCTCGGCCTACGAGGCCTACGTCGAGGGCGATGACCTCGTGGTCCAGGTCGGCAAGACGCAGCTGCGCTACCAGGTGCGCGCGATCGTCGATCTCCACGCGATGCTCGTGAAGCACGGCGACTGGATGCTGCTCGGTAGCGCGGACGAGCAGAAGCCCGCGGCCGACGACACCGTCGAGTCGTGGGGCCGCTCGGCGAAGAATCCCGTGAAGGGCTGGTACGGGATCAAGAAGGGCCTGCGCGGTCGGTTCGGGATGTACGTTCCGCCGGTGCTCGAGGCCCTCGGTCTCGCCGAGGTCGAACACAACCCGAAGGCGAACCGGATGCGCGCCGTCGCGAAGAAGAAGTAGGCTTCGCGGGTGGAAGCGCTCGTTGCCGCCCGCGAACAGTTCCTCTCGCTCGTCGCCGAGATCCGCCCCGAGCTGCATCGCTACTGCGCGCGGCTGACCGGCTCGGTGATCGACGGCGAGGACGTCGTGCAGGACGCGCTCGCCAAGGCGTTCTACGCGATGAGCATGCAGTCCGAGCTGCCGCCGCTGCGGCCCTGGCTGTTCAAGATCGCGCACAATACCGCGATCGATCGCCTCCGCAGCCACGGCCATCGGTTCACCGAGCCGCGCGCGGAGATGGAGGACGTGATGCCCCTCGACGATCGTCCCGATCCAATCGCGGTGCGCGCGGCCCTCTCGCGGTTCCTCGCGCTCACCGTCACGCAGCGCTCCGCCGTGATCCTCAAGGACGTGCTCGGTCACTCGCTCGAGGACGCCGCGCAGACCATGGACACCACGGTGCCCGCGGTGAAGGCCGCCCTCGTGCGCGGCCGCGCCGCGCTCGCGGCCGCGGTCGAGGCGCCCGTCGCTGCCGATGCGAGCTCGCGCGAGCAGCTCACCGCCTACGCGCGGCTGTTCAACGCGCGCGACTGGGACGGCGTGCGCGCGATGATCGGCGAGGATTGCCGGCTCGATCTCGTCGCGAAGTCGCAGCGCCGCGGCAAGGCCGTGGGCATGTACTTCGGCAACTACGAGAAGCTCGACGTGCGGCTCGAGGTCACGCAGCTCGACGGGCGCGACGTGCTCGCGGCGTACGTCGCGGGCGCCGCGTCGCCGACGTATTTCATCACGCTCGACTTCGCCGAGGGGCGCGTGGAGCAGATCCGGGATTTTCGGTACGTGCCGTACATCGCGGCGGATGCGGAGCTCGGGTAGCGGCGCGGTCAGCGCAGCGTGATCGGCGGCGCGTCGGTGCGCTCCGTGAGCTCGCCGATCTGCGCGGCCGGTAGACCGAGGTCGCGCAGCGCGCCGACGCACGCGATCGCGCGATCGGCGGGCACGCAGAGCAGCAATCCGCCGCTGGTCTGCGCATCGCACGCGAGCGACGCGAGGAGCTCGGACTCCGTGTCCTCGACGGGATCCGCCGCGAACTCGGCCCCGTCGGCCCAGCGCACGAGGTTCGCCACGTAGGCGCGGTTCGCCTTGCTGCCCGCGGGGCAGACCTTCGCGCGAAGGTGATCGAGCGCGGTCGGCAGGAGGGGCAGGGCGGCGAGCTCGATCTTCGCGGCGAGGTTCGAGCCCGCGAGGATGTTGCGCAGGTGGCCGAGCAGGCCGAAGCCGGTCACGTCGGTGGCCGAGGTCACGCCGTGGGCGTGGCCGACGCGCGCCGCGCCCTGGTTGAGGGTGGTCATCGAGGCGATCGCGGCGGCGGTGGCATCGGGGGAGGCGAGCTCCTTCTTGATCGCCTGGCCCATCACGCCGGTGCCGAGGGCCTTCGAGAGGATGAGGGCCTGGCCGGCCTTCGCCTTGCGGTTGCTCCACAGCGAGCCGGGCTGGACCTCGCCGGTGACGGAGAGGCCGAACTTGATCTCCGGATCGCGCACGGAGTGCCCGCCCACAACCGCGACGTCCGCGGCGATGCACGCCCTCGCGGCGCCGGAGAGGATCTCGTCGAGGACCTCGATGCCGAGGATCTCGTCGGAGAAGAACACGAGGTTGAGCGCGAACCGCGGCTCGCCGCCCATCGCCCACACGTCGCTCATCGCGTTGGTGGCCGCGATCGCCCCGAACGAGGCAGGATCATCGACGAGGGGTGCGATCACGTCGGCGGTGAGCACGAGGCCGCGGCCGGCGGCGTGGTGAACCACGGCCGCGTCGTCGGAGAACGCGTGGTCGACGAGGATGTCGGGCCGCGGCGGACCGCCTGTGCCCGGCAGCTTCGAGAGGACGTGGTTGAGCTCGGTGAGGCGGAGCTTCGCGGCGCATCCGCCACCGCGCGCGTACTGGGTCAAGCGAACGGCCATGGTCAGATCCCGCAGTTGAACTGCTGCATCGATTGTTTCATCGCATCACGACTCTGCCGGCAGCTATCCCGCATCTGCGGGATCGCCGACGGTGGCAACTGGATCCCCGCGTAGGTCTTGCGGGTCTGATCCGCCGCCTGCTGCATCTGCTGCCGCGAGGTCTCGGGCAGCACCTTGCACTTCGCCATCTTCTCCATCATGTCGACGAGCTCGAGGCACTCGCTCGGCATGTTGCTGCTCTTCGTCGGTGTCGGCGGCGCGGCATCATCGTCGCCGGTGCTCGGATCGTCGTCGCCACCCTGTTCCGCGCTGCCGCCCTTCGCCCATGGATCGTCGCCGGTGACCGCGGCGTCGAGCGAGGTCGCGCGCACCGGATCGGAGGTCGCCGCATCGGGCGTCGCCGGCGGGTTGTTGCCGGCGACGTCGGTGCCCGCGCCCGAGCCCTGGGTCGTCGGGGCGTCACTCTTGCGCACCACGCCGAAGTACACACCGATGCTGACGCCGGCGACGATCAGCAGGCCGAACAGCACCCAGAGGGCCACGGGGGGACCGCCGCTCGGCCGCGCCATCTGCGTCGGCTGCGCGTGGACCTGTGCGTGCGGGTTGTACGAGCTCGGCTGCGGCGGTGGATATGGCGGCGTGTAACCGACGGGCGTGGTCTGGTTGACCGGCGGGAACGCGTGCTGCGGCGTCGGGGGCCCACCGACGGCGGCGGTCGGCGCGCTCATCATTGGCACCGGCATCGGAGCCGGGGTGTGCACGGCCGAGCGCTGCGCCGTGGCCTGCGCGGTCGCCTGCGCGGTGCGTGGGGCGTCGCCGGGGAACATCGCGAGCGCGTTCGCGATCTCTTCGCCGAACTGCTCCATCGTCGGCGGGCGCGCGGCGGCGTCCTTCTGCATCGCGCGAAGGATCAGCGCATCGATCTCGGGCGGGATGTTGAGATCGGGCCGGCGCTGCGACGGCGGCACGATGGTCTCGAGCAGGTGCTTCGAGAGCAGCGCCATCACGGTGGGCGCCTCGAACGGCAGCCGACCGGTGACCATCTCGTAGAGCAGGCCACCGAGGGAGTAGATGTCGGTGCGTCCGTCGATGTTCTCGCCGCGGATCTGCTCGGGCGACATGTACTGCGGCGTGCCGAGCATGTCGCCGGCCTGGGTCATCGCCATCTGCGACTGGCGGTTCTCGTCGCGCAGCTTCGCGATGCCGAAGTCGAGGACGCGGACCACGTCCTTCTGCCGCCCGCGATCCTGGAGCATCACGTTGTCGGGCTTGAGGTCGCGGTGGACGATCGAGTGCGCGTGCGCATCCACGAGCGACGCGGCGACCTGCGAGGCGATCGTGAGCGCGCGGCGCAGCGGAAGCGGCGCCTCCTGATGGATCACATCGCGGAGGCTCTTGCCCTCGATGTACTCCATCGCGATGAACAGCGTGCCGTCGCTGTCCTGGCCGAAGTCGTAGATGTTGACGGTGTTCGGGTGCGAGAGCTTCGCGACGAGCTCGGCCTCGGCGTTGAACCGGCGCAGAAGCATCTGGCTGCCGGCGACCTCGGGACGCAGGAGCTTCACCGCGCACTGGCGCTTCAGCGAGATCTGCTCGGCCTTGTAGACGGCGCCCATGCCGCCCTCGCCGAGCTTCGCCTGCACGCGGTAGCGGCCCGCGATCTCGCGGCCGATCAGCGATGGCGCCTCGCCGATGCCGGTGGCCGCGAGCTTCGAGCTCGAAGCCTCGGTCGCCGCCAGCGTGTGGCCACACGATCCGCAGAACCGAGCGTCCTCGGCGTTACCGGCCTTGCAGTTGGGGCAGTTCACGTCTCGCTCAGTGCAAAGATGGCATACAGGGGCACCGTTCCGCCGCGAAGAATGCGCGCTTCGATGCGGTGATCGTCAAACAGGGCGATCAGCGCCAG
>JBBRED010000109.1:0-22237 GCA_038203335.1 Haliangiales bacterium | reverse complement strand
TCGCCGACGTCGTGATCCGCGCGCACGTCAAGGCGAGCCCCATGGGCCCGCCGTTCTGGAACGAGATGCCGGCGCTGTTCGCGGCGCTCGATGCCTCCGACGACGTCCGCGTGATCGTGATCCGCGGCGAAGGCGAGAGCTTCAGCCACGGCCTCGACCTGGTCGCGATGGGCCCCGAGCTCGCCGGCGTGATCGGTCCGTCCACCGGTGCTCGCGAGCGCGCGAAGCTCTACGCGATGATCCAGCGCATGCAGGGCGCGATCACGTCGGTCGCGTCGTGCACGAAGCCGGTGATCGCCGCGATCCACGGCTGGTGCGTCGGCGGCGGCGTGGACCTCGCGGCGGCCTGCGATATCCGGATCTGCGCCGCCGACGCGAAGTTCAGCGTGCGCGAGGTGCGGCTCGCGATGGTCGCCGACGTGGGAACCCTCGCACGACTCCCCGCGATCATCGGTGAAGGCGCCACGCGCGAGCTCGCGTTCACCGGCGCCGACATCGATGCGCAGCGCGCGCTGCGGCTCGGCCTCGTCAGCGACGTGCACGCCACCCCCGATGCGCTGTGGACCTCGGCGCGTGCGATGGCCGCGCAGATCGCGTCGAATCCGCCGCTCACGGTGCAGGGCATCAAGCAGGTGCTGAACGCGCGCTCGGAGAGGTCCGCGCACGAGAGCCTGCAGACCGTGGCGATGTGGAACGCCGCGCAGCTTCCCTCGCACGATCTCGGCGAGGCGATGGCGGCGTTCGTGCAGCGTCGCGAGCCGACGTTCAGCGGCCGCTAGTCGCCTGGTGCATCCGCTGCGTCACCGCGGGGACGCGCTCGGCGAGGTACGACACGAAGTCCGGGCGGTCCCACGCTTCGAGCCACAGCAACACCACGCGCGGGAACACACCCATGTACGGGCTCTGGAAGCGCACGAGGCCGAGCGTTCGCTCGACGAGCTTCTCGGTCGCCAGCAGCTGGGACTTGATCGGCTCCATCGGCGGCCGCACCGTCTCCACCTCCGTCGCCGCGAGGTCGCTACACATCTCGGGCGGCGAGAACACGAACGCCGCTCCGCACTCGCGCGGTCGTTGTTCGTACACGGTGCAGCGCTCGTCGGCACCGAGGAACGCGCACGGTCGCGCGAGCTCCCGGTACTCCGCGGTCGAGCGCGACTCCATCAGCTCGGCGGACTCGGCGAGCTGTGCGCGCAGCTCCGGCGTATCGCGGCCCTCGCGACGAAGCCGGTCCGCGATCGGCAGCGCCTCGTGAAACAAGATCGCCATCGTCAGCTTGCAGCAGCCCTTCGGTGACGTACACGTGTGGCACGAGATCACCGCGAGGTGCTTCTTCGCCGCGCTCTCGACATAGTCCGTTGCGGACGTGATCAGCGCCGAGGTCGACTTGTGGGCAGTGCGGACCAGATCGTCCCGCAGGATCAGCGTGCCGAGCGTGGAACCGGCGGGCTTCTCCGTGGGCTCGGCCTCGGCGCGCTTCGCTCGCTTCGCATCACGCTTGGCCTGCTGCGCATCGGTGAGCTTCTTCTTGCCCTGCACACATCCAGACTACTTGATCGATCCGCGATGTGGCCGATGCACAGCACATGGATGTAGCCGCCACGGGCAATGTCGGTCAGGAGTACACGATGCGCGTCATGAAGGCCGCGCAGAATGCGGCGAAGCAGGAAGGCGAGGGCGCGGTGCAGTTGATCGAGGCCGCGAAGGCGCCGCCGACGGGCTCGCAAGGCCAGGGCACGCACATCAACACCTACGGCTAGGGGCAGGGCGAATCGACCGGCGCCGGAGCGAGTACGGTCGGCACGCCATCGCGCAGGTACGTCGCGAGGAAGCAGCCGTACTGGTACTGCACCGCGGGGAGCTGGCGGTGGATGTAGTGCGCGTCGAGCAGACCATCGTCGTGGTACTGGACGACCACGTTGGTGGTGCCGTTGCGGTTGCCCTTGATCGGGTACGTCATCATCCCATCGAGGTGATCGGTCGACAGCGCGGCCTGCGTGCCGGGCCACACCTGCTCGCCGGCCTGGCGGTTGCCGTAGGCGAGGGCGGCCGCATCGAACACGGGGTTCGGGAAGAACTTGTCGTCGAGGCCGATCGGCTCGTACACGTGGCGCGCGGGGAAGCCGGGGAGCGGACGACGAGCGAGGCGCGCCATCGACGGACCCGGCTCCGCGATCTCCCAGCCGATGCCGAGCAGCGCGAGCGTGGGGTGAACGAACGACAGCGTATCTCCCTCGACGCCGAACACACCGGCGAGCAGGCTGCGCCCGCCCGCGACGATGCTGGTGTCGAGGATCATCATGTTCCAGAACCCGCCCGCGCCGAACGGCGTGAGCGCGCCGAACCGCGGCTCGACGGCGCCGATCATGTTCGTGTACATGCCGCCCATCGAGTGGCCGCCGGCCATCAGCTTCGTCGCATCGAAGTGGTGCGTCGTCGCGCCGGTCGGCAGCGCCATGCCGGCGCAGGTGGCGATCAGCGACGGCGAGATCTGGAGCTCGAGCAGCGCATCGAGGAGCAGCCGCTGCTCGAACACGCCCTGCTGGAACGTGTACGGGAACGCGGAGAGGTTGTTGATGTTGAGATACGCGTAGCTGCTCGCACCGGCGAGGCGCTCCGGGTTGACGGGCAGAGCGCTCGCGGCGGAGGCGATGCCGCGCTTCGCGACGACGTAGCCCGGGCCCTTGCCGACATCCGGGATGTCCTCGGTGGTGTGGCTCGGACCATCGTCGACGATGTCCCACGATGCGCCGCCCGAGCCGTGGAAGAACTGCCACAGCGGCCAGCCACCCGACGGCATGGTGCCCTTCGGGATCGTGATCGAGAGCGGCACCGCCATCATGCCCTGCGGAATCGGAGCGCCGTTCGCATCGAAGCGGAACCGGCCCTCGGTGCCGAACGGCGCGGTGCCGACCTGGTACTGCGGATACGTGACGTCGGCGACCAGCTCGCAGAAGCCATCGTGCGCGGCGCCATCGGTGGGATCCACGCGGAGGTTCGTGATCGTCGCGTTCGCTTGCGCGCGCACGGCCTCGGAGCGCTCGCGCAACACGGCGACCTCGTCACCCGTGGTGAACACCGTCGCGACGAGCACGTCGTCGGTCGCGATGCCCGCATCCGCGAGTGCATCCCACAGCGGCGCGTACAGCGCGGCGGCGGCGGCACCGCGCGCACCCGAGGGCGTCTTGCCGTGGGCGAGCGTGGCGAACGCGGGAGGGACCTCGGTACCGGGCGCGAACGCCTTCTTCAGCACGAACGCGTAGCGCGTGTGAGCGCGAAGCACGGTACCGGGGCGCGGGGACAGCGCGACCAGGCCCGTGCCGGTGAAGTCATCGTCGGGCAGGGTCTGCGAGACCATGGCGTGGAGCGAGCCGCGCTCGTTCGACTCCGGGTCGATGTCGAGGAGCAGCGCATCGGAGGCGGCGTCGGCGGTGATCACCTGATCGAGGGCGCGGTCGGGCGGCGTCGCCGTGAACTTGAACCACGCGATCGGCATCACGGGGAACCCGGAGCGCTCGGCGGCGACCGAGAGCAGATCGTTCAGCACGGGCAGGTTGCGACGGTTCGGGAACCCGGCGAGGTCGGGCCGACCCTCGGCGGTCAGCCGCAGATCCGACGGAAACGGCATCGCCCAGTAGGTCTCGCCGGCGAGCGGCCCATCGAGATCGAACGCGACCGTATCGGCCGGCTCGCCGTCATCGGCGCATCCGATCATCGACGCGAGTGCGAGTGCGAGAGCGACCCGGAGCGTGCGCATGCGTCTTCGTAGCGCGCGCGCTCGGATGACAGAATCAATAGATTCGGCCAGTTCGCTGGCGACTGTCGTCGCCGGGTCTGGAATCAACGAGGTAGCGGAACGACTTCGGCCGCGACGCCGCTGTCATGGCGGTGCGCAACCAGCAGGCGATCGTTCGCCCACGCCAGCGCCGGCGCTTCGCGCGAGTATGGATCCGCCCACGCGCGCACCATCGAGCCGCCCTCGATCACGCGGATCGCCGTCGCGCCTTCACGCGTGACGTAGCCCACGGCGAACGCATCGGGACCGGCGGCGGTGACGGAGAACGTGGTGTCAGCCGTCGCATCGGTGAGCGGTTTCCACCAGATCAGCTTGCCGAGCTCCGCGGTGGAGAACCAGCCGAGGTGCGGGACGCCCGTCTTGTCGCGCGCGGCCACCAGACAGCGCGTCTCGTGGCACGCGATCCCGGCGAAGGTCTCCTTCTTCGTGATCGGGACCTCCACGCTGCGCTTGCACCCATTGTTGTCGCAGAGCCCGATCCACATCTTGTTGTGCTGATCGCGTCCCATCAGCGCGAGCTTCTTGCCGGCGGCAGTCACGCCGCACCACACCGTGCGCGTCGAGGTGGCGAGCTCGTCCAGCTCCCCGGCCACGGATCGCTTCTTGGTCGGGCCGTAGACGACCCAGACGCGGCCGTCGTTCTCGAGAAAGCCCACGCCCCACTGGCTCTCGCTCGAGACCGTGCCCTCGCACAGCTGCTTCACGCGCTTGCCCCACTCGGCTGTCTCGCCGAGCGTGCCGTCGCCGGTGACCTTCGCGAGCCGGAGCTTCTTGTTCTCGAGCCATCCGACCGTGATGCCTGTCGAGGTCCCGATCACGCGCGCCTCGGGAGCCGCCACGGGAACCGCGCGACGCGACGTACGCTGCCCGTCCCAGTCGAGGGCCACGATGTGGCGGTCGTTCGGCGCGCCCTCCATCACCGCAAAGCCGTTCGACAGGACCGCCGTCTGGAGGTCGCTCGTTGTCGAAACGTCGACAGCCGGCGTCCCTCGGCCAGCCACGATCGCCGTGGCCACCAGCCCCACCACCGTCCAGAGATCCAGCTTCGTCGTCGTGGCGATCCGCATGGGGCGACCATAACGCCGCTGGCATGCGCTCTGCACTCCGTTCGCCCATGCACCTCACCAATGCCATCGAGCTCCTCACCCAGCAGCACGACGAGATCGAGGCATTGCTGGTCGAGGTGTCCGCAACCAACAGCACCTCGGCGCGCACCGGCGCCCTGAGCGAGCTGGCCGACAAGCTCACGCTGCACCTCGCCGTCGAACAGGAGCTGCTCTACCCGGCCGCTGATCCGCTGATCAGCGCCGAGGTCCGGACCGAGCTCCTCGCCGAGCACCAGGAGATCAAGCGCATCCTCGCGGATCTCATCTGGCTCGAGCAGGAGGATCAGCGCTTCGCTCGCAAGCTGATCGGGCTCCAGTCGCTGCTCCAGCTTCACGAGACCTGGCAGGAGACCGAGCTGTTCACCCGTCTCGCGCAGGGACTTCCCGCACCGCGCCTCGCCGACCTCGGCACCGAGGTCCACACCTGGTTCGATCGTACGGCCGTCGCGATGGCCGCCTAGTCGCAAGAACGGTCGTGGCACAGGTGCACGGCGTGTGCGCCCGTGCCACCGTTTGCCGTGCTCCGTGAGTTTCGCAGCGAGCCGCTGCTCGCGATCATCGCGTATCTGGAGCAGCACGGTGGTGGCTCGATCGCGGTGCCCGATCCCGACCTCGGGCGCGGTCGCTACGCCGGGGAAGTGTTCGAGCACGCCGGCCAGAAGCTGGTCCACCGCTCGTTCCGGACCTGGGTCGATCTGGCGGAGCGCCTCGGCCTCCGGCTGCTGACCCCGCGGCCGCTCGCGGCGCCGCTGATCGAGCTGGTGTTCGAGCCGCTCGACCGCGACACGCTGCTCCGGCCGGCCGCTCCGGATGTGACGGAGCGGTACGGTGCGGCGTCGGAGTTCGCGCGGGTCTCCAAGGCCGAGGATCCGTGCTTCGTGCTCGATCTGCGCGAGGCGCTGGGGCGCGTGGGACCGGCGGCGCGGATCCTCGATCTCGGCGTCAACACGGGTGACGAGATCGGCCTGCTCCGCGGGTTCGGGTACGCCGGGGAGATCGTGGGCGTGGATCACAGTGCATCGGCGCTCGCCGTGGCGCGATCGCGGTTCGCCGATGTCACACTCATCGAGGCAGACCTCGCCGCGCTGGCCGGGCTCGCGCTCGGCCGGTTCGACCTCGTGATCTCGATCGGCACGCTGCAGAGCCCGGGGATCGATGACCGCGACGTGCTGCGGCGGATCGTCCAGGATCACCTGGCGCCCGACGGAGCCGTGATCATCGGACTCCCGAACGCGCGCTACGTGGGCGGAGAGCTCGAGCACGGCACGCGGATGAAGAACTTCCGGCAACCGGAGCTCGGGTTGATCGTCAAGGACGTCGCGTTCTACCGGAAGTATCTGCAGCAGCACGCGATGCAGGTGTTCGTCACGGGCAAGTACGAGCTGCTCGTCACCGGTGTGCCATCTGCGGCGTCTGGTGCGTGATGCGCGCGATCGCGGCGGCGGCTTCGTTCTCGTCCTCCTGCCAGCGCACGAGCTTCGGCTCGAGCGCCGCGTGCGCGGCGACGTCCGTGCCGGGAACGGTCACGCGCTCGCGCACGATCATGCTCCCGTAGATGTCGCGCTTCGCATTCTCGGCGACCACCTTCCAGTGGGCGTCGCCGACGCGGATCACGCTGTCGAGCACGTCGACGGCCGGAGCCACGGCGGCGTCGAGCTTCGCGATCGATGCGTCGTCGGCGGTCACGGCGGTGGCGTTCATCGCCACCTCGGCCATGCATTTCGCGACGGAGATGTGCGACGCGAGCGCAGGGCCGGGGATGGTCGCGGAGGCAGGCGGATGCGCGAGCGCGGTGCAGCGTGCGGGGATCGCGCGCGGCAGAGGATCGAGCGGTGCCGCGGATGCGGCCGATGCGCCGAGCACGAGAGTGACGAGGATGAGACGATGCATGACACGCTCCTGGTGAGTGGGTTCGTGATCGTCGAGTGCATCGCTCGTTCCACTCGATCAGCGAGCGCGCCAGCGAAGCAGGAAGATCGCGATCGGGATCAGGAGGAACGGAAACGTCAGCGCGAGCTCGCTCGCCGAGTCGCGTCCGGTCGCGATCAGCGCTGCGAGCACGACGACGAACGGAATGAACAGTGCGGTGCGTCCAAGCGCCGCGGTGACCGGAACGGTTTCACTGGTCGTGGGCATGATCGCGATCGGTGCATCGCGCACGCCACGCGGATCGCCACGGAGAGGCCATGGGACGCGTTTCGTTTGGACACACGTGTCGCGACGACCCGTCAGCTGCGGAGCGGTAACACCACGGTGAACCTGCTGCCACGACCGGGCTCGCTCTCGACCTCGATCGAGCCATCGTGGTCGCGCACGATGCCGTAGCTGACCGACAGCCCGAGCCCGGTGCCTTCTCCCACGTCCTTCGTGGTGAAGAACGGGTCGAAGATGCGCGGGAGGTCGCTCGCCGTGATTCCGTGGCCCTGATCCTCGACGGCGATATACGCCACGGAGCCCGATTCGGTTCGCGTGGTCACGCGCACCGTGCCCCCGCGATCCATCGCCTGCAGACCATTGAGGATCAGGTTCGAGAGCACCTGCTCGAGCTCGGAGACGTTGCCGCGGACGTGAATCGGCGGGCTCGGCTCGAGAATGATCTGCGCGCCGCGCTTGCGCGCCGTGGACTGGAGCATCTCCACCGTCGCCGCCACGAGCTTCGCGAGCTCCACGTCCGCGCGCTCCACGCCGCCGCGGTGACCGAAGTCGAGCAGGTGGCGGATGATCGCGCTCACGCGCGCGACCTGCTCGAGGATCATCGTGGTGCGGCGCTGCACGGTCTCGTCGATCGAGTCCTCGCCGATCAGCTCGGCGCACCCGGCGATCACGTTGAGCGGGGTCCCGAGCTCGTGGGCCACGCCGGCGGCGAGGGTGCCGATCACGTTGAGGCGCTCGGCGTGGCGAAGCTGGTCGATCGCCATCCGCCGCTGTACGCGCTCCTGCTCGACGTACTCGTGGAGCTGATCCACGCACCACGTCGCGGCGAAGAACAGCACGACCGCGCCGCTGCCGTTCCACACGATGCCGAGCGGGGACAGACCATCGTGGACGAGCGACACGCCGGCGCACGCCGCGGCCAGCGCCGAGATCGCGAGGCCGAACACGCGGTCGCGGTACCAGGCGGCGAGGCCGATCGGCAGCACGTAGAGCAGCGTGAACGGCAGCTCCACGCCGGTGAGTCGATCGCCGACACCGACGACCAACGTCATCATCACCGCGATCGGGACGACGGAGCGCCGGGTCAACGGCCCCGACAGCCGCTCGATCACGTGCATCGGACCGGGCCCGCGCGGCAGCGGCTCGACCGCGGTGCCCGTCATCGAGCGACGGCCTCGGCCAAGGCCTGGCGCAACGCCGCGCGCGAGAACGGCTTCGCGAGCACGACCACGTCCAGGTCCTTCGCGCGCTGGCGAACCGCGTCACTGGGGAACGCCGTGATCAGGATGGTCGGAACGTGGTGCCGGCTGTCGCGCCAGGCGTCGAGCACCTCGAGCCCGTCGTAGGCGGGCATGCACAGGTCGGTGATCAGCAGATCGCGGTGATCCAGCTCGCGCTCCGCGAACCGCGAGCGAAGCAGCGTCCAGATCAGCTCGCGGCCATTCGCGGCCTCGACGACCTCGCGGAAGTCATCGCCGATCGCGGATCGTACAAACCAGCGCATCTCCGGCGAGTCGTCTGCGATCACGAGCTTGCGGCGGTTGGGTGGCTCCATGGTCCCTGCACGAGCACATCACGCGCCAGGTCGGTGCGTGGACAACTCCGCGGAATCCGCCGACCGAGCCCGCGAGTCCAAACGACACACAGCGGACAATGGACTCGCTCCCGCATCAAGTCGCCATGACCATGGTGACGAGCAGGGTGCTCGACGAGGACGAGGTGGGCGGCGTCCCGTATCTCGTGATGCGGCCGGTTCCGGGAGAGCCGCTCGGCGTGTGGATCCCGCCCCTGGGCATCTCGTTGGAGGCCAGCACGATCGAGCCGCGCCTCTGATCACTCGTGCGGCGTGCGCTCGCCCCAGCGCTCGAGCATCCGGTACAGCGTCTTGCGCTCGATCCCGAGGATGCGAGCGGCCGCCGCCTTGTTCCCCGCGACGCTCTCCAGCACCCGGACGACGTAGCGCTGCTCCAGCTCCTCGAGCGTGACCAGCGTGGTCGCGTCGTCGCTGTTGAGGACGAGCTGGCTCGCGCGAAACGCCCGGACCTTCTCGGGGAGGTCGCTGACGGCGAGCTGATCGAACGAGGCGAGGGCGACCGCGCGCTCGATGCAGTTCTCGAGCTCGCGCACGTTGCCAGGCCACGCGTACGACATCAGCTTCTGCGCGGCCTCCGGCGAGAAGCCGATGATCCGCTTCTGGGCGCGGGCCGCGATCCGATCGAGGAAGTGCCGCGCGAGGACGAGCACGTCACCACCGCGGCTGCGCAGCGGCGGCAGATCGACCTGGAGGACGTTGATGCGGAAGTAGAGGTCCTCCCGGAACGTGCGCTCCTCGACCATCGTCTCGAGGTTGCGGTTCGTGGCGGCGATCACGCGCGCATCGAACGGCACTTCGGTGGTGCCGCCGACGGGGCGGACCGCGTGCTCCTGCAAGGCGCGCAACAGCTTCGGCTGCATCTCGAGGGGCAGCTCGCCGATCTCGTCGAGGAAGATCGTGCCGCCGCTCGCCGCCGTGAACAGGCCGGGCTTGGCGGTGCGCGCATCGGTGAACGCGCCCTTCTCGTGGCCGAACAGCTCGCTCTCGAGGAGCTGCGCGGGCATCGCGGCGCAGTTGAGCGCCACGAACGGACCCGCCTTGCGCGGACCGGCATCGTGGATGGCACGCGCCACCAGCTCCTTGCCGGTGCCGCTCTCGCCGGTGATCAGCACCGGCACCACGGACTCGGCGACCTTGCCGAGCACACCGTAGAGCTCGGTCATCCGCGGGCTCTCGCCGATCAGCGCCCCGAAGCCGAGCGGGGCCACGGCGCGTCGCAGCCGCTGGACCTCGTCCTTGAGCCGCGCGAGCGTGGCGCCGCGCTCGATCGCGAGCACGAGCTGATCGATCTCGAACGGCTTCGGGAGGAAGTCGTACGCGCCGGCCCGGATCGCCTGGATCGCGAGCTCCATCGAGCCGAACGCGGTGATGAGGATCACCGGGAGCTGTGGCCGGTGCTCGAGCACGCGCTTGCAGAGCTCCACGCCGTCCATCGCCTTCATGTTGACGTCGCTGACGACCACCTCGAGGTCATCGCGCTGGACGAGGTCGATCGCCTCGAGACCCGAGCCGCAGGTCACGACGCGGAAGCCTCGCGTGGTGAGCCGCGCGGCCACCATGTCGCGCATCCCCACATCGTCATCCACGATCAGCACGCTCGTCTTCATCACGTCACCTCCTGGAGCACCACCGCGACCGTCGTTCCGCGCTCGCTCGACTCGACCGTCACCGTCCCGCGGTGATCGACGACGATCCCGTAGACCACGGCGAGGCCGAGGCCCGTGCCATCGCCGGCCTCCTTCGTCGTGAAGAACGGCTCGAAGATGTGCGGGCGAACGTCCTCGGGGATCCCGGGACCGGTATCGCGGATCTCGATGCGAACGCAGCCCTCGGGCGCGCGCGAGATCGCGATGGTGACCACGCCCCCGGATGCCATCGCCTGCGTGGCGTTGAGCACGAGGTTCGCGAGCACCTGCTGGAGGCTGTCCTCGTCGATCAGCGCGCGCGGCGCCGGCAGGGCGGTCTCGACCTCGCATCGCACCTTCGCGCGATCCATGATCGGCGTCATCAGACTCACGCACCGCCGCGCGACCTCGCCGGGCTCGCACGTGGTGCCCTCGGGTCCCTTGCGCCGCGCGAAGTCGAGGAGCTGCCGCACGATCTTGCCCATCCGCGTGGCCTCGCGATCGATCGCCTCGGCGCTCTGGAGCGCCGCATCGCCGGCGACCTCGCGGCCCGCGATCATCTGCGCGTGGCCCGCCACGATGCTCAGCGGTGTTCCGAGCTCGTGCGCGATGCCGGCGGCGAGCTTGCCGACCGTGGACAGGCGCTCGGAGTGGCGTAGCTGTTCGACCGCGAGGATCCTGGCCTCGGTCTCGACGGTGATCGTCGCGAGCGCGCTCGACAGCGCATCGCTCATCGCCTTCATCTCGGTGGCGAGCTCGCCCAGCTCGTCCGCGCGCCGGAGCGCGAGCGCGCCGGTGAAGTCGCGCTTGCCGATCGCCCGCGCCTGGTGCACGAGCAGGCTGATCGGGCGACCGACGAGCCAGCCGCCGAGGCCGAGCGCGAGCCCGATCCCGATCACCACGATCAGGCCGAGCTCGATCGCGGTCAGCACCACATCTTGGTGGACGAGCTGGTCGATCGCATCGAGCGGCTCGCGCCCGACGACGCTGCCGACCTGGCGGCCGGCCACGTGGATCGCGAACCTCGACACGAAGTCGTGGCCCTCGATCTGCTGGGAGTCATCGCCGGCGGCACCCTCGAGCCATGCGAACCGGATCGCGCCCGCGTTCTCGTTCGCGCGCTGGATCAGCTCCGTGGTCTGGCGCGTGGCGCTCGCGGCATCGCGATCGATCCACAGATCGGTGACGCCGGTCTGGAGCAGCCGGCCGAGCACCCGGTGATCCACCTCCATGTCGCGCATGAAGCGATCGCGATCGTGCTCGACGCGGACGAACGCGAGCACCGCCAGGGCCACGATCAAGGCCGCTCCCAGCACCATCGTGTACTTGGCAACGATCTTCATCGTGGTGCTCGCACCGTACCTCGCTACGGGGCGATTGCCTGCGTCACGGCACGACGCAGGACCTGCAGGCTGAGCGGCTTGTCGAGCAGGAGCGCGCCGAGCCCGGCGGCCTGGCTGCGCGTCCACGCATCACCGAACGCGGTCATGAAGATGAGTGGCACCGCGTGGCCCGCATCGCGCAGGATCCGCGCGGCCTCGAGTCCACCGAGGGTGGGCATCCGGACGTCGGTGATGATCAGGCGCAGCGCTTCACCGGCGGCGATCAGCTCCCGCACGCTCGCCACCAGGTGCTCCCCGGTCTCGGCCTGCAGCACACGGTATCCCACCGCCTCGAGCGCCATCGCGAGCAGCGCCCGGAGCTGAGGGTTGTCCTCGGCGAGCGCGATGAGGGGCCGCTGGTCCATGAACCTGACCCGCTGCAACGAGCGCGCCGGGTTGCTCGACGACAACTGGTGAAATGTTTCGGCCGGTGCGTGTCGGTTGTGAGCAGCGAGTCGAAACGACACGCCCCGAGCGCCGCGAATCACGCGCGCGCGTGGCGCGGCGGATGCAGCACGTCACCGGATGTTCGATTTCGATGACGAGGACTTCGACGACGAACCCACCAACCCCGAGGACCGCTGGACCCGTGCGCGCGTGCTGGTGGTCGACGACGACGAGGGTCTGCGTCATCTGATCATCGCGCGGATGCGCCGCGAGGGCTTCGAGGTGATCGAGGCCTGCTCGGGGTTCGAAGCACTCGAGGCGCTCAGCGCGGCGTCCCGCAGCCCGCGGCCTCACGACCAGCTCGATCTCCTGGTGATGGACGTGCGGATGCCCGGCGCGACCGGCCTCGAGATCGCCCGCATGCTGCGCGCCGCAGGTTGGACCGTTCCCGTCGTGCTGATCACGGCGTTCCCGGATCGCGAGCTGCTTCTCGAATCGGCGCAGCTCGGGCTCGTGGTGCTCCCGAAGCCGTTCGCGCTCGAACGGCTCAGTAGCACCGCGATCGCGGCGATGACCACCTAGTCAGTCGACGACGCGCGCGGCGGGCACGGTGGGCTTGCGAGTGCGGGTCCGCAGCAGCGCGACGATGACCATCAGGACGACCGCGCCGACGATGCCGGCGAGACCATCGATCCACAGCATCGACGTGCGCCCGTACTTCGTGGCGACCCAGCCATCGACGAGCGCCATCGTGTAGATCGGCATGTTCGCGAGCGACGCGAACAGGTTGTACTTCGTGGCGCCGCCGGTGTGCCCGATGATGTCGAGCACGAACGCGGTGAACGTCGAGTAGCACATGCCCAGCGCGAAGCTGTAGGTCATGACGCCGCCCGCGTAGAAGTAGAACGTGCGCGGCGACACGGCCATGCCGAACGTGAACAGCGCCAGGATCACACCGGCCACCGCGTAGGCGCGTCGCTTGTCGATCTTGCTCGCGAGCAGGCCACCGGCGAGCGAGCCGAAGATCGCCGCGATGCCCGATCCGAAGCCGTTGAAGATCGAGATCCATCCCTCGGAGACGCCCCAGTCGGCGCCCATCACGGAAAATAGATTCTGCGCGCCGCCCGATCCGATCGGCATGAGGCACAGCGAGATCGAGAGGATGCCGGCGCCCGACAGCGCGTAGAGCAGGATCGGCGGGAATCCGAGCAGCCACTTCGGCCGCACCTTGCCCTCGCGCACCGGATCGGTGAGCAGGTCGCGGATGTCGCGGCCGAGGAGGCGCAGGCTGTCGAAGAACCGCGGGCGCGGCTGGGGCGGCGGCGGCTCGTTGACGAACGACAGCACGAGCGAGCACGCGAGCAGCAGGCCGCCGACGATCACGAACGGCATCCAGTCGGCCGCGGTGTTTTCGGCGATCAGAAGGCCGAGGCCGCCGACCGTCTGGCCACCGAGGTTGCCGGCCTGCGACCAGCCGCCGGCCGCGCCGCGCTGCTCGGGCGGCGTCAGCTTCGCCATCAGCGCCTCGGTGCACATGCCGATGAACGTGGTCGACAGCCCGTTGATGAAGATGACGATCGTCATCAGCCACACGGTCCCGTCGGTGATCGGGATGAAGCCGAGCGTGATGATCGCCGCGGAGGAGATGAGGTTCGTCGAGATGTACCAGCCGCGGCTGGTCCACACCGTGTCCACGAGCGGCGCCCAGAAGAACTTCCAGGTGTGCGGCAGCGTGTTCGTCGCGACCATGCCCGCGATCACCGCATCCGACAGCCCGGCCTTACCGGCCAGGTTTCCGATCGTGACCATGATGAACCCGCTGGTCGCCCCGAACGGCAGGAACAGCAGGAAGTAGAGAAACGGATGCGGCGGTCGACGGGCGGGCTCCGACACGGGTGGGCTCACTCTACAGCGTACGGGCACAGCACAGACGCGAACCGCACATCTCGATATGTCGTGGGGCATTTGGGGGCGCCTGCCAACCGCCGCGACAAGAACGTCCGGAATGGCGAAGCCCTGCACAACGCGCGACGCGCAACGCGCATGGATCGCGTGAACGCGCGCGGCACGGCCGTTGCTGTTTCACACCCGTCGGAGGTTTCGAATGCGGATGCGTTTGGTGATAGGAGTGTCAGCGCTGCTGGCGGCTTGCGGTAGTAGCGAGCTGTCTGGCAGTTATTCGGCCGATGCGGGTCACGCGGCCGACTCGGGCACCGTGGGGTGTCTGTCGTCGAACGAGTGCCCATCGGGCTACGTCTGCAGCGAGTTCGGTCGCTGCGAACGCCCGCCGCCGTCACCGACCGACGCCGGCACCGACGCACCACCTCCACCGGAGAAGGAGTACGAGTTCAGCGAGCCCATCAGCTCCGATCGCTACGTCTACGTGGCGATGACGGACGAGGACGAGCTGGCGCGCATCGACGGCCAGACCCTCACCGTCGTGGCGACCGCGGTCGGCAAGTCGCCTCGCCTCGTCAGCACCATCCCCGGCACCGACGGCGCGGTGGTGCTCGATTCGATCAACGGCACCGCGAGCATCGTGCGGCCGAACGGCGCGCATGACCTCGTGAAGATCCTGCCGACCCTGAAGAACCTCAACCGGCTCGACGTCGATCCCTCCGGCCGCTACGCGGTGATCTGGTTCGACCTGACGAAGCAGATCCAGTCGGGCGGCATCGGCGGGGTCGGCAGCTTCCAGGACGTGACGGTGATCGCACTCGCACCCGGGCTCGAGCGCGGCGTCGACCTGACCGTCGGCTTCCGTCCGCGCGAGGTCCAGTTCGACGCGGCCGGCACGCGCGCCTACGTGATCACGCAGGACGGCGTCAGCGTGATCGACCTCGGCTATGCGACCACGCACGGCCCGTCGATCGTGCCGCCGATCCCGGTCAACAACCCGGCGTTCCCGCCCGAGTCCGTCGAGGTCCGCGTCGTCTCGACCGGCACCTACGCGGCGGTGCGCCAGCTCGGCGAGTCCTCGATCCACGTGGTCGACGTCGGTGGGCTCGAGCCCGGCCGGCAGTGGACCATCCCGCTCGCCGGGACCGCGACGGATCTCGACCTCGCTCCGGCCGGCAACCGCGTGTACGCGATGCAGCGCGAGGCGAAGAAGCTCTCGATCATCGATGTCCCGGGCGACGCGAACAACCCCGCCGGCATGGAGACCATCGACCTGACGGGTGCGTCGGTCGGCTCGTTCGTGCTGTCCAAGGATGGCCGCCGCGCCCTGATGTTCACGAACGCGAGCGTCGACGAGCGCATCTCGATGGTGACGCTCGACCAGCCGGGGTACCCGGTCGTGACCTGGCCGCTCAAGAAATCCGTGCGTGCGGTCGGCATCTCGCCGACGGGAACCACCGCGATCGTCATCAACTCGAAGACGTTCGGCGACCCGACGACCGCGACCACGGTCGACGAGTACATCGACAGGAGCTACGGCTACACGCTGCTCGATCTCGCGACCGGGTTCGCGAAGCTGCAGATCACGCCGGTCGATCCGGGGGCGTTCGTCTACGCGCCGGATGGCTCCAAGGCCTACGTGTCGCTCGACGGCGGCAACGCGCCGACCGCCGTGCGCGCGCTGCAGGTGGTGACCACGCAGACCGGCGTGGTGATCACGAAGCAGCTCGGCTCGCCGCCGTCGGCCGTGGGCATCCTGCCCGGCGCCGACATGGCGTTCTCGTCGCAGCGTCACCCGCTCGGCCGCGTGTCGTTCGTGCATCTCCTCACCGATGCCGTGCGCACCGTCACCGGCTTCGATCTCAACAGCAACATCGTGAACTGAGGACCGCCATGCGCTTCACAACTCTCTTGACCATCACCGCTCTCGCCGCGAGCGCCTCGTGCGTCTGGGACGATGACCGCTCGATCAAGTGGGACCGCGACCGGGCGATCCTCGGGCCGGTCCAGCTCAAGTCGAACATCGCGTACATCGACTCGGCGCTCGACCGGGTGACCCTGCTCGATCTCTCCGACGACGTCACGAAGATCACGACGAAGAACATCGGCCGCAACGCGATCCACGCGGTGCCGAGCCCCGACCGTCATCGCCTGTTCGTCATCACGCGCGGCGAGGAGGCGATCCACCACGGCGAGATCGATCAGCGCCCGCAGTTCTGGTCGCTCGACACCGAGAACACGTCCTCGGTGCCGGTGGCGTACGCGATCGGCTCGCCGTTCGACCGCGTCGCCGTGGCTCCCGACAACAGCATCGCGATCGCGTACTTCTCCGCCGCCGGGCCCGATGCCGCCGGCTTCTTCCGCAACCCGAACGAGATGGCGGTCATCGATCTGACCCAGCCACCGAGCGATACCAACCCGACCCTGAAGACCATCCGGTCGTTCGGATCGGTGCCCGAGGGCGTCACGCTGTCGCCACCGATGGTGGTCCCGGGGAGCAGTGACCCGCGCACGTTCGCGTTCATCCTCTCGTCGAACAACCTCACCGTCCTCGACGTCTCGCACCCCGACCGCCGCGAGATCTCGATCCGCCTCGACCTCGGCGGCCCGGCCGTGATCCCGAAGGAGGTCGTGTTCGCCCCGCGGACCGCGAGCGCGTACGTGCGCAGCGACAACGCGCGCGACGTGCTCCAGGTCATCCTCGAGCACGCCACCCAGGAGACGCCCGAGTCCAATGACTACCGCCCCGTCCTCGCGGAGCTCGGCGCCGGTGGTGGACCGACCGACATCGCGGTCTACGACGATGCCTCCGGCAAGCGGTTCATCCTCGCTGCGACGCCGAACACGAAGGAGGTCGTGATCATCGATGCCGATACCGCGCAGTTCCGCTCGATCCCGATCGCCGATCCGATCGATCGCATCCTGCTGTTCCCCACCGGCGGGAGCGAGCCGCCGCACAAGGCGCTGTTCGCCTCGATCGGCGCGAAGATGAAGCGGGTCTACGTCCTCGATCTCGAGAACATCACCGATCCACTTCAACAGGTCGGCCTTCGCCCGATCGCGCTCGACAAGTCGATCGCCGACGTGGTGCCCGTGCCGGGCCGCGACCTCGCGATGCTCGTGCACGACGACAACCGCACCGTCCTCGGCCTCCTCGACATGGACACGGAGTCGACCTCGCCGATGCTCGGCCTCGGCAAGCTCGATTCGTACGACTTCTCGCCGGATGGCTCGCACCTGATCGGCGCGACCCCGAGCATCTCTCGCGTCGGCTTCGTCGCGCTCGACAACCTGCACCCGACCGACTTCCGTCTCGACGATCCACCGGTCCGCGTGCTGTCGACGCAGAACGGCAAGATCTTCGTCGACCACGGCGACCCGCTCGGGCACGCGACGATCATCCCCTCGACCTCGGCGGCGCGCGGTGACGCGACCGTGCTCAACGGCTTCCTCACCGTCAACCTCCTCGATTCGGAGCCCTGATCATGCGCGGACTACTTGCGGCCGGTCTCCTCTTCGCATCCACCAGCGCAGTGCTCGCCGAGCCCCGCAACGAGGTGATGCTCGGCTCGTTCACCCGGGCGATGCGCGCATCGTCCGCGGACGCGGTCACCGAGAGCAGTCTCGGCGGCGGCGTGCTCGGCTACGCCCGCGAGATCGA
The DNA here is from genome assembly GCA_038203335.1 of Haliangiales bacterium. Lineage (GTDB taxonomy): Bacteria > Myxococcota_A > Polyangia > Haliangiales > Haliangiaceae > JABFXX01. The sequence goes on along the minus strand of JBBRED010000109.1, from coordinate 4,636 downwards.
TCTCGACCTGATGCCCAAGCTGCAAACCTGGGCCACGGGAAACTTCGCGTGGGGCTCCGCCGACGGGACGATGTTCTCGACGCTGACCACCGAGCTGACGACACAGACGTTCTCGGCCGGTGGTCGTGCTCGGTACAGCGTGTTCCGTCATCTCGCCGTCGGTGGGCGTCTCGACCTCGGACCGTCGCGCGCCGGACTCACGCTGAGGGAGGGCGCGCGCACGCTGCACGACAGTGCCTGGGGATTGGCGACGACCGCGGCCGTCTCCGTCGACGTGCTCGGGCTCGCGTTTCCGTCGTTCACGTTCGGGCTGCGTGTCGAGCTCGGCTACACGCTGACCAGCAAGCTCGACCTCGCGCCCTCGGAGGCGAATGACTCGAGCATGATCCAGCTCGAGATGTCGCAGGCGTCACTCGGGCACCTCGACGTCGGCGGGAAGTTCTTCTCGCTGAACGCCGTGAGTCAGTTCTAGCGGCGACGCGACTTCGTCGTCGTGCGCGGCTTCATCGTGGGCCGATCTCGACGACCGCGGCCGGTGGTCTGCGGCGAACCGCTCAGCTCGGCGGGCCACGTGACCTCGGGGAGCGGGAACGCGGGGCGCGCGAGCAGGTAGCCCTGGCCGAACCGCGCGCCCGAGGCGATCACGGCCTCGAGCTCTTCGACGGTCTCGATGCCCTCGGCGACCACGACGGCGTCGAGCTCGTTGCAGAGCACCACGATCGCGGACACCAGCTTGAACAGACGCGACGTCTGCGTCAGGCCCGCGATCAGGCCGCGGTCGAGCTTGACCACGCGCGGCTGGAGATCGGCGATGTACTTGAGGTTCGAGTAGCCGGCGCCGAGATCATCGACGACGAGGTACACGCCGCGGTCGCGGACCTCGCTGAGAATCGTCTGGCACAGGTGGTAGTGAGACAGCGGGACGCCCTCGGTGATCTCGAGGTAGACGTCGCGGTCGTGCATGAAGATCGGATCGTCCGGTTGCACGATCCACCGCTCGTTCAGCTCGGCGGGGTGGATGTTGATGAACAGCGGGAAGTCGGGGCAGCCTTCGAGCGACATCTCGCGCAGCATCCGGCCGAGCTCGCCGGTGCACGAGTGCTCGACGGCGGCGTTGAACAGCTCCGGCGGGGACGAGAACTCGGGCGCCTTCGATCGGACGAGCGCCTCGTACGCGAAGATCCGCCGCGTGCGCAGATCCACCACGGGCTGATAGACCATCCGCACGGCTCGCTCGTCGAGCACGCGGCGAATGGCGTGCGTCGCGGGCGGCGGACCGATGTCCGCGAGCGGGGGAGAGAGCGTGGGGCGCTTCACCGGGGAACGATCATCATAACCGATCCCGTGGCGTTACTCGGCGCGCGCGCTGTCGAGCGCGTTGTCGATCTTCGCGAGGACGAATTGATCGGTCCGGCTCCCCCGGTCGTACCCCACGCCCAGCGCCTTCAGCTCGTCTTTCGTGGCACCGAGGCCCACCAGGGACTCGATCGCGGCGCTGCGGGCCTGCCAGCTCGTGGCGCGGTCGGCGATCACGGCCGTCATCACGGCCTTGACCTCGTCGGGCTTGAACCAGGTCGCCTGGCGCTTCCACGCGGCGAGCTTGTCGAGGTCGGCCTCGTGCGAGTAGTAGCAAAACGCCGACATCACCTGCCACGGCGGCGAGCGCTCGGTGCGTGGCTGCGCGGCGAGGCGCTGGAGGAACAGGTGGTACGCCGCTTCGTTCGCGGTGTCGAACGCGGGCTGGTTGTGGAACATCGCGACCACGCCCTCCATGCACGCCGCATAGAGCTCGGGGTCGGCGGTGCTCGCGGTCGCCGTCTCGTAGAACGGGAGAAACATCGGGTTGCCGAGCTTGCCGCCGGCGGCGCACGCGGCGCGGCGCAGCGCGGGATCCGGATCGCGCTCGGCCATCGCGAGGACGCGATCGGCAGCGCCGGGGAGCGAACGGCTCGTCGGGAGCGTGAGGGCGGCGAGCGCCTGAGCGCGCACGTCGACGACCGGGAACTGCGTCGACTCGAGGAGGAACGCGCCGACGCGCGGATACTTCGCACCGTCGGCGGCGATGATCCGGATCATCGCCTCGCGCACGTGCGCATCCGGCTCCTTGCGAGCGGCATCGACGATCGCATCGCGGCTCGCGCGATCCGGATCGAGCATCGCGGCCGCCTGCAGGCGAACCGCGGGCGAGCGATGTCCGAGCAGCTTGCCGCCGAGCGCGAGCGACAGCTCGTGGGCGCCGCTCGGCTCCGCGAGCTCGGTGGCGAGGTGCTCCATCGCGGGGCACGTCGACACGATCTGATAGCCCTCGAGGTCGCAGCTCTCGAGATCCGTGACCAGCTTCTCGACTCCCGACGGAGCGCGGCGCGGCTCCACGACCTTGCGAGCCGTCGACGTGCCGGGAGCCTGGAGCTCCTCGACCTTCGCACAGGCCGCCAGGGCCACGACCACCACCAGAAGATGCTTCACGGGGGGCCTTGTAGGCTCCGAACCGGTCCGAACTCAAGGGCAAACCGGGTAGTCTGCCCGAATGTCACTCGCGGAGCGCAAGGCGGCGCTGATCCGGATGGCCGCGCGGAGGGTCGCGGCCTTCATCCCGAGGCACGGCGTCGTCACGACGAAATGACGAAGGCGGATCTACGCGGCGAGCTCGTCACCGTTCTCGAGGCCGCCCTCGCGACCGCGCGCGGCGCCCACGCGGCGGCGATCGAAGGCGCGACCCACTCCGAGGCGAAGGCCGAGAACGACAAGGACACGCGCGGGCTCGAGCAGAGCTACCTCGCGCGCGGTGTGGCCCAGCGCGTGGTCGAGCTCGAGGGCGCGGTCGCCGACGTGACCCGGCTCGAGCTGCGCACCTTCGGGCCCCGCGATCCGGTCGCGATGAGCGCGCTCGTCACCGCCGACGAGGATGGCGCCGAGCAGCGGTTCTTCCTCGCACCCGCGGGCGGCGGGAGCGTGCTCGCCGGAGGCGTCCAGGTGCTCACGACCTCGTCGCCCCTCGGGCGCGCGCTGCTCGGCAAGCGGATCGACGACGAGGTCGAGCTCAAGCTCCCGGGGAAGACCCGCTCGCTCGTGATCTCGGCGATCACCTGATCCCCTGATCATCCAGCTCGGGACCTACCCGATCAGCCGGCGCGCGAACGCCTCTGGATGGTTCTGTTGTCTTGCATGGCACAGACCACTCCGAACCAGACGACGGAGCTCGAAACGCTGCTCGCCCGGGCAGCGGAGCTCGCCGCCACCAAGAAGATCGACAGCACTGAATTCATGAGCGCTGCGTGGAACGCGATCCTCGATGCTCATCCCGGCATGCGGGAGGAGATCGCAGACAAGGAGCTGCGAACGCAGCTGAAGAAGCTGCGCAAGCAGGGAATGATCGGTCTCGCCTAGCGGCCCACCGCGGTGAACGTGCGCGGTCCGAGGGCTCCGGCCCCACGATAGGAGAGCGAACCGCCCGAAATGCTTGGCGCCGCCGGCGGCCTGGATGATGCTTCTCCTCGCCCGATGCTCCGCCTGTTCGCGCTCGCCGCTGCTCTCGTCGCCTGCACGGGCACCGCGCCCGGCGAGGTCGGGTCGATCGATGCTCCTGCCGGCGGTGGCACCGATGCGCCGGGTGGCTCGCCCGACGCGCCCGCGGGGACCCTCGAGGGCGGCTCGCTGACGGTGACCTGGATCCACGGCGCGCAGAACTGCAACGCGAACGCGGACCCGGAGGTCCAGGTCCACGCGTACAACGCCACGGTTCACATCATCCGCCAGAACAAGTGCAAGACGTTCGAGGCGCCGTTCATCTACGTGATCGAAGGCACGACGTCGGCGCTGATGATCGACTCGGGCGCGACGAACAACACGACCACGCTGCGCGACACGGTGCGCGGCCTGATCGGCACGAAGGCGCTGATCGTCGCGCACTCGCACGCGCACGGCGATCACGTCGCGGGCGACGCATCGTTCACCGGCCAACCGAACACCACGGTGGTCGCGAAGACGCTGGCCGCGATCCAGGCGAAGTTCGGCATCGCCACGTGGCCGACGAGCGCGGGCACGATCGACCTCGGTGGTCGCGTGCTCGACGTGCTCGCGATTCCCGGGCACGAGGCGCAGCACATCGCGATCTACGATCGCAGGACCGGCCTGCTGTTCACCGGCGACACGCTCTACCCCGGCCTGCTGTTCATCAACGACTGGGCCACCTACCGGACCAGCGTCGGCCGGCTCGCGCAGTTCGCGGCCTCGCATCCGATCGCGCACGTCCTCGGTGCACACGTCGAGATGACGTCCACCGCGAAGCAGGTCTATCCGTACGGCACGGTGTTCCAGCCCGCCGAGCACGTGCTGCAGCTCTCGGCCGCGCACATCGTGGAGCTCGATACCGCGCTCACCGCGCTCGGCCCGAACCCGGGCACCGGCTCGTTCGCGCACGACGACTTCGTGATCGATCCGCAGTAGTCTGCCGCGCGTGGCCGAGCGGGTCGTTCACTGCGGAGATGGCGTCGCGTTCCTGCGCGACCGGCTGCCCGACGACCACGCGATCTTCACGTCGCTGCCCGACCACAGCGAGGTGCCCACGATGGGTGTGCCCACGTGGAAGACGTGGTTCATCGAGACGGTCACCCTCGCGTGTCACGCGATCGCCGAC
>JBBRED010000108.1:0-22289 GCA_038203335.1 Haliangiales bacterium | reverse complement strand
CGGTCGACGGCCGGCTTACCCGGAAGCTGTCGACGGCGAAGCCCCGGACGGTGACGTGCGGTCCGGGCACGGTGAGCGTGGCCGCGCCGCCGCCCCGGTGCAGGACCTGGAGCCCGAGCGTCTCACCGCGCGCTCCGACCACGGTGAGCCGGTTCCCGTCGAACCACGGCGTGGTCGTGGGCACGGGATCCTCGAGGCGCACGCGCGTCGATTCGCCGACGATCTGCAGGTCCGGTCCGGGATCGCGCGGCTTGCCACGCCCACAGCCGAGCGCGAGCGCGCAGCTCAGCAGCGGCCACAGCACGTTCCTCGTCGGTCCTCGCATCTGGATCATCGCGTGCAGGTTCCCTGCCCGTATATGGCGACCCCGATCATTGCTTTCTCCAAGGACTGGCACGAGGACCCGACCTCGAACCACCACGTGCTGCGCGAGCTCGCGAAGACCCGCCGCGTGCTGTGGCTCAACTCGATCGCGACCCGGCGGCCCGACATGTCGTCGGTGCGCGACCTCGGCAAGATCACCCGCAAGCTGCGCGAGGTCACCCGCGGCGCGACCAACGTCGAGAACGACCTGTGGGTCGCGACGCCGCTCGTGCTGCCGACCCCGCGCAGCGCGCTCGCGAAGGCGATCAACCGCCGGATCATGCGCCTGACGTTCCGCGCGCTGCGCGCGCAGCTCGGCATCGACGAGTTCCACCTGTGGACGTTCCTGCCGAACACCGAGCCGTACGTCGGCTCGCTCGGCGAGAGCCTGTCGGTCTACTACTGCGTCGACGAGTGGTCGATGTTCTCGTACCTCGACAAGCAGCAGACGGTGGCGGCCGAACACAAGCTCCTCGATCGCGTGGACGCGGTGTTCGCGATCAATCACGCGCTCGCCGATGCGAAGCGCGAGCGCAACGAGGCGACGTATGTGTCGCCGCACGGCGTGGATCACGCGCAGTTCGCCCACGCGCTCGACGACAGCATGGAGGTCCCCGCCGACATCGCGTCGCTGCCGCACCCGCGCATCGGCTTCTACGGCACGCTGCAGACCTGGGTCGACTTCGAGCTGATCGCCCACGTCGCGCGAAACCGCCCCGCCTGGCAGATCGTGCTGATCGGCCAGCAGCTCGCAGATGTCTCGGCGCTCGCCGGTCTGCCCAACGTGCACCTGCTCGGGCAGAAGCGCCACGACGAGCTGCCCGCGTACTGCAAGGGCTTCGACGTCGGCATGATCCCGTATCGGATCGACGAGCGGATGGCGTTCGTCAATCCGCTGAAGCTCCGCGAGTACCTTTCGGCCGGTCTCCCCGTGGTGTCGACAGCGGTGCCCGAGGTGATGCGCTACGCGAACCTGTGCGAGATCGCGACCACGCCCGACGAGTTCATCGCGGCGACCGAGCGCGTGCTCGCCGCGTCGACGCCGGCGTCGCGCAGAGCCAGCTCCGCGGCGATGGCGAACGAGACCTGGGCTGCGCGCGTCGCCGAGGTGTCGCGGACCGTGGATCAGATCGCGCAGCGAAAGAGCGCGCGATGACCACGTGTCTCGTCACCGGCGGATCTGGCTCGCTCGGTCGCGCGGTCGTGCAGCGCCTGCGCGCCGATGGTCACCCGGCGCGCGTGTTCCAGCGCCGCGCCCCGGAGCGCACCGAGCACGGGGTCGAGTACGCGATCGGTGACCTCGGCGATCGCGAGGCGGTCGACCGCGCCGTCGCAGGGACCGACATCGTGATCCACTGCGGCGCGACCATGAAGGGAACCTGGGCCGAGCACGAGCGTGGCACCGTCGCGGGCACGCAGAACGTGATCGACGCGGTGAGGAAGCACGGCATCCGGCAGCTCGTGCACATCTCGTCGATGGCGGTCGTCGACTGGGCGGGAAGCTCCGGCAAGGGCCCGGTCACCGAGGCGGCGGGCACCGAGCCGCGCGCCGAGGAGCGCGGGGCGTACACGCGCGCGAAGCTCGCCGCCGAGCAGCTCGTGGTCGCCGCGGCGAAGCAGGGCCTGCCCGCCGTGATCCTCCGGCCAGGGCAGATCTTCGGCGGTGGCATCGATCTCATCAACGGTGCGGTCGCACGCCACGCCGCGGGCCGCTGGCTCGTGCTCGGCGATGGCACGCTCGAGCTGCCGCTCGTGTACATCGATGACGTCGTCGATGCCGTGATGGCCGCGATCGGCAAGAAGCTCGTCAACGGTGAGCTGTTCCAGATCATCGACCCGGTTCACGTGACGCAGAACGAGGTGCTCGCGCTCGCGGGCCGCGACAAGCGCGTGATCCGGGTCCCGCGCGCGGTCGTGTTCGCGCTCGGCCGGCTCAGCGAGCTGCCGCTGCGCGCGATCGGCAAGCCGAGCCCGATCAGCAGCTACCGCCTGAAGTCCGCGCTCGCGCGGCTGCACTACGACAGCGACCATGCGGAGCGCGGCCTCGGCTGGAAGCCTCGGGTGGGCGTCCGCGAGGGCATCCGCAGGGTCTGCCGCTGACTAGCGCGTCGCCGTGTACAGCTCGCGGTTCACACCGGAGCCGCGCGTGAACACGATCGTGCGGCCGTCGGGCGACACCCACGGATCGCTCTCCTCCGCCGGCGTCGCAAGTCCCGGCACGACCACCGGTGTGCTCCACGGTGCGCTGCGATCGGACCGCGTGGCGACGTAGATGTCCCGTCCCCCGGTCCGCACCGACGAGAAGTAGATGATCGTTCCCGAACCATCGAGCGATGGGTCCTGGTCGTACTCGGCGCTGTTGAGCTCGGTGACGTTCACCGGCGCACTCCATGGATCCGTGCGCGCGATGCGCGTGGTCACGTAGATGTCGTAGCCGCCCTGGCCGCCGGGCCGGTCCGACGTGAACACGCCGAGCAGCTCGTCGGCCGTGCGCGACAGGTGCTCGTCGGCGGCGGCGCCGCAGAGCTCGGGGATCCGGACGGGGGTGCTCCACGTGGCGGTGCGCGAGGCCCGGGTCGAGCGCCACAGATCGTTCATGCCCGCGGTGCCCGTGCGATCGCTCGCGAGCGTCAGCTCGAGGCCATCCGCCGAGAGGCACGGCGTGTCCTCGTCATTGGGGCTCGCGAGCTCCGCGATGAGGGTGGGTCCGGACCACGTGTCGCCCACGGCCGCACGATGCGAGACGATGAGGTCGCTGCCGTTCGTGATCGGACGATCCGAGTCGAACATGATCTCGAGTAAGTCCCCGGTCAGCGATGGATCATCGTCGGCGGTCGCACCGTTGAGCGACCCGATCGGCTGGACGTTGGTGAATGGCGCCGTCGGGTCGATCGCGACATCGGCGAGCGCGGTGTCACCCCCGGCATCGGCACCATCGAACCCGATCCTGCCGCAGGCAGCCAAGAGCACGCAGGACACGGACAGCGAACGCACGGTGCGCGATCATCATAGAGTAGCTTTGCGTCCTGCGCCTCGTTGTTGCCTCTACGGTGGCCCTCAAGGCGATCGGCGTGAAGCTCGTCAACTACAGGCGGTACGCGAGGCCGCCCGACACCTGTACCGTCTCGGTGGTGGTGAACAGGTCGAACGTCGCCGACGTGTAGAGCCCGAGGCGATGGCGCCCGAACCTGACGAGATCGATGCCCGCCTCGAGGCCGAGCCCGACCCCGGCGTCCCACAGCGCGTCGCCGTTGTCGCGGTAGCGATTGCCGTGGAACCCGAACGACACGCCGCCCCAGAGGCGATCGTACGCGGTGCTGTGGAGAGCCGCGCACACGGTGATCGGTAGCGATTCGATGGTGTGGACCTCCGGGGCGAAGTCGCCGAGGTCCTTGGTGCCGTCGAGCGACGACAGTGAGACGTGGAGGCCGACGGAGGTGGCGCGATCGATCCGGAGCTCGGCCCCGGCCGCGAACCCGTAGCCGTTCACACGAGCGCCGGCGACGCTGCCCGTGGCCAGGGCAAACGGAACGATGGTCAGACGAAGCCGCGTCGGCGGCGGCTGTCCCGTCAGCGGCTCCACGAGATCGGAGAGCGAGATTCGGTCGCTGTCGTCGGCGTGATCGTCGACCTTCGCGACCTTCTTCGCCTCGGGCGCCGGTGCGATGTGCCTGGGCGTCCGTCCGATCGCGGCGAACGCGGCATCGACCTCGGTTGTCGGTCCGATCATCTGGATCGCCGCGTTCGCGAGCGAGAGATCGCCGAGCGTGCTCACCATCGTCGAGAGCGTCAGCTGATGCACCTCGGCGGCGGTGGTGAGATCCGAGAGCGGTGCGCGACCGAGCTGGACGTCGGTCTCCACGCGGCTGGCGATCTCGCCCGCGGTTCCCTCGCTCGCGGAGAGATGCGCGAGGACCCGCGTACGAGCGCGGACGAAGGCGCGCGCGGCGACGTCGGGCTCCGTCGCGAGCTGATCGAGGCGCGTGCGAACCAGCTCGATCGCCTCGCGCGTGCGCGCCGTATCGATCGTGCCGGCCACGAGATACGTGGTCGCGAGTCGATCCTCGCCGAGCGACGCGCCCAGCATGTAGCTCGCGCCGAGCTGATGGCGAATGTCCGTCGAGATCTCGTCGAGCATCGCAGCGGCGACGAGCTGCTGGGCCCGCGACCCGTTGCGCGCGGGCAAGGCGATCACGAGCCCGACCTGGGTGGTATCGGCATCGCGCGCCAGCGACGCCACCGCCGGTGTCGCACGAACGGCAGCCCGTGGACTCGCCTGTCCCTTCCAGTCGCCGAACAGGAACTCGACCCAGCGGTCGGTGAGCGGACCGTCGAACCGGCCGCTGATCACGATCGTCGCGTTGTCGGGCGTGTAGTGGGTGGCGCGAAACGCCTTCGCGTCGTCGACCTGCAGATCCGGGCTCGCGTGACGCGCGAGCCCGGCATGCGCGTACGGATGCGTCTCGCCGTAGACCGCCGTCGCCCACGCATCGGTGATCTCCCCGGAATCGCCGCGCACCTTCGTCGCGTACGCGAGCGCCTGGCGCACGGTGGCGCCACCCTCGAGATATCGACCGTCGCGTACCGAGCGGCGCAGGCCGGCGAGCAGAACGTCGATGTGCATGTCGAGCCCTCGCGCGGTGAACACGGTGATGTCGTCGCCGACGGTCACCGTCTTGCTCCCGCCCGCGGCGGAGAACAGGAGGTAGTCGTTGAAGTAGCGCGAGTCCCACGTCAGTCCGTACCCGGCGACGATGGCCTCGCCACGGCGCTCGGGTCGCTCGTCGGCGGTACCCGCGTTGAAGATCAGCCGGATGTCGACGGTGGGCACGCTCGTCAGGGGGAGCAGCACCACCTTGAGACCATTCGGGAGGACGCGGGTGGTCATTGCCGCGACCGTGGCGGAAGGTGCCTCGCCCGGCGCCGGCTTCGTTGCCTCCACCGGATCGGGCGGGTCGCGATGCTGACCCATGTCGTGAATCGCAGGCGCGATCGTCGGCTCGCTGCCGGTCTTCTTGTCGCCGCGCGGCTGCACCACGACCACGGCCGCGTGGTCGAAGCGAAACAGCTCGCCCGACACCACCGAGGCGTCGTTGCGATTCATCTCGCGGAGGCCCTCGAACACCTGACCGGCGGCCTTCGCAGGCTCCATCCCGGCGAGCACGTAGTCGGCGAGGTGGGCATCGCGCGTCAGCGTGTCGTCGAGGGCGGCGTAGGCGCCGTAGATCGCCTGCTGCCGGAGCCGATCGAACGCGGCCTCGCCGAGATCGACCCGCCCGAGCGTGCGGAACAGCAGCGGGAGCTGCGCGACCGCGTCCTTCACGTGCTTCGTCGCCTGTTCGATCGTCTCGTCGTCGCCGAGCGTGATGTACAGGCCGAGCATCGCGGCGTGGGCATCACCGAAGACATGGACGCTGACGTTGCCGGCGATCTCGGCGGCCACCGCGCCCTGGAGCAGCGACGCGATCGCGACCATCTTCGCGCGAGCGGCCAGATCGCGCGGCAGTGCCCACGCGACGAGCAGGCGCACGGTATCGACCGGGCCCTTGACCGTCACGACCTCGGGCGTCGGCGTGATGATCGGCGCCGGCACCGGATCCACCCCCGGTCGCTTCGCGACCTTCGCGATGAACTTGCCGAGCGCGCCTTCGAGCGTCTTCGGTGTGATGCTGCCCGAGACCACGAGCACGGCGTTGTGGGGGGCGTAGTGCGCGTCGGCGAACGCGCACGCTTGCTCGCGGGTGATCGCGCCGACGGATGCGGGCGTGCCGCCGATGCGGTGCCGGTACGGATGCCCCGCCGGATACAGCCCTTCATTGATCGCCGTCAGCAGCTCCGATCCCGCCGAGCGAAGCGCGACCTCGTTCATCACGACCGCGCGTTCGCGAATGAACGCGGCATCGGTCACCGATGTGCAGCGGAACCCGACGCGCACCGCCTCGATCGACAGCATCTCCTCGAGATGCGACGCACGACCTCGCTCGACATACGTCGTGGCATCGGGGCTGGTGGTCCCGTTGAAGAACGTGGCGAAGCTCTCGAGCTTCGCGAACAACGACTGCCCGCCGAGGACCTGCTGGTACATCAGGTGCTCGACGAGGTGCGCCACTCCTTCCTGGCCCGCCGGATCGTCGTTCGCCCCGACCTGGTAGCGCATCGTGACCTGCACCTCGGTGGCGCGGGCGTCCTGGACGAGCACCACGCGCAGGCCGTTCTTCAGCTCGAGCCCCGAGATCGTGAGGCCCATGCTCGTCTGCCGCGGTGGTTGCGGCGGAGGCGTGGGCCCCACGAGGCCGCACGCCGAAACGAGAACACATGCGATCGCCAACCCGCCACGTACTGCCATCGCGGCGACTATACGTCGGAGCGCGCGACGATCGCACGAGCGACGCGGATCCCGTCGAGCGCCGCCGACACGATGCCACCGGCATATCCAGCGCCTTCACCACACGGATATAACTGGAGAACATCCGGAGACATGAGGGATGCCGCATCTCGCGGCACCCGCACCGGAGATGACGTCCGCGACTCCACTCCGACGAGCACCGCCTCCTCCGTGAGGTACCCGCGCATCTGCTTGTCGAACACGCCGAGCGCCTCGCGCAGCCGCGCGGCGAGCGGAACCCCGATCGAATCGAGCACCTCACCGATGTCGGTGGCGGCGAGCCCCGGCTGATAGCTCGTGCTCGGCACCGTCGACGAGGCGCGGCCGCGCACGAAGTCCGTGGCGCGCGTCGCCGGTGCGCGCAGCTCCCCGCCGCCCGCCAACATCGCTGCCTGCTCGAGCCGGCGCTGCAGCTCGATGCCGCCGAGCGGGCGCGAGAGCCCGAGCCGATCGAGATCCGCGAGCTCGACCGCGACCACGAGCCCCGAGTTCGCATACGGCGAGTCGCGTCGCGACAGGCTCATGCCGTTGACCACCAGCCCATCGGGCTCCGTCGCCGCAGGCACGATCCAGCCGCCCGGACACATGCAGAACGAGAACGCGCCGCGCCCATCCGACGGCGTGAATGCGAGCCGGTACGGCGCCGCCGGCAGCTTCGGATGCCCGGCCGCGCGCCCGTACTGGATGCGATCGATCAGCGGCTGCAGATGTTCGATGCGCACGCCCATCGCGAACGGCTTCGCCTCGAACTGCACGCCCGCGCGCATCAGCACGCCGTGAACATCGCGCGCCGAGTGGCCGGTCGCTGCCACCACCGCGCGGCCGAGCACCTCGTCGCCATCGGCGAGCCGCACGCCGATCGCGCGGCCATCGCGGAGCACCAGCTCGGTCACGCGCGCGCCGAACCGCACCGTCGAGCCCACGCTCTCGAGCCGCTCGCGCATCGCCGTGATCACCTTCGGCAGCTTGTTCGAGCCGATGTGCGGGCGCGCATCGATCAGGATGTCGGCGGGCGCGCCATGGAGCGCGAGGATCTCGATGACATCGCGCACGTCACCGCGCTTGTGCGAGCGCGTGTACAGCTTGCCGTCCGAGTACGTGCCAGCGCCGCCCTCCCCGTAGCAGTAGTTGCTATCCGGATCGACCACGCCGTGCTGCGTGAGCCCCTTGAGATCGCGCCGTCGCGCCTGCACCTGCTTGCCGCGATCCACGATCACCGCGCGCACCCCGGCGCGCGCCAGCTCGTACGCGCAGAACAGCCCGGCCGGGCCGCCGCCGATGATCACCACCGGATCGCCGGAGACCTCGCGCACCGGCGGGCCACCGACCGGCTCCTCGGCGCCCTTGACCCCGAGGATCATGTGGAACCGGATCCGTCCGCGGCGCGCATCGACGGAGCGCTTGCGCAGCTCGAGCGGCGGCAAGGCCGCGACCGACATCTCGAGCTGCTGCGCGAGCTTGCGCTTCAGCGTCTCTGGATCGTCGGGCTCGTCGAGGCCGAGCTCCACCGTGTAGTCCTGGTCGGCAGCGAGCGCCATCGGCGCGGCATCGTACTACTCGCGCAGGTCGAGCAGGCGCCCCGCGGCCTTCATGTGCAGCGCGGGCGCTCGGCGCCTCTACGAAACGGTGGCCGCCGCGCCCTGATCCGAGGCCTTCGGGATCGCCGCTTCCTGTGCGGCGATCACGAAGCTGCTGTGCACGAACGCCGTCTCACCCTTGTGCTTGATCTCGACCCACTCGCCGCTGTGCCCGATCGCCTCGACGACAGTGCCCTTCGTCAGCTTACCAACGATGTTGTCTTTGCCGAGCTTCGGCGACGAGCGCACGCGCAGCACGCTCGCAGTGATCTTCACCGGGCCGACGTCGGGCTTGGTGGCCCCGCCGCTGCCCTCGTTCTCCGCGTCGTCGTCCTTGACCACGTCGGACGCCCTCTGCGGCTCGTCAGGCTTCTGATCCGGGTCTTTCAGAACCTCGGTGGCGCGAGCGATCTCGGGCTGTTTGACCTCGGCTGACGAGGCGATGACCGTCTCCTCCTTGAGGACCTTCGACGCCTCCACCGGGCCCTCGGGGGCCTTGTTCTCCTCCAGATCGTTCTCGAGCGCGTCGATCGATAGCGCCGTGGCTCGCGCCTTGGTCATCGGTTTCTCACCATTTGGTCCAAACGTCGCGCCAGCCGCGTAGACGTTCGGCGTCGCATCGACCTCGCGAACATCGGCCATCGTCTCAGCAATGTCCTTCTCGCTCGGGGACACGCCGCGCCCCGTGCCCCCATTGGCCTCGTTCATCGCATCCGCCTTGCCCTCCGCACTCGGCGGCTTGAACTCGGATGGGGCCTCCTGCTTTGCCTCGCTGCTCACCATGGGATCATTCTTCGACCCGACTTCGGGCCCATGACCCTGCTGCTTCTTCGGGTCCCTCTTCAGGGCGGCGACGAGCTCCATCGCAAACCCGTTGCCCATCGTTTGATGAACGAGCGCCATGATCGCGTCGGTCTCCGCCGGGTTCGCAAGCATGACTTTCGCGATCCCCGTCGGGTGCGCCACCCCAGAGGCGAGCATCGCTCGAACCTCAGCGATGGCCGGCGACTCGGCCTTTGCCGGCTCGGCGTTCTTCTGCTGATCGTCCTGATCGCCACCAACTTTTTCGTGCTGGAAATCGCCCATCGATGCCTCGCTGCAAGGTTACTTTCGGAGCTAGAGCCCCGGGTGGCACATGATACGGCCGCAGGAGCGCTGGGCTTCCCTCTGCTGCCATTATCCCACGTGTTTGTGCCTACTTGATGCTTGAATGTTCCGCGCGACGCACTGGTCCCGCCAGCGCTAGATCGTATTGGACGATGGCGGTCGAATGGACGGCGAGGGACTGCTTGAACAACCGGATCGCTACCTCGAATTGAACGGCGAGCAACTCCGCCTTCCCCGAGGTCTTGAGCCGCATTGCCTCGGCAAGGCCCGGCGGATTTCCCTCGCGCTTCATCAACTCGGTAGACGGCGACGGAGAGACCCTGACACTCGATCCGCTGCTTGTTGCATTGGTCGAGAAGCGATTCACGCAGATGAGTTGCGGCTTCGATCTGTCGTGGTGTCGGAGTGGTCAGATGAACCGCGTTGAGAGCCATCAACGACTGTTCGACCTCGCCTTGCCGGAAGAGTGAGGTCGCGAGGTGGAGAGCGAATTCGGGTTCCGGATCCAGAGCAAACGCCGTCCGGAATACAGCTGCGGCCTCGTCGAACTTCCCGCGGACAGGAGACACATCCCCGTCTCGTCCAGGTTGCGTGCCTGAGAAGGACCGTCGGCTACGGTGTTCGATGCACTCGTTCCGCCGCTCGTGACCAGTGATGAGCAACACCTTGAGCTTCGACACGAACTCTCGACTACTTCATGCCGGCACAGGAGATCCGCTGCTCCTTGCACTCGGCGTAGACCTTGGCCAGCAGCGCTTCGGTCTTCGAGAGTTGCTCTGCAGTTGGATTCTTGGTGCGTAGTCTCTCGAGCGCTCCAATTGCCTCGTCGAACTTTCCTTCCTGGAACAAGTTCGTGCCCAAGTTGAACAGATATTTCGGCTCGGGGGCCAGACGAACTGCCTCCTGAAACGGAGACTCCGCCTCGTCGAACTTTCCCGCCAACATCAGGGTCTTCCCACGGTCGTTGAGTGCTGCTGCACGGTCGGGAGCCGCTCGTGCAGGCGACGTGGCCGACGCGGGTGCTGGCGTGCTCTCGATGGGCCGCGCGCCCTGGCACGTAATCCCCTGCGCCTTGCACTCGTCCAGAATCTTGCCGCGAAGCACCACCACCTTCTCCATCTGCTGCGGCGTCGGGTTGGCGCTGCGAATCCCGTCGAGGGCGGTCAGCGCCTCGTCAAACTTTCCCTCCTGAAAGAGGGACGTTCCGAGATTGAAGAAGTACTTCGTCTCGGGCACGAGCGAAACGGCTTCGCGGAACCGATGCGACGCCTCCGCGAACTTGCCGGCGAACATGAAGTTCTTTCCCTCGTTGTTGAGTACTGCAGCACGGTCAGGCAAGTGGGTGCTCGCGTTCGTGCGCGCGACCGGATCCTCGCTCGACGTTGCAAGGCCCTGCGAACTGGCCGGCTTCTTCTGGCCGCTCGCGAACAGCGCGACGAGGCCACCGCCAAGGACACCGACGGCGACGCCAACCACGATGAACACCTTGAAGTTCGACACCGTCTTGCTCCGTGTCAGTTCATGTCGTCGCGGCGCCGCTCGGCCTCGTAGGCGGCGGTGCCCTGGAACCCGGCGAGCCAGGACTTCGCGGTCTTCTCCTGCCAGCCCCACTTCTCGGCGAGGACGTGGAACATGCCGCCGATTAGCCGCTCGTCCTTGGGCGGGTCCTGAAGGAGCTCCCACTTCACGTGGTGGTTCGCGTGGCGCAGCATGCGATCGAAGAGCCCGATCGTGTCGATGTGGAGCTCGGTGGTGCGCAGCGCGGCGACGGCTGCCGAGAGGATCGCACTGTCGGGATCGAGGAGGTTTGCGCTCCCGGCGCGAGCACGGATGATCGCGGCATCGGTGGCAGTGATGATCGCCGACCGCGCGGCGACGAGCTTGCGCCGGCCGGCCTCGGCGATCAGCGCGGCGCGACCGACGACGTGCGGGTCTTCGATGAGCGCGACGAGGGCGGAGTCTGCGAGCGCTCGTGCGGTGGTGCGATCGAACACCGGCGCGGGCGCGAGCGGGTGGTTCGCGCGAGCGAGCATCGCGTGCGAACGGGTGCGGATGTCAGCCTCTGCGAACCGGGTGAGCCACACGAGGTCGTCGGGATCGACGAGCTCCGGGAGAGCCTCGCCGATGCGCAGCGCGGTCCGGATGTTGCGCACGGTGTACTCGTGCGCGTAGTCGAGGGTGGTCAGCGCGGCGTGCACCAGCGGGCGCAGCTCGGCCTGCGCGGCGGCGTCGGGTGACGCGCCGGCGGCGACGAGCAGCGATGCCTTGCGCGCGAGGGTCGGGGTCGCGTCGCTGCGCCGGGTCGCTGCGTCGGCGAGGGCCTTGCGCGCGTGCTCGCGGCGCGCGGGCGTGAGCACCGAAGCGAGGCGGCCGTAGGCGAAGTGAAGCTCGGCGTTGGCCTCGCCGTCGTTGCGAGACTCGATCGGAGCGAGGAGCGCCGCGAGCACGGAGTCGTCCACATCGCGCGGCTCGGGCGCGGCGGCGAGGCACGCGGCGAGCGCCTCGGCGGCGGCGGGGCGGGCTTCGTCGTTGTGATCGCCGGCGGCGGTCACGACCTTGGCGAGGGCCGGGATGGCGGCGGGATCGGCGATGGCGCCCAGGGCGGTCGCGACCTTGACGATGAAGTCCTCCTTGCCGATCGCGTCGAGCGAGCTCGAGATCGTGGTCTCGTCGAGGATCTTGATGAGCTGCGGCACGCTCCCGCGGTCCTTCAGCGCACCGAGGATCTCGACGACGGCGGTGCGACGATGCTCGTACTTCTCCCGCACGTCGAGGACGGGACGCAGCCGAGCGGGCACGCGCGGATCGAGAACGCCGGCCGCAGCGCGCGCGGCGAGCAGGTCGCCCGCGTAGCGCGTGATCTGCGGGCCGCCGTCCTCGTCGCTGTCGCCATCGTCGCTGCCGTCGTCGTCGTCCTCGTCCTCGTCGTCCTCGTCCTCGTCGTCCTCGTCGTCGTCATCGTCGTCATCCTCGTCGCTCGACGGCTTGGCGGCGTCGTCATCGCCGTTATCGCCGTCGTCGTCGGGATCACCTTCCTCGTCGTCATCGGCATCGTCTGCCTGGGCGCGCCCGTTCTCGCCCCCGGCGTGGTCCGCTCCGGCGCGCCTGGCCTCGTCGTCCGAGTCGACGCGTTCGTCGTCGTCGTCGAGCACGACCGCCGGAGTCTCGGCGGTCACGCGCACCGCGTCGTCCTCATCGGCCTGCTCGATGCTCGACAGCGCGCGCCCCGAATCGGTATCGCCGTCCGCGCCATGGTCGGGATCGATGACCTCGCGCGACCCGGTGTCCTCTTCGTCGTCGTCGACCTCGGAGATCTCGCCGCGGCCCTGATAGAGGGTGGTCTCCGCGCGACTCCGACGCCTCGGTGGCGGCGGCGGCGACTGGATCCGGGTTTCCGACGACACGAACTTCGTCGTCACGCCGGGTCGGTTCCGCGCGGAAAGCGCCGCCGGCGCCTCGGCATCGTCATCGGCATCGGCATCGTCGTCGTCGTCGTCGTCGTCGAACACGGCGTCGAACGCCTCGTCGACCTCGTCATCGTCATCGTCGTCGTCGTCCTCGTCGTCGCTGGTGACCAGCTCGATCGCGAGCTCGCGCAGCATCTGCGCGACCTCCTCCCGCGACCAGTCGGTCTGCCCATCGATCCAGGCATCCACGCCCTGCTCTCCCCCGCGCGCGTGCACCGCGATCAGGGGATTGCCGCCGAGCACGAACGGCTCGGAGGTGTCGCCCATCAGGCCACCGTACTTCTGCGCCATGGTCGCGCCTGCGAACCGCGCGTGGATCACCGGGATGATCTCGTGAAGCTTCGTGACGATCCACAGCAAGTGGTGCACCTGCTCCGCCGCCGAGCACGGCACCGCGAATCGATCGACCCAGAGGTGCGCCGCGTGGTGCTTCGAGTCGATCGTCACGGCCGCGTTGCGATGGCGACCGCCGTACGGCGCGAGCCACAGCGCGTGGAACCCGAGCAGCACGGTGCTCTCGCCGGGCAGCCAGTCACCCGCGAGCTTGAACGCGATGCCGAAATCCTCCCAGTCGAGCTCGTCGAGGATCGCGGGATAGCTATCGACCGGGAACGGAACCTCGCCGGCTTGCGGCAGCGGACCGTGCGACCACACGGCCTCGTCGTCGTCGTCGTCGTCGTCGTCGTCGAGATCTTCGACGAGGATCTTCTGCGTTCCCGTGTGCTCGACCGCGGCGGGCGGCTCGCCCCAGCCCTCGTCGTCGCCGTCCTGGATCTGCGTGAGCTCGTCGGCGTCCTCCGCGTCGTCATCGTCCTCGCCGGCCTCGTCCTCGTTGACGTTTGGCAGCGACGTGCCGGTCTGGAAGAACCACGCGGCCTCGACGGAGGGCAACTGCGCGAGCAGGGCCTGCTGCTCTTCCACGCCATCGTCGTCGCTCGCCGGCGCCCACGGCATCCCGACGATCCGCATCGACTCCTCGAGGTCCTCCGGCAGCTCGGCGATGAAGGCCTCGGCATCGGGGATCATCGGCGCGACGTGGCGGATCACCGCGACGAGCGCCGCGCGATCGGAGGGGCGCCGCAGCCGGAGCACGAGGAACGCGAACGCGGTCGTGCCCTGGCGCGCCTCGAGGCCATGGACGCGCATCAGTTGCCCTCCTGGCGCGCGTGCCAGTCTCGGAACATCGCCTTGAACTCGGGCCACTCGAGGAGCGGGCCGAGATCGTGATCGACCTCGACCTTGCCGACATGATCGTAGTCGTGCTGGATCGCGAGGCGGACCTGGTCGAGCGCCTTCGCGTAGTTGCCGAGCGCCGCGTAGGCGCATGCCGCCGAGTGATAGAGGTACGGGTTCTCGTGCGCCACCGGCTGCGCGCGGTCGGCGATCCGCGCCGCGGCCTCGTACGCCTTCGCCGCGTGGGCCTGCACGCAGGCGTTGTTGACCACGCGCAGGTAGTTCAGGCGCTCGTCGCCGTCCTCGGGGATCGTCAGCGCGAGGATCCGGTCGTAGAGCGCGACCGCGTGGTCGCGAAGATCGGAGGCGATCGCCTTCGCCGCGACGTCGCCGAGCAAGTTGACGTCATCGGGGAGCAGCGGCACGAGCGCGCCGAGCCGATCGGGCACGTGCGCGACGATCGCATCGGCCAGCTCGCCGAACAGCTCGTGCGCGACGTCGCCGAACGACATCACGGTCGCCCCGCCCGCCGGCCTCGCCTCGCTCGATAAGATCTTGTCGGGGAGCGCCTCGGCGAGCGCGAGGTCCACGATCTCGGCAAATCGCGCGTGACCGCGCTTGCCTACGCGCACGGCGATGTTGACACGCACCGACGGCACGAAGCGCGGCAGCACCTCGATCAGCGCATCGACCTTCTCCACATCGAGCAGCAGCATCGCGTGCGTGAACTGCACGTCGCTATCGTCGGGCGCGAGGCGCAGCGCGCGCGTGGTCATCGCCAGCGCGGCCAGCACCTTCGTTGGATCGGGCGCGTGGGCATCGTCGTCGTCGACGTCGTCGTCCTCCTCGTACTCCTCATCGTCCGGCTCGGCGGGCGCCTCCGCCGCGATGCGTGCGTTCTCCTCGGCGAGCAGCTGCGTCGCGCGCGCGGGATCCGCGACGCCCTTGACCTCCGCCGCGGTGCCGTCCTGCGCGCGGATGAAGCTCGGCGTCACGACGATCTCGAGCGCCGGCCACGCCTCGAAGTCATACGTGCTCGCGAGCGCCTCGCGGAGCTGCGCCTCGACCTCGCGGGCGAGGCCCTGCGTGATCTCGAGAGTCAGCTCTTGCTCGCTGACCGAGTAGCCGACCTGGCTCCCGGGGCGCAGGTGCAACGTCGCATCGCGCCCGTGCAGCGTGTACGGCCGGCCGTGGCGGATCCGACCGCGCATCGCGCGCGGCAACACCGCCGCGTAGAGCGCACCGAGCTCGATGCGCACGCGGCCGTCGTCGACGTGGAACGCGAGCTCTCCGGCAAACGTCAGGTCCTCCGACGAGCCCTCCGCGGCCACGCGCTGCTCGGCCTCCGCGGCGATCTCGGGATCCCCGAGCACCGACGTTCGCGCGAGATCCGTGACCAGCAGCGGCAGCCGCTTCTTGAGGATGTCGATCAGACCGTGAGTGGACCACTCCTGGATCAGTCGGTACTCGTCATCGGTGATGCCGACGATCTGGAGGAACTGCGCCGTGCCAAACTGCGACGAGATCTCGCCGAGCTCGGGGTCATCGGCGAAGCAGATCGCCGTGATCTGCGTGTCCTGACCCAGCGCGATCGGACCGTTGAGGCCCATCTTGTGCCCGACCGCGAACCGGTTCCCCGTGCTGAACACGTACCGCCCGAGGTTCTGCAGGAAGTTGAGCGCCCACGGTGGGGGTTGCTCGTCGCCCTCTGCGCGCGCGAGCCGGAACGTCAGCTCGAAGCCGAAGCCACTCTCCTCCGGATCGTCGGTCTCCTTCTGGAACAGATCCGTGAAGCCGTAGGTCACGAAGTGCCAGTGCGGCACCGGCTCCGTGCGCGGATAGCAGGAGATGCCGTGGATCGGATCGTTGCCGCCGAGGCTGTACGGCAGGACCGTGCCCCAGTGCATCGGTTCCATCGAGCCGTAGATCGGCGCGAGCGCCTCGTCGATCGCATCCCAGCCCGGCGAGCTCTCCTCGTCATCCACCGGCGGCGGTGACGACGAGGGCTTCGCGATCACGCCCGAGAGGCGATCGTCGCGCAGCAGGCTACCGACGAGAACCGCCTCGAGCACCGGCGACATCTCCGCCGCCACGCGCGGCAGCGCCACGCTGCGCTCGTCATCACTCAGCTCGCCGAGCCCGGTGACCGCGGAGACATCGAGCCGCGAGACCAGCGCCCGGTGCGCCACGCCATCGTCGAGCCACGTCCACGCGAGCTCGTTCCACGCGGGCTCGGGCGTGCGCGCGAGCTCGGCGGCCACCGCATCGGCGCGCGCCGCTTCCTGGCTCGCCTTCGCCTCCGCTTCGGCGGTGCGCTGCGCGGCTCGCCGCGGATCGAGATCGAGCGCGCGGAATGCGCCGAGCCACGCCTTGACGTCCGTGATCGTGCCGAGCCGATTGTGCCCGCCGCGAAGGCGATCGATCAGCGTCGCCGCATCGCGCACGAGGCGCGCCGCGTGACGCCGCCCGATCTCGAGGTACTTGTCGAGCTCCGGCTCGTCGAACAGGAACGCGCGCCACATCGCGTAGAGCGCCGTCGGAATGAACTTCTCGCACGCCTCGTAGCGTGCGGGCAGCTGCTCCTCGGGGATGACCTGGTTGAAGTCCGCCATGAACAGCTGCGGGATGTCGCTGACGTCGGTGACGCCGTCGTTCTTGAGCAGCGAGGTGATCCAGCGCGAGCGATAGAAGAAGAACTCGGTGTCGCGCCGCTTCGGCTCGTAGTTGACCCAGGCCGGATCCTTGTCCTCGATCGAGAAGTGCCAGGTCGGCGTGCACTTGCCGCGCAGCCTCTTGATGCCGTGGTCGTACATCTCCTTCGAGATCGTGCGCCCCTCGCCGGCCTTCACGATCGCGGCGAGGTAGACAAGCGAGTCGAGCGAGTCAGAGAACACGCCCGAGAACGAGTGCGTCTCGTGGTCGAAGTGCAGCACCTGCCGCGGGTGCTCCTCGTCCCACGGATAGATCTCCATGTGATAGGTGTCGCCGTTGCCCTGCGAGCCGATGCCGAACACGCCGCTGAACGCCTCGACGAGATCCGTGCCGAGGTACGCGGCCTGGTTCCGCCGGACCATCATCTCGAACAGGTTGTGCTCGCCCACGTCGGGCCGGAGCGGGTTATCGAGCCTCAGCTCGGAGAACGTGCTCCACGGGTTGTGCCCGTCGACCGCGGCGTAGAACCGATCGGCCTCGGTCGGAAGCGGCACCCCGTAGATGTCCTCGAAGTCGTTCGCGTCTCCGGCCTCGCCGAGCACGCTGAACGCCTCGCTGTCGCCTTCGGCATCGTCGTCGCCGTCCCCGTCGTCATTGTCATCGTCGTCGTCGTCATCGTCATCGTCATCGTCATCCTCACCATCGTCGTCGCCCTCGTCCTCGCCCTCCTCCGCATCCACGGCGCCCGCCGCGAGAAACGTGGCGAGCCCGCGCTCGATGAAGCGCTCCGGGCCGACCGCGAACGCCTCGTCGAGCGGCTTCGCACCGCCGAACAGGTTCATCCGCTCGCCCCACGTGGCATCGCCCGGAGGAGCGATCTTGATCACCAGGCCGTCATCGCCGCCGATCAGCGCGCCGCCGCCGAACCTCCGCACGCTCCACAGGTGCACGAGCCCGAGCTCGTTCGGCACGCCGCGCCACGTGCGGCCCTCGTCGCTCGACAGCAGTACCTGGCCGCGATCACCGACGACGATCAACCGCCCATCCGCGAGGATCGCGATGCCCTCGAGATCCACCTCGACGCCGCTCGTGACCCGCGAGAACCAGGTGCCATCCGGCGAGCGCCCGATGAACCCACCGTCGCCGGTGACCACCCAACCGTTGCCCTTGGTCTGCACGAGCCCGGTCAGCGGCTTCGTCGCGCCGGTCGAGATCTCCGTGATCGCACCGTCGGCCCAGCGCCGCAGCTTGCCGTCGAAGCACAGGAAGCAGACCTCCTCGCGCACCGCCACGACGCGCGAGATCCGCACGCGCGTCCCCACGTCGACGCGCATCGGTTTCTCGCCGAGCACGCGCGCCGCATAGCCGTCGTCGCCGACCACCCAGACGGCGCCATCGAGCCCGAGCGCCAACGAGTACAGGCAGCCCTCCGTGCCCGTCTCGATCAACGTCCAGGTCGCACCGTGATCGCGCGAGGTCGCGAGCTGACCGTACTCACCGCACGCCCACAGCGCATCGCCGACGGCGATCACCGCGCGCAGCCCGAGCTGCTTCGGCGTGGTCCGTGGCTCGAAGTGCCGCCCGTTCGAGGACGCCAGGCAGGTGGGATTCCGGTTGGACGTGCCGCCCACCGCGATCAACAGTTGATCGGTCACGGCGAACGCGGAGACGTAGCCGGCCGCCCCCGCCTCGTGCAGAACGGTGAGCTCCAGATCCCCGGTCATCCACGCGATTCTGACCTACTGCCGTTCCGCTCCGCCTCCGGAGTGGCCCGTGAAATCCGCTAAGGATCGTTCGCGTCCCAGTAGTCGATCTCGGCCTGGACGACCGACGAAAGATCCTCTCCACCGCCGCCCTTCACCGCCCACAGGTAGTCGGTGAAGAAGTTGTTCCGTACGCGGGTGTCGCCGTGGTGCGGGAAGTCGACCAGGATCGACTCCGCCGACAGCTCCGTGCCGCCGTGCTGGTGGCAGCCGATGCAGTTCGTACCGGCGTTGCCCTCGCCCGCCTCGATGTACGGGTTCGAGCACCAGCTCGGTGTGCCCGCCCCACCGCTGACCGCCGCGAGCGCGTCGCCGAGGCCGCCCGGCTGTCCACCACGTGGATCCGGATCTCCCTCGAGGTACTGGGTGGCGACGCACATCTTGTAGTTCTTCCAAGGCCCCGGCATCGCCGCGAGCGAGGCGGGCCGGTCCGCACCGAAGTCCGTGTTCGGGCTGGGCGACCACCACAGCGTGATCCACATCCAGTGATCGAGCTCCTTCGTCATCACGTGGAGCGCGGGCAACCGGAACTTCGCATTGGTCGACGAGATCAGCGCCGTGTAGATCTCGTCGGGCCCGGGCCCCGCCACCCCGTCCGACTGCCACGCGCTCTTGCTCGCGAACCGCGACGCCATGCGCGCGCCGGAGGTGTCGTAGATCGGGATCAGCTCGTTCGTGAGCTGCCGCCGCCAGTCCGCCTTCACCAGCACCGCATCGCGCGGCATCTCGCCGTCGAGGCAGGTGGGATCCTTGACGTCGGTGGTGGTGTAGCGGACCTGCACGTCGACGTGCGAGGCCGCCGCACCGAACACGGCCACGTAGACCGCGCCGCTGCCCGCCACGGTGCAGTGCTCGTCGCTGTGATCACCGCTCGACTTGCAATCGAACGTCGAGGGATCCGGAGCCTCGCCGCGCCGCACGTAGAGATCCGCATCGCCGTCGCCGGTCGCCGTGACCTCGACCGCGGCGTCGCCCGCGACGAACGGCCCGAGCTCGCGCCACTCGCACTTCGCGAGGTCCATCGCATCGCTCTGCGTGACCTCCTCGCCCGGGCGCATCGCGTCCGCGTCGAACGGATCGGGCGCCGCCGCGAGCCGGCACTGGTGCTGCTTCTCGTAGCTCTTCACGAGATGCCCCATCGCACCGGGGCTGTAGCCCACCCGCGACGCGTTGCCGACGCCGTTCGCCTCGTCGGGCGTATCGATCGTCGCGAGGTAGTCGAGGTAGCGCTGCTCGGGCCACTCCATCACGGAGTCGAGCGCGGTCGCGTTCCACGCGAATCCGGCCGCCGGATCGATCGCCGCCCGCGCGCGCCGCTGCGCCGGCGTCAGGTCGCGATACAGATGCTTGAAGACGCGCTCGAAGTCATCGTGCGCGTACCAGGTGTGCCAGGTCGGAATGCTCGGCTGGTTGCCGCCGAAGCTCGATGCGAGCCGCGGATCGCCGAGCGGCACCGGCGCGACCACCTTCTCGACGACCTTCCACGCCTCCGCGCGCCGCGCCGCGATCGACGTCCGCAGCTCCTCGTCGCGCGCCGCGAGCCCGAGATCCGCGGGGTAGCTCGCGGCCTGCCCGATGATCCGGCGGTCCTCGATCTTCACCGCGCTCTCCGTGGTGCCGGTCAGGTCGCACGACGAGGTCTTGTCGTCGTCACCGCATGCGCTCGCGAGCACGGCACCGAGGACAAACCACACGGCTTTCACGGTGCTCATGATAGCTCCCGAACGGCGAAAGCCGCGCAAGGATCTCGTCGATCCGTGCGCGGCTCACATCCGTAAAACGTTCAGATCAGATGCCGGTCAGCGCCGCATCGCTCGCCACCGCGTACTCGAGGTTCGAGTTGTGGTCGCGGACGGTGAAGTAGAACCAGCCGTCCGAGCGGAAGTGCGGGAACAGGGCGTACTGGCCGGGCTTCATGTTCGTCACGCGGGTGCGAACGCCGGTCGCGATGTTCACGATGATGATGTTCGAGGTGCCCTTCGCGAGCATGTCCTTGAACGTCAGGTCGTTCGCCGACGAGAAGCCGAGGTCCTGCCAGTCGTTCGGGCCGACGTAGTGGTGCGTGACGAAGAACTTCTCGTCGAAGCTGATGGAGGGCTTCGCACCCTTCGTGCAGTAGCGGCCGACTTCCTTGGTGGTGACCGAGTACGTGTTGCCCGACGGGGTGGTGGTCACCTGGCGGAGCACGTAGCCGAGCTGGCTGCCTTCGTTGCCGAAGCGGCTGATGGCGAGCTTCGTCGACGGCGAGAGCACCGAGTCGCCCTCGTACGGCGCGTTGACCGTCACCGGGGTCTTGCCGACGTAGTGCGTACCGTCGAACACCATCGGGGTGAGCTTGATGGTCGAGCTCGCACCGAACGCCGCGCTCGGATCCTCGTTCTCGCCGCTCGACGGGTTATCCGAGGTGAACTGGCTGTTGATGACGAAGTAGTCGCCACCGCTGATGCCCTGGCCGAGGTGCTGGTAGAGGCTGACGCTCTCGACCGAGCTGCACGCCGACTCGGAGAAGTTGATGCGGTCGGGGTTGGACTGCAGCAGTGACATCTTGCAGAAGCCCGCGCCGATCGGCGTGCCCTGGAACACCCAGGTCTTGTTGTCGGGGAAGAAGCCCGGATCGTACGCGGCCTGGACCTTGATGTCCTTGCCGGTCTGGAGGTCGGAGATGACCGCGCCGTCACCACCGGTCGAGCCGTTCGCGACGAAGCGACCATCCGGCGACGAGCGGGTCCAGTAGTAGCTGTTGAACGAGAGCTCCTTGAGGATCTTGAGCTGGCCGGTCTTCGCCCAGCCCGTGCCGTACGGCTTGCTCTGCGCGGTGGCGAGGTTCGACAGCGGGAACATCGCGAGGCCTGCCTGGCGGTTGATGGCGGTCCAACCCTGCGTCGCCATCGCGGTGACGTGCGTGCCGACCTCGGGACCGATGTTCTGCGCGCACGACGTCGGGCCGGTATCCGGCGCGATGTACGTGGTCAGCTTCGGCAGGCCGCGAGCGAACCACTCGGCGACGATGTCGAACTGCGCCTGCTCGAGCCGCGGGTGGTTGCCCTTCGGCATCGACGAGCGGTTCTTGAACTTGCCGTACTCGAGCGCCCAGGTATCGGTGGTGTTGCCCGCGGTGCCGGCCGGGTACGCGGCCTTGAACGTGTCCTGGAACCAGCCGAGGTGCGCGGCGGCGGCGTAGATGCCGATCTTCGCGGGGACGAACGGCGAGTCCGCGGCGGGCTCGAGGCGCATCCCGAGGACGCGGTCCTTGGCCGGGATGGAGTTCGCGGCGGGCGAGGTGTACTTCGCGGTGACCTTGATCGTGCCGGCGGCGGTGCCCCAGAAGCCGATGTAGAACTTGCCCGGGCCGGCCGCGGTGTACGTGGTGCGGTCGCACTTCTCGGTCGAGGTCTGCGCGAACGGGCGGCAGTCGTAGTTCGACTTCGTCGGGGTCTGGCCCTTCTTCACGTAGAGGTCGATGTCACCGGTGCCGGTGATGTTGACCTCGAAGAACGCGCCGGCCGCGACGTCGAACGGTCCGAGCTTCTTGAAGCCGCGCTTCGCGACGGCGATGCCGCTGGTGGTGTCGTTGTGGACCTGGCCCTGCGCATCGGGATCCTTGAGCGGGCCCGCGACGGCGGCGTCGGTCCGCTCTTTCCAGTCGCGCAGCGTCGTCTGGTTACCGGCGTGGCAGTCCATGCAGATGGTGTTGCCGGTGACGTTCTTGTTCATGCCGAGGATCGTCGTCGCCTGCTTCGCGAGCTCGTCGTCGGCGAGCGTCACCGCGTTGCGGAGCTTGCCGCCGCTCGCCACGTTGCCG
>JBBRED010000107.1:0-22589 GCA_038203335.1 Haliangiales bacterium | reverse complement strand
TTCGAGCGACAGCGCCGCCGCCGTTGCGCTCAAAATCCCCCACGAAATGGGGTCCGACCCCCTTTCCGGACACATTTCCGGACACGGGAAAAGGGGTCGGACCCCATTATCGGACACGTCATCGCGTCACCGCTGCGGCCGGTTCGACCGTCGTGCGCGCGCGCATGTGCCAGCTCAACAAGACGGCCTCGGTCACGGCGTCGGGAACCGGCGTCGCTGTCGCGCGCACGGTCGTCGGGCGCGCCGTTGGCCGCGGACGCGCGCTCATCGCGCGCTCGTAGGCCGGCCAGTCGTACGCGAATTCGTGCGTGCCGCTCGCGGCCGTCGCCGCCGGCAGTTGCAGCGCGTCCCACGCCACCGCCTCGCGCACGAGCGCCGCGTCGCCATGAGGCGCTGACGCACCATCGACATCGCACACGAGCGTAGCATCGACCCAGGTCACGGCTGCGTCGGCGAGCTCGGCGTAGATCGCCGCGCCCGCCTCGTAGAACGCCGCGCACACGGCATCGGCCGGCTCGCGGCGGCGCTCGCCCCAGCCGGCGACCGGCAACGTCGTCGCGACCTCGTCGAGGATCGCGCTCGCGAACCGATCGAGCTCGGCGCGCACGGCGGCGAGGCGCGGCGAGCGCGATACCAGCAGCGCATCGACGAAGCCCGCGAGGTCGAGACCGAGGCCGAACTGGATCACGTGGATCGTGGTCTGCAGCAGGCGGTGGTTCCACAGCGCCGACAGCAGATAGCCGAACGCGAACGCCGAGCGCCACGCGTCGATGGTCAGCGTCTTCGTTGCGACGATGATCTCCTCGTGCTCGACGACGTGCGGCTCCTCGGATGGATCGGCCGACCACTGCGGCACCAGGCGTGTGATGAGGCCGTGGCGCGCGCGGTACGCGGGCTCGGCCAGCTCTGCGTTCTCGAGCACGCGGGTCGGGTAGAGGAAGAACGTGTCCTTCGGGAACGGCGTGATACCGGAGACCACGCTCGCGCGGATCGAGCGCGCGGTCTGCGCGGGAAGACCGAGCATCAGCTCGTTCACGGTGGACAGGCCACGATCGTGACAGTGCTCGCGCAACGCGAGGGCGGCGGCCGGGCGGATGTTGTCGCGCTTGATCGCGACGAGGACCTCGCGGTCGAAGTCCTGCATCGACAGCGCGACCTGCGTGCCCACCCCGTGAGCGCGGAGGATCTCGACGGTCTTCAGATTCTTCGCGGTCGCGTTCTTCGTCAGGTGAAAGAACACGAAGCCGGGCGCGCCGTGGCGCTGCGCGGTCTTGCCGATCGCTTCGGTGATCTCCACGTCGCGCCGGCGGATGCCGAAGTTCGCGTCGACGAGGTAGAGGTACGGCACGCGCCGCTCGCCGATCCACGCGAGCTCGCGCTCGACGCGCTCCATCGGGACCTCGTTGACCTTGCTCTGCGTGGCCTGGCCCCAGTCGCAGAACGCGCACGAGAACGGGCAGCCGCGGTTGGTCTCGAGGACCACGGCGTGGATGCCCGGCAACTCGCCGCACGCGACGAGGTCGTCGAACGTGCCGTCGAGGTACGGCGAGCCGAGGTCCGCGAAGGCATCGCGCTCGAGCCGCGCGCGCGGCGGGCCCGCCACGACCGCATCGCCCTCGCGCGCGATCACACCCGGAACGGTCGAGAGCGGCGAGCCCTCGCGCAGCGCCGCGACCACGTCACCGAGCGCGACCTCGCCCTCGCCGAGCACGAGCGCGTCGAGATCCGGATGCGCCGCGAGAAAGCTCGCGTACGCCTCGGGACGCCGCGGCACGGACGGGCCGCCCGCGATGATCCGGAGCGCGGGCCGCAGCTCCCGCGCGCGTCGCGCGACGGCGAGCGAGAACGCGGCGTTCCACGCGTACAGCGAGAGGCCGGCAAGGTCGGCCTCGGCGAGCAGTCGCGCCGCGTCCTCCACGGGCGCTCGCCGCACGTGAATGCGGAGCGCCACGGTGTCGGCGAACCGCCGCCGCAGGGTCGAGACGAGCAGTCCCGCCGCGAGCGGTGGAACGCGCAGCGAGGTCGCCCCGTCGTACTGCGCGATCGCGACCCGCGTCACCGCGAGAGCCGAAGCCCTCGAGGTCCCGTCGGGTTGCCCGCTCGCGATTCGCAAGCGGGAAGCCTACTACGGCTGCCTAGACGCGCTCGAGGATCGTCGCGATGCCCATGCCGCCGCCGATGCACAGCGTGATCAGCGCGGTGGACTTGTTCGAGCGCTCGAGCTCGTCGAGCGCCGTGCCGAGGAGGATCGCGCCGGTCGCACCCAGCGGGTGACCGAGGGCAATCGCGCCGCCGTTGACGTTGATCTTCTCGGGGTCGATGCCGAGCACGCGGGCCGTCTGCATCGGCACGGTGGCGAACGCCTCGTTGATCTCCCACAGGTCGATGTCCTTGACGGACATGCCCGCGCGATCGAGCGCCTTCTTCGACGCCGGAGCCGGCGCCGTCAGCATGATGACCGGCTCGGCGCCGATGGTGGCCATCGAGCGGATCTTCGCGCGCGGCTTGAGGCCCGCCTTCTTGCCCCACTCGGCCGAGCCCATGAGCACCACGGCCGCGCCGTCGACGATGCCCGACGAGTTGCCGCCGGTGTGGACGTGGTCGATCGCCTTGGTGTCGGGGTAGCGCTGGAGCGCGAGGGCATCGAGCGTCTCGCCGTTCGGGCCCATCGCCATGCCGCCCATCTCCGCGAACGCGGCCTTGAGGCCGCCGAGGCCCTCGAGCGTGGTGTCCGCGCGCGGGTGCTCGTCACGGTCGAGCGCGACCGACCCGTCCTCGTTCTTCACCGCGAACAGCGAGTTTGCGAACCGCTTCTCCTCGATCGCGCGCGCCGCCTTCTGCTGGCTCTTGAGCGCGAAGGTATCGACGTCGGTGCGCGAGAAGCCCTCGCGCGTCGCGATCAGATCCGCCGAGATGCCCTGCGGCACCAGGTAGAGCCGCTTGCGCAGCTTCTCGTTGAGGCCGTCGAGCATCGCGCCATCCGAGCCCATCGCCACGCGCGACATCGACTCGACGCCGCCGCCGATGCCGCTGTCGGAGAACCCGGCGCCGATCTTCGCGGCGATCGAGTTGACCGCCTCGAGGCCCGAGCCGCAGAACCGGTTGATCGTGTAGCCGGTGACCTCTTCGGGCCACTGCGCCGCGATGAGCGCGACGCGCGCGATGCACGCGCCCTGCTCCTTGACCTGCGTCACGCAGCCGACGGCGAGGTCATCGACCAGGTTCTTGTCGAGCTTCCGGCGCTCGGCCATGTGGTTCAGGGTCTGCGCGAGCAGCTCCTGCGGGTGGTGATTGGCGAGCCCGCCCTTGCCGGCGCGGCCCTTGCCGCGGGGAGTGCGAAGTGCGTCGTAGATGAACACGTCAGCCATACAAACCTCCGGTGGATTCGCGGAGGTTGGCCGATCTGGGGGGCGGCGTCCAGCGTCAAGCAGCCGCGCGACGTGACAGCGTGCGCTTCGCCCAGGCGACGGTCTCGGCCACTTGCGTCTCGATCGGCGTCGGCGACAGGTCGAACCGCGCGCGGAACTTCGTGTCGTCGAGGATGTAGGGAAGCTCGAACTGGTAAATCATCTCCGGCACCTCGCCCATGAACGGCGCGAACAGGCCGATCGCCTTGAGCGTGAATCGCGAGATCGGCTTGAGTGCGACCTTCACCCCGAGGGCGTCACCCACCCGCTCGGCGAGCTGGCGCGTCGTTCCGGCCGTGGCGGTCGGCACGTGCCACACGCCATCGACCGAGCCTTCGGCCTGCCCGAGCGCCACCATCGCGCGCGCGACGTCCTCTGCGTAGGTGTACGAGTGCGGCTGATCCGGATCGCCGATGGTCTCGCCGGCCTTTCCGGCCATCACGCGCTGGAAGAACCGCTCGCTCCACCACGAGCTGGGAAGGCCCGGTCCGAAGAAGTCGCTCGCGCGCGCGATCGCCACGTGGGCCTCGCCGCGCGCCACCGCCCCGAGGCGCAGCTCCGCGAGCTCCTTGCGCAGCTGGCCCTTCTTCGCGACCGGCACCATCGGCGTGGTCTCGGTCATCGGCCCGTCGGGCGCGCCGTACATGTAGAGGCAGTCGAGCGCGACGAGCGTCGCGCCCGTGACCTTGGCCGCGTGGAGCGGGCCGGCGCCGAGCGCGAGCAGGTCGCGCTTCCAGTGATGGTAGAGCGGATTGGTCGTGTCGTAGATCACCGCCGCGCCCTTCGCAGCCTCGGCCACGAACCCGAGGTCGCGCGCATCGCCGGCCGCGGACTCGGCGCCCTCCGGCGGCGACGGCTTGCGAGAGACCACGCGCACCCGGTGGCCGCGCGCGAGGAGCTGCGTCGCGATCCGCGTCCCGATCTGCCCCGAACCGAACACCACGTGGAGGTCTTGCTTCGTCATGCCCTCACGATGAGGCTTGCACGGACGCAACGAAACAACCAGAATCGCAAGTCGCCATGGCAGATTTGCAACCCAACGAGATCCGGTGGGATGACATCCGCATCTTCCTCGCCATCCACCGGCATCACACTCTCGCGGCCGCCGCCGGGAAGCTGACGATCGACACCTCCACCGTCAGCCGCCGGCTCGCCGCGCTCGAGGCCGACCTCGGCCACCCGCTGTTCGACCGCACGCGCACCGGCTTGACGCCCACCGCCGCCGCGCAACGCGTGCTGGCCGCCGCCGAGGCGATGGAGGCCGCCCATGCACGGATGACCCGGGAGGCCTCCGATGTCGAGGCCTCCGCAGAGGGCATCGTCCGGATCAGCACGGCGCCTGGCCTGTCGAGCGTGTTCGTCGCACCGCGGCTCGTGCGCCTGCGCAGGCTCTATCCCGGCATCTCGATCGAGCTCGATGCCTCGGTCGCCGCCCGCGATCTCACCCGCCACGAGGCGGATATCGGCCTGCGCTCCGTTCGCTCGCACGGCGCCGACCTCGTGACGACGAAGATCCTCAGCGCGCCGTGGGTCGCCGCCGCCGCGAAGCCGCTCGCCGCGAAGCTCGGCGCGCTCGCCGACTGGAACGCCGCGCCGTGGATCACGTGGGACCGCGATCTCGCGAGCTTTCATGTCTCGAAGTGGATCACCGCGAACGTTCACACGCGTTCGATCGCGCTGCGCACCAGCGACTTCCCCGCGCAGCTCAACGCCGCGAGCACGGGCCTCGGCATCGTGCTCGCGCCGGTGCCGTACCTCGAGAAGGCGAACCTCGTGCCGCTGAAGCTCTCGCCCGCGCTCGCGAAGGCAGCCGAGGCGTGGCCCGCCGATGATCTATGGCTGGTGGGCCACCGCGCGCTGC
Source organism: Haliangiales bacterium (assembly GCA_038203335.1). Taxonomy (GTDB): domain Bacteria; phylum Myxococcota_A; class Polyangia; order Haliangiales; family Haliangiaceae; genus JABFXX01. Next base: position 17,321 of record JBBRED010000107.1, on the reverse strand, counting down.
GCGACGTGCCGCGCGTCGCCGCCGTGTGGTCGTTTCTCCTCGACGAGCTGCGCGCCGGTTAGACCACGATCCGCAGCCGCGCATCGGCGCCGCCGCCGCTCTCGATGATCGATGCGAGCACGCGCCGCGCGGCCGCCACGTCGGCGCCGAGCTCGCGCACGAGCTTCGCCTCGAACCGCACATGGAACTGCTTCGCGTGGCGCAGCGTTGCCTCGCCCTTCGGTCCGAGCGCGAGCCTGCGCGCGCGCGCGTCGTCCGGGTCCACGCGCCGCACGAGGAACCTGCGGCGCACCATCTCGTTGACCGTCTTGCCGATCGCCTGGTCCGAGACCTCGAGCCGCTCCGCGAGCTGACGCTGGTTGACCTCCCCTGCCTCGACCGTGCGCAGGATATACCCGTAGCTCGCGCCGAGCTCGGTCAGGCCATGGCGAGCCAGCTCCTCGTGCAGCTCGCGCACGATCACCTGATACGCGAGTGCCATCGAGATCCCGAAATCTCGTTCTTGCATTTGCTCAACCCATGTTTACTATCTCGACATGCCGATCATCAAGTCCTCCGATGCTCCGATCTTCGAGATTCCCGGCCTCACCGTCACCGGCTTCGCATCCCCGAGCCGCGGCGCGCGCGAGACCTCCACCTGGCGGCTGGTGCTCGCGCCGGGCGCACCCGGTGCGCTGCACAGCTGCGACCGCGAGGAGATCTTCGTCGTGCTCGACGGCTCCGCCCGCGCCACGCTCGCCGGCGAGCCGCTCGACCTCGCCGCCGGTGACACGCTGATCGTCCCCGCGAACACGCCGTTCTCCCTCGCGAACCCGGGCTCGACGCCGTGCACCGCGATCGCGATGCTTCCGGTCGGCGGCCGCGCCGCCATGCCCGGCGACGCGTCGTTCGTGCCACCGTGGGCGAGCTAGGTCTCGTCGCGCCAGGAGTCCGCGAGCTTTGCTTCGAGCTCGGAGATCCGCGCGCGCGCGGCGCGGAGCTTCGCGGCGAGGTGCAGCACGACCTCGACGCCCGGCCACTCCACGCCGAGATCGCGCCACAGCGTGCGCGCGAGCAGCACACCATCGACGTCCACGCTCGCGATGTCATCGCGATGCTCGATCATGCCTTCTTCGACCAGGCGCACGATCAGCTCCTCGTCACCTCCGACGAGCTCGACGAGGTGCTGGTACGTGAAGCGCGTCATAGCGTCAGGCCCTCCCGCACGGGCTTGGAGTACGCGGCGTCGGCGGTACGCATCGCCTCGGCGAGCGCATCGTCCTGCTTGTCGGGCATGCGCACGTCGAGCGACACGATCATGTCGCCGCGGCCGTCCTTCTTCGGGACGCCCTTGCCGCGCAGCCTCAGCTTCGCGCGCTGCTGCGTGCGCGGCGGGATCTTGAGCACCACCGGGCCCTCGAACGTAGGCACGTCGACGCTCGCGCCGTTGTACGCCTCGCTCACCGTCACCGGCAGCTCGAGATGGAGGTCGAGCCCGTCCCGGCGAAGGTGCGGATGCGGCCGGAGGACGGTCTCGATCACCAGGTCGCCGGGTGGTCCCCCGTTGCGCCCCGGCGAGCCCTTGCCCGGCACGCGCAGCAGCGAGCCGGTATCGGCGCCCTTCGGGATCCGCACCCGCACCGTGCCGTGGCCCGGCAGATCTGCGGCGAGCTCGGTGCCCTCGATCGCCTGTCGGAGGTCGATCTCGACCGAGGCCTGCAGATCGTTGCCGCGCATCGGCCCGCGCGCCTGCCGGCCGAACATCTCGCCGAAGTCGAAGTCGATCGGTCCCTGCTGGCCATATCGACTCTCGCGCTGCTGGCGCGTGTTCTGCCACCGCGCGTACTCGCGCGCCTGGTTCGGGTCGAAGCCGCCCTTCATCGAGTCGTCGCCGAACTCGTCGTAGGCGGCGCGCTTCTTTTCGTCCGAGAGCACCTCGTACGCCGCCGACACCTTCTTGAAGGTGGCCTCGGCGGCCGCATCTCCCGGATTGACGTCCGGGTGATGCTTGCGAGCGAGCTTGCGATATTTCTTCCGGATCTCGTCGGCGGTCGCTGTCTTTGCGACCCCGATGATGTCGTACAGCGACTCGGCCATCATCGAGACTCTACGGCATGCAGCCGACGGCCGCGACCTGCTGCTGCAACGCTTCGAGCGACTCCGTGCAGGCGCGGACCATCCGCGTGACGGCATCGGGCGGCAGGTTCTTCGTGGGGAGCGACCAGAACTCCGCGGTCTCGTTGCCGAGCTCGTGCCGCTGCTCGAGCGGCAGCCCATCACATGACATCGCGCTCGCGACGGAGGACACGAAGCGATCGCACTCGGCGACTCCGACCTTGAGGTTCGCGAGCCGCGCCACGATGATCGCGAGCGCGCCCTGATCCCGCGCATTGCCGGAGATCACCGCGAACAGGGCATCGCGATCCTTCTCGTTCACCAGCCCCGCGCAGGTGCCGAGATCATCGGGTGTCATGGTCGCGAAGCAATCGATCGCGGTCGAGCTCCACGAGTCCTCCACGCAGCGCGTGCGCATCGGCGCGAGGACCGACTCCTCCGGCGGCCGGATCCCGCGCGTGGCGCGCTCGAGCCCCGCGGCCGCTTCACCGCAGCCGCGCGTGGTGGCGGCCTCGACCGGAACCGGCGGCGCGGGCGGCGGCGCAGGTGGTCCACCGCAGGCCATCACACCGACGAGGATCAGCGCTCTCACTCCTCGGAGTGTAGCAGTGCCCGCGTGCGTGTACCTACCCAGCTGTTGATGATGAGGGTAGTGCCACCGAGTAGATACACGCTCACGGGCGGTCGATCCTCGAGCAAGGTCCGGGCCGCGCCGTAACTAGCCGGGGTCACGCGGCAGAGTGCACGGATGCTGGGACTGAACGCCCCGGTGCAACCAATCGATGTCAGCGCGCTGTACGGTGCGCCGAATGATGCGCCAGCGCCTGCGGTATCGCTTCGACAACTGGATGGCGCGCGGCGTGGGCGCGCAGATCTTTCTCCTCGCGCTGATCACCGCGCTGCTCGTGGTGATCACGGCGGGGCTGATCGTCGCGTTCGATGTGGTGCCCGTCGACGAGGGCGGCGAGAAGAACTCGTTCGGGATGCTGTCGTGGAAGGCGCTCATGCACGCGCTCGATCCCGGCACGCTCTCGGGCGATGCCGCGAGCTGGACGATGCTGTTCATCCTCCTGTTCGTGACCATCGGCGGGCTGTTCGTGCTGTCGGCGCTGATCGGCATCCTCAACCAGGGCTTCGGCGCGATGATCGAATCGCTGCGCCGCGGAAACAGCCGGGTCATCGAGCACGGCCACACCGTGATCCTCGGCTGGGGCCCGAAGGTGTTCACGTTGCTCCACGAGCTCGCGATCGCGAACGAGAACCAGCGCAACGCCTGCGTCGTGATCCTCGCGGATCGCGACAAGGTCGACATGGACCAGGACGTCGGCGTGGCGGTGCGCGGCACGCGGCTGCGCGTGGTGACGAGGCGCGGCAGCACGATGTCGCCGGCCGCACTCGAGCTGGTCAACCTCGAGGCCTCGAAGTCCATCGTGGTGATCGCCCCCGAGGTCGATGGCGCGGGCCATGTCATGGTGAGCCACGAGGCCGACACCGTCGTGCTGAAGACGCTGCTCGCGCTCGCGAAGGTCTCTCCCGGTCGCTCGCTCCACGTGGTCGCCGAGATCCTCGACGAGCGCACCGAGGCGGTCGCCCGGATGGTCGCCGGCGAGAAGGCCGCGCTCGTGCTCGCCTCGCCGCTGATCAGCCGGTTGCTGGTGCAGACCGGGCGGCAGTCAGGTCTGTCGGCCGTGTACACGGAGCTGCTCGACTTCGACGGCGTGGAGATCTACGTGCAGCCGCAGAAGGGGCTGACCAACAAGACGTTCCGCGAGGGTGTGTTCGCGTACGACACCTCTTCGCTGATCGGCGTGATCACCGTCTCCGGCGAGCTGCTGCTGCCGCCGCCCGCGGACCGGCTGTTCCATGGAAGCGATCAGCTCGTGGTGATCAGCGAGGACGACGACACGATCGTGATGGACGCGACGCCCGGAGAGCTCGACACGACGCTGCTCGTCGCGGCCCCCGAGGCGGTGGACGCCAAGCCCGAGCGTACGCTGGTGCTCGGAGGCTCGAGCCCTCGTCTCGCGCGGGTCCTCACCGAGCTCGACTCGTACGTCTCTCCGGCGAGCACCACCGTGGTGGTCGCCGAGTCCGAGGCCACGCTTCCGCCGCTGCGCAACATGACCGCGCAGGTCAAGCGCGGCGACATGACCGACCGCGGGGTACTCGAGGAGCTGGCGGTGATCGAGTACGACCACGTGCTCGTGCTCTCCGAGAGCAGCGGGCGCACGCAGGAGATGGCCGACGCGCGCACCACGGTCGCGCTGCTCCACCTTCGCGATATCGCGCGCAAGGCGGACTGCAACCTACCGATCACGAGCGAGATCCTCGAGATCGAGAACCGTGATCTCGCGAGCGTCGCCGAGGCCGACGACTTCATCGTCAGCAACACGCTGGTGTCGTTGATGATGTCGCAGATCTCCGAGAACCCGCACCTCATCCACGTGTTCGAGCAACTGTTCAGCTCCGGCGGCTACGAGCTCTACCTCAAGCCCGCGCACCACTACGTACAGGATGGGCCGCGTCCGTTCGCGCTCGTCTGCGAGGCCGCGCTGCGCCGCAAGGAGGTCGCGATCGGTTACCGGCTCGCGAGCAACGCGCGCGACGCCGACAAGGGCTTCGGCGTGGTCGTCAATCCGTCGAAGCGCACCCCCGTGACGTTCGGAGATGGCGACAAGATCATCGTTCTCGCGGAGAGCTGATCGGACCGCTCGTGTCGGTGCCCGAGGGGTCCACGTGCTCGCGGGGCACGATCAGCCGCAGCGCGCGCGGCACCACATCGATGCGGTAGCGATCGCCTGCCGGCAGCTCCTCGCCATCGCACTGCGCCGCCGGCAGCGGGTTCGCACGCACGTCGAGCTCGAACTTCGCGCCGGTCGTAGGTTTTTCGTGCTCGAAGCCGAGCGCGGCGAGGTCGTCGATGCCAACCGGGCTGCGGCGCAAGGTGCCGAGCATCTTCGTGCCGAAGTCCCGGCGCCCGGTGATCGGGAGGAGCTCGAACAGGCCGTCGTCGGACTCGATGTTCGGATCGAACACCCACTCGCCGCCGAAGATCTTCGTGTTCTTGATGATCACGTCGAGCAAGTTGTCGAACGAGTGGACCTTGCCGTCGATGATCGCCTCGAGATCGAACTTGATGTCGACGACGTAGCTCTCGGCGAGCCGCTGAAGGATCGCGCCCGCGTAGACGAGCTGATCGCGGTACAGCATGCCGAGCCCGGGGATCCGGCCCACCCGCTCGCGATCGCGGTTGCGGGTCTCGAGGCTCGCGGCGCCGAGGCCGATCGAGAACGAATCAAAAAACAGATCCGTATGGATGACCTTGCGGTCCCGCTCCACCACCAGCCGGCCGACATCGCACCCCACCACCTCGCCCGCGGCGATCACGGAGACGTTGCGCTCGAGGGACGCCGGACCGGAGTCGAGGCCGAACGACTTTCCCTGGTCGTTCGCGGTGCCGGTCGGCATCATCCCCATGACGCAGTCGGCCGCGTGCTGGGATGCGAAGATCCCCTTCGCCACCTCCGCGAACGTGCCGTCGCCGCCCATGTAGATCACCACCCGCACGCCGCCGTCGTCGATCGCCTCGCGTACGCGGTCGATCGTGCGGCCCTCGGGCTCGGTAGGTGTGAACGTGTGGGTGATCGCCGCCTCGTCGAGCAGCGCGCGCGTGTGGCGGATCCAGTCGGCCGCCTTGCCGCTCTGCGCCGTGGGATTGGCGAACAGCACTGCCGGGCGGCCTTTCAACCAGCGCTCGATGCCTGACACACTTTGAATGTAACCTTCTGCAGCGATACGAACTGCCATCTGCGAGTCGGTTTTTGCGACGCTGGGGCGGTAGGCTATTCTCATCCATGGTCGCTCTCGTGCAAACGCCTCACGCTACCGACGAGCACGAGCTCCTCCGCCAGACGCTCCGCCAGTTCGTTCAGAACCGGGTCGAGCCGCAGGCGATGAAGCACGACGAGGAGCAGACGTTCAATACCAAGCTGCTCCGCGAGCTCGGTGACCTCGGTCTGATCGGCGTCACCGTGCCCGAGGCGGATGGCGGGTCCGGTATGGACGCGCTCGCGTCGTGCATCGTTCACGACGAGCTCGCGTACTCCGATCCGGGCTTCGCGCTCGCCTATCTCGCGCACGCTCTGTTGTTCGTGAACAACTTCTACTGGGCCGGCAATGCGGCGCAGCGGAAGAAGTATCTGCCGAAGGTGCTGACCGGCGAGGTCGTCGGCGCGATGGGCATGACCGAGCCCGCGGTCGGCACCGACGTGCTCGGGATGCAGACGATCGCGCGCAAGGATGCGAACGGCTACGTGATCAACGGGCGCAAGACGTTCATCACGAACGGCCCCGAGGCCGACCTGTTCCTGGTCTACGCGAAGCTCGAAGATCGAGTCACCACGTTCATCGTCGAGCGCTCGTTCGCCGGGTTCGCGAGCGGCCCGAAGATCCCGAAGATGGGCATGCGCGCGTCCACGATGTCGGAGCTGATCTTCGAGGATTGCCGTGTACCGCTCGACAATCTGGTCGGCACCGAGGGCGGCGGCATCACGAACATGATGCGCAACCTCGAGATCGAGCGGCTCGGTCTCTCCGCGATGTCGCTCGGCATGGCGCGCCGCTGCCTCGACATCATGGTGCAGTACACGATGGAGCGCCGCACGTTCGGCAAGCCGATCCACGAGCACGGCCAGATCCAGCGCTACATCGGCGAGAGCTACGCGAAGGTCGAAGCGATGCGCGCGTTGACCTACAACGTCGCCGCCACCACTGGCCCGAGCTCGCGCAACCGGCTCGGCACGGATGCCGCGAAGCTGTTCTGCGCGACCGCCGCGAAGGAAGTCGCGGATGCGGCGGTGCAGGCGCTCGGCGGCTACGGCTACTGCAGCGAGTACCGCGTCGAGCAGTTCCTCCGCGATACCAAGCTGATCGAGATCGGCGGCGGCACCCTCGAGGCGCATCAGAAGAACATCACCCGCGATCTGACGCGGCCGTGACGCGAGACAAGCCTCCCGATGATCGCGACACGCTGATCGACGCGAAGAAGACGCGTCTCGGCGTTGGCGGGAAGTCCGAGGCGCCCGTCGAGGATCTCGTCGGCCAGGTCGTCGGTGGGTACCTGATCGAGGAGCAGCTCGGCTCCGGCGCGATGGGCGCCGTGTATCGCGCGTCGCACATCGATACCAACCGGATCGTCGCCCTCAAGGCGCTGCACGCGCACCACCTCCACGAGGCCTCGCTCGTCGAACGGTTCCGCCGCGAGGCCAAGCTCGCCGCGCGCCTCGGCCACCCCCACATCGGCGGCGTGATCGAGCTCGTACAGGCCGACGATGGTCGCTGCCTGATCGTCCTCGAGTTCGTCGACGGCGAGCCGCTCTCGAGCATCATGACCATGCCGCTCGATGCCGAGCGCGTGACGAACCTCGTCGGCCAGCTGCTGCGTGGTCTCGAGCACGCGCACGCGCACGGCCTGATTCATCGAGACCTCAAGCCCGACAACGTGCTCGTCGAGTGGCGCAACGGACGCGACCACGCGCGCATCGTCGACTTCGGCATCGCGATCCTCCGCGACGCCGACGATGGCTCGCTCGAGCGCCTGACCCAGACCGGCCAGATGATCGGAACGCCGCTCTACATGTCGCCCGAACAGGCGAAGGGCGAGCCGATCGATCACCGCGCCGACCTCTACTCGCTCGGTGTGATGATGTACGAGATGCTCGCCGGCGTGCTCCCGTTCGAGGGGCGTCCGCTCGACATCCTCGCGGCCTCGCTCAAGCGCGACGCGCCGGCGATCGGCACCCGCGTGCCCGGCCTGATCCTCGCCGAGCCGCTGCTCGAGCTGTTCTGTCGCAAGCTGATGTCGCGCGATCTGCCCCGCCGATTCTCCAGCGCACGCCACGCGCTCGAGGTGCTCAAGCTGGTGACCACGGATCCGGCCTCGGCGCGCCCTGCCCTCGGCGTCATGGATGTCGATCGGGCCCTCGACGTGGTCTCGCTGCCGCCCCCGCCGACCGGCAAACGCTGATCGCTGTCAGTCGTCGTCGTTGCTGTTCACGCAGCCAGCGGCCCCGCAGCACGTCGTGTCGCCGGGCTGCTACTCACGGCGTGGCGGAGCCCGCGGGCGGCGCGCCGGCGGGCGGACCGCCCATGCCACCGCCACCACCGCCGTGCGGGCCACCGGGGCCCATGCCGCCGCTCATCACCTTGATGATCTCGGTCTGGAGATGCTGCGCCTGCTCCGGCGGCAGCAGCCCGCGGCACTTCTTGATGCCCGGCTGGTCCGTCGCGCCCTCGAAGCACTTCAGGACCTCGGGGCTCCACTTGTCGGCCTGACACGCCGACACGAGCACGCCCTGCAGCTTCTGGCCGATCGCCTTCATCTGCTCCTGCGCTTCGGGCGGACCCGGGCGCGACGACAGCATCGCGTCGATCGCCTTGCCGATCGCAGGCGCGCACGGCTCACCACTTGCCCCTCCGCTACTGCTCTTGCTGCACGCAGCGAGACCGAGGACGAAGGCGATCGAGATCAGCTTGGACATCATCAACTCCGGAAATAGAAAGGGCCCGTGCCGAAGCACGAGCCCAAGTCTAATCCGAAATCGAACGTGTCGTCGTAGCGCTGCTTAGTTGCAGGCTGCGGCCGACTGCTTGACCGCGTCCGCGGCCGACTTGCACGCCGTGCCGAGAGCCGCGCGGCCCTCCGCCGGAACGCTCGCCCACGCCGCCGAGGTCTGCTCGTACGACTGCTTCAGCGCGTCGCGCGTCGCCTGCGGGAGCTTCTCGCACTTCGAGAGCGACTCGATAGCCGCCTGGTAGTCCTTGCACTCGGCCGGGAGCTCGCCGCCGGCCGGAGCCGTGCCACCGTTCATCGCGCCGTCGCCCGAGCCGCCAGCCGCCGGGGGGGCTGCCGAGCCCGAGCCGTCGCCGGCGGGCGGGGTCGCCATGTCGCCGCCGCCCATCGCCTTCGCCATGCACTCGCCGTACTTCGTGCCGACGTCCTGCATCTCCTTCATCGTCTTCTCGTCCGGCTTCTCCGGCTTGTCACCGGCGCTCTTCGCGCTCTCGGCCGACCACTTGTTCATCTGGTCCTGGACGTCGTCCGCGCACTTCTTGTCCTTGCACGCGCACATCTTGTCCTTGAACTCGCCCATCTTGGCCATCGCCTCGCCGGCGCCGCCCTTCTTCTTGCAGCCAAAGGAAGCGATGGAAACGGCGGCCAGGAATGCGATCGAGATCTTGTTCATCTGTGTGGTCCTCTTTGTTGAGACGTAGTTGTGAAAGAGGTTTTAGAACATCGAGTGCGAGACCGAAACCAAACGACTGGTTTTAAGAGTCGTCGTTTGCTGCGGATGAGATCGCCGATCGTGACAATCGGCGACAATTGAAGCGGCGTCTCTACAAGCAGTAGGTCACCACGGATATTCATCCGTGATGACGGCGGATCGGGTCAGCCCTCGACGAGAAATCGCTCGTACGCGGTGAAGTCGTACTCGCGACCGAGGAAGTCCCGGACCAGCTCCGCGGCGTCTCGACTCCCTCCCGGGACCAGCACCTTGTCTCGATACGCGTACGTCACGTCGGTCGCCATCAGGCCGCGCGCCGCGAACGGCGTCAGCAGATCCTTCGCGATCACCAGCGACCATTGATACGTGTAGTACATCGCCGAATAGCCCACGAGGTGGCCGAACGAGGCGTGGAACCGGGTCCCCGGCACGTAGGCGAACGGCGTGTACTTCTTCTGCAGCGCCTGCACCTCGGCGAGCTGATCGAGCGCCGCCGGATCCGCGCGATGGAACTCGAGCGAGATCGCCGCGTAGAAGATCTGCTGCACGGTCTGCGTGCCGAGCCCGAACTTGTCGGCGCGCCGCATCTTGTCGACCAGGGCCTCCGGGATGACCTCGCCGGTCTCGTGATGGCGCGCGAACCGCGCGAGCGTGTCGTGGCGCCACGCCCACTCCTCGAACATCTGCGATGGCGCCTCGACGAAGTCCCACTCGGTCGCCACGCCGCTCTGGGTGATCCACCGCTGGTGCCCGCCGAGCACGTGATGCATCAGGTGACCGAACTCGTGGAACATCGTGACCACGTCGTCGTGCTCGAGGAGCCCCGGATCGGTGGCCGTCGGCTGCGGGAAGTTGCACACGAGCACGCCCTCGGGGAGCTGCGCGCCGCGCACGCCGTCCTTGAGCGGGAACTGGGCCGCATGCTTGTACTTGCCCTCGCGCGGATGCATGTCGAGGTAGATGCGGCCGAGCTTGTCGCCGGCGCGGATCACATCGAACGTCAGCACGCTCGAATGCCACGGCGGCGCATCGGTCACCGGTCGGTACGAGAGATCGAAGATCTCCGACGTGATCTCGAGCAAGCCGCGCAGCACGCGATCGTACGGGAAGTACTCGCGCACCACGCTCGCATCGACCTCGTAACGGTCGCGCTTCACGAGGTTCTCGAGCCACACCTTCTGCCAGTCGGCGACCGTGGTCGCCTCGGGCATCACGGTCTTGAGCTGGCGGAGCAGCTCCGTGTAGTCCTCCTGTGCGCGGGGGGCGGCGAGCTTCCACACGCGCTCGAGGAACTGGGCCGCGCGGTCGCCGGAGCCGATCATCTTGTCGGCGGTGATGTAGTCCGCCCAGTCGGGGTAGCCGAGGAGCCCGGCCTTCTCGGCGCGCAGCGCGAGGATGTCGCGCAGGACCGCCTCGTTGCTCTGATCGCCGCGGCTGCGGAACGCGATGTAGAGCTGCTCCCGCAGCGCATCGTCCGTCGCGTACGTCATGAACGGGTTGTAGTCGGGGTAGTCCGTGGTGATCCGGATCTTGCCGTCGGCGCGGGCGGGGTGCGAGGCGACGAAGTCCGCGGGCAACCCGGCGAGCCGCGCCGGATCGGACACCTCGACCGCGCGCACGTCCTCGCTGATCGTCTTCGAGAACGCCTGACTGAGCTTGGTCAGCTCCTCGTCGATCTTCTCGAGGCGGGCCCGCACCTCGGGCGATTTATCCACGCCGGCGCGGCGGTAGTCGCGCAGCGTGTGCGCGTGGAACCGCTGCGTATCGGCGTCCGCGGCCGAGACGTCGATCGCCGCGAGCGCGTCGTACATCTCGCGATCGAGCGCGAGCGCCGAGTAGAACTTACTGACCTCCTGCTCGCACTCGCGGGCGATGTCGCGGATCGCCTCCTCGGGGTGGACCTCCGACATCAGCCCGGCGAGCGCGTTCGAGGCGCTCGCCGCGGTGAGCAGCCGGTTGTAGCGAACGAGCACCTCGTCGATCGTGCGCGCGCTGGCGGTGATGATCTCGGGGCGCAGCGCCTGGGCGCGGTGGAGCCCGGCGAGGCATTCAGTGCGGAAGTCATCAGCCTGCTTCATGGCGAGAGAAACGGTAACATCGTTCGCGATGGACGAGGTTCCCGAGCTTGGCGACGCGCTTCCGCTGGTCCCTACCGATCCGCGATGGCTTCCGATCGCCCTCGCGGATCTCGATGCGGTCCACGCCGATCACCTGCACTGCGAGCGCAAGGCCGCGCAGTCCGCGCTGTCGCTGATCCGCAGCTATCCCGAGAACACGGACCTCGTGACCGCGATGGCCCGGCTCGCGCACGACGAGACCCGCCACGTCGTGCAAGTCTCGCAGCTGATGTCGCGCCGCGGCCAGCCCGCCGCGTACGACTTCGGCGATGACTACGCGGCGAAGCTCCGCGACATGATCCGCAAGGGCGAGCCGCAGCGCCTGCTCGATCGACTGCTCGTCTTCGCCACGATCGAGGGCCGCTCGGCCGAACGGCTGGGCCTGCTCGCCGAGGCGCTCGACGATCCGAAGTCACGCGAGCTGTACGCCAGCCTCGCCGTCGCGGAGGTGCGCCATCGCGACATCTTCCTCTCCCTCGCCCGCGCCGCCTCGCCCGAGACCTGGCGTGCCCGGGCGGCAGAGCTCGTGGCCACGGAAGCAGACATTCTTGCAACCCGAGCCATCTCGGCGCGCATCCACTAGACTGTACGAGCATGAACGAGGTGCGCGAGATCCGGCTGCGGAAGACCCTGCGAGGCATCGTGCTCGTGATCGCCGGCCTGACCGCCGCGGCGATCGTGATCGGCATGCTGCCGGGGCACGCGCTGTACATCGATGGCGAGCTGGTCGAGCGCACCGCGGCGGGCAGCGACGGCTTCTCCCAGTTCGCGTGCTGGCTGATCGCGCCCGGCCTCGTGCTGTGGCTGCACCCGCGCATCACCATCGCGCTCGGCTGGTCGGTGCTCACCTGGATCGGCACGCTGATGCTGGTGTTCACCCGCACGAGCCACGAGACCGTGGGGCACGTCATGGTGCTGTGGCCGGCGAAGGCCGTGTTCTACCTGATGACGCCGGTCGTGTTCACGCTGCTGCTCGGCCTGCCGTTCGGCGTGGCGATCTACGAGGCGGTGATCCGCAAGTCCGAGGCACGCGCCGTCGCGCTCGCGAACCCGGGCTTGCCGGCGGCGCGCGTCGTCAACCCTCGTCCTCGGGCTTGAGCTCGGCGAGCGGTGGCATCGCGGCGAGCCCGCGCCACTTCACCGCGACGAGGCCCACCACCACGATCGCCAGAGCTCCGCCGGCGACGATCGCGGGCACGGTGCCGATCGCGAACGCGGCCACGCCCGACTCCGCGGCGCCGAGCTCGTTCGACATGCCGATGAACACGTAGTGCACCGCGCTGACCCGGCCGCGGATCGAGTCGGGGACCACGAGCTGCTCGAGCGTCGAGCGGATGACCACGCTGATGTTGTCGAGCGCGCCGCAGAACACGAGCAGCAGCACGGTCAGCGGCAACGATCGAGACAGCCCGATGCCGATGATCCCGGCGCCGAACAGCGCGACGACGATCAGCAGTACGCGCCCCGGTCGCTGCCACGGCCGGAGTCGCCCGCCGACCACGGCGGCGAGCACCGCGCCCGCCGACATCGACGAGCGCAGCACGCCATAGCCGAACGCGTTGGTGTGAAGCAGATCTGTGGCGACCGCGGGCAGCAGCGCCGAGACGCCGGCGAACAGCACCGCGAACATGTCGAGCGTGAGCGCCGGGAGCAACAGCGGCGAATTCCAGATGAACCGCAACCCGACGCGCCAGTCCTTCCGCGCGGTGGCCGCCTCGGTCGCGATCGTCCGCGCCGGCGGCAGCCCGCGGTACGCCAGCGCGGACGCGATGCCGGTGACCGCGACGAACGCGTAGATCCACGTCGGCGCGAACCAGATCAGCGCGAACCCGGCGAGCGCGGGCCCGATGATCGCCGCGAGCTCCTGCACGCTCGAGGTGATCCGGTTCGCGCGCCCGAGCTCCTCGCGCGGGAGGATCAGCGGGATCAACGATGCGCTCGCCGGCGCGTGGACCACGTTGCAGCACCCCTGCACGAACAGCAGCGCGTAGAACGCCATGACGTTCGCATGCGTCGCCGATGCGATGGCGAGGCCGACGCCGATGAGGCCCGTGATCGCGACCGCCCACGTGGCGAGCAGTCGGCGATCGGAGCGATCGACCCACGCACCGGCGGGGACGAACAGCAGGATCACCGGCAGCACCTGCACGAACCCGACACCGGCGACCACGAGGAAGTTCGTGGTCTCGCCGTAGAGCTCCCACACCACCGTGGCGTTGATGACCGCGCGGCCGAACGTGTTCAGCGAGCGCGCGGTGACGATGCGCAGGATCCGACCGAGAACAGCATCGGGCACGTCGCCGTGAATGCTACGTCAACTGCGCCTCGTCCGCCCGGGTGTGCGATTCTCGAACAACGTCGCGGGTGTGCACGCCCGGGCAGGCGCCTGAGGTCAGTCCGCGCTCGGGCGAGACACGCCGTAGATCCCGCCGCGCGTCGTGACGGCGATCCGCGCGATGCTCGGGCTCCGTCGGTGGATCCAGTCGAGCCTGCGCGCGCACCGATAGAGGTCGCCGATCACCCAGATGTTTGCCGAGCCCGCGATCGTGGTGCCCTCGCGCTTCCACTTCTCGCGCACATCGCCCGCGGAGCCGAAGAACGACTCGCCGGTATAGAACTGACGGTTCGCGCTCCGCGTGCACAGCTCGAGCGCGGCCTCGACGACCTCGCGATCGGCCTGGGGTGCGAGCGTGACCGCGAGCTCGACCTGGCCCCGCCACTGCTCCGGGTTCGTGGTGATCTCCTCGACGAGCAGCGGCAGCCAGCCCTCCATCGGGAACGCGAGGCTCCCGGGGAACCGCTGGAACTCCGCGTAGCCGCGGAACAGGCCGATCACGTAGATCACCACGCGGACCGCGAACGCGGCGCCGTAGACGAGCAGCGTGTAGCGAAACCACGCGGCCTTTACGACGAACGCCATCACGAACAACGCCCCGAGCGGCACCCACCACAAGAGGCCCGGCGAGCCGTCGTGCATGCGGCGATACACGCCGAGCCGGATCGGGGACGCGGGTGGCTCGGGCGCGATCTCCGGTGTCGCCACCTTCGCGGGCTCGCGCTTCGCCGTCGCCTCGTCGACGAGCTTCTGCAGCTCGGGATCCCTCGCCATCAGGCTGGAAGTATCACGGAGCGTCGCAGTTCGCCGTGCGCCAGCCGTCGTTGACGTAGTCGGTGAACGTGCCGGCGTAGGCGCCGCCCGGCGCGGGACGGAGCTGACCTCCGTTGACGGTCACGTAGTACTCGAGCTGGATCTGCGCGTACTGGCCGTCGGAGGTCGGCACCGGCGCGACCTCGGGGCAGTGATAGCTGCGCAGCGGATCGAGATCGCGAACGCTGAACTTGTAGCGCGCGTTGTTGCCGCTGCGGCGGTCGAAGCTTACCGGCTGCGCGTGCCAGCTCTGCTCGCCGGTGTAGCGGTAGTGCACGGCGACATCGAGCTTCTGCCACAGATCCGGATCGTCGCGATCGGTGAGGCCCGGCTGGTAGACTTGGAAGCACGCGTTCGTCAGCCACGCGCGCTGGCGCGCCCACGTATCGTAGTTGAAGCCCTGCTGCGCCGGAGCGCCGCCATCGCACGGGTCGCTACCATCGCGCGTGATGAGTACACGCAGGTCGCCGAACCACTGCGGCGGCACGAGCGCATCGAACACGTAGTTGTTGCCGAAGTTCGAGTCCCACGCCTGACACCCGGTCGAGCTCGTGTTCTCGAACCACAGCGCGACCGAACGTGCATCGGAGGGCACGGCGAAGGTCGGAGCGCCATCGCGCACGCTGACGTCGCGGCGCTGCTGACCCGGCGAGAACACGACGTGCGCGGTGATGTCGTAGAGCGGGTGACCGCCCTGCGAGTTGCGACACTGCGCGAGCCGCGCGCCATCGTACGAGACGGTCAGCTCGCCGCCCGGAGCGAGCACGCCCTCGCGGCGCTGGTGGAAGCTCGCATCGAACACGAGCGTCGCGCGCGTCGGCCCCGCGGGCGGCGTGCAGATCGTCGCGTCGTTCCAGATCGCGAGATCCGGAGACGTGGCGACGTAGTTGTCGAGGTCGCGCGGGTTGCGGTTGTGATCGAACAGCCGGCCACCGGCGGCGAGGCGGAGGTAGGGCACCACCTCGAGGCGCGCGTTCGAGAGCGAGGTGCCGCTCCAGCCCGGGCCGGGGAGATCGTGATCGAGGCGCGCCATGTAGCGCGCGTAGCCCGGCGTCGCGGGCGCGCTGACCGCGGTCGCATCCACGGTCGTCCACGGTCCGCTCGGCGCGAGGTGATACATCAGGGCGGGCACCAGGCCCTCGGCGGCCGCGGCCTCCGAGATCTCGATCGAGCCCGACCACACCCAGCTCGATCCGTTCGTCTCGTACGAGAAGCCGGTCGAGTTGCGTTCCAGGTTCCGCAGCACGATGTGGCAGTTGCGATCCGCCTGATCGTGGCTGCCATCGACGCCGACCAGCGGCGCGGTGGTGTCGCTGGCGGTATCGAAGCCGTCGCCGGCATCCGCGCAGGCGACGAGGAGAACGAGGAGAGACGCGTAGCGAGACATCGAGCCCGGCCAGAGGCAGGGCGCGTGCCACGCCGGGGGCCAGACGTTCCGCGCAGTTGGCCACCCGGGCGCGCGGCGATGCTGCCGATCGCAACGGGGGGGTGGCTACCGGCGTTGGCGCGAGAGGCGTGTCGCCGGCTACTTCTTGACGAGGACGCGACCGGACCGCGGCGGCACCGTGACGTCGATCGTCCCGTCGGGCTTGACCGTGAACGTCTTGCCATCCGATCCGGGCATCACGTCGACGAGCATCGATCCGGCCGGCAGCGTCGTGCGCGCACACGCACCGCCATCGGCGACGGGCGCGCAGCTCTCGCTGTCCTGCGCGCTCGAGTTGATGACCACGAGCGCGGTCTCACCACCCGGCACGCTGCGCTCGAACGCGAAGATGCCGGCATCGCGGCGAGCGCCGGCGAGCGTGGTCGACCACACCGGCGACACCGCACCGTGGCGCAGCGCCGGGTGATCCTTGCGCATCTGGATCAAGCCCTGGACGTGCTTGTACGTCGGATGATCGGTCGCGAACGGCGCGTAGCCTTTCTGCTCGTTGCCGCGGAACATGTCCTCGCGGTTCTTCGGATCCACGCCGCCGGCGAACAGCTGCTCGGTGCCGTAGTAGACGCACGGGATGCCATCCCACGTGAAGAGGAACGCGAGCGCGGAGTCGAGGATCCGCGGATCGGCCTTCTCGAACAGGAACCGCGGCAGGTCGTGGTTATCGAGGAAGTTCACGTTGAGCTGGTTCGGCGCGAGCCCCACGCCGCCGGCCTCCGACGACGCGTGCGGCATCGGCTGGTACGTCGGGCCCTGCGAGTAGCCCTGGCTCGCGCACCACGGGTCCGTCATGTTGCGGCCCATCCGCGAGTTGTAGAGACACTCGAGGTTCTTCGTCGGCTGATCGAGTGCGAACACCGGATCGATGCCCCGGTACTTCTGCGGGAAGTTGAACATCGAGTCGAACCGCCCGAACGTTCCCTTCGCATCGGTGCCGCCCCAGGTGTAGCTGCCGATCAGATCGTCGTTGCCGTCGAAGCCCTCACCGAAGATGAAGAAGTTCTGCTTGCCGAGGTCGTGCGCCTTCTTGCGCATGCGGTCGTTGAACTCGCCCCAGAACCCGCGCACGTTGCGCGCGATCTCGGGACGATCGATGTGCTTGACCGTGTCGTTGCGGACGCCGTCGAAGGCGGCGACCTCGATCCAGTACACGAACACGCGGATCAGCGCTTCTTTCGTGTCGGGGTTGTCGGTGTCGAGATCCTTGAGGCCGCCGGGGAAGTCGCCGGTGGTCTCCT
>JBBRED010000106.1:0-22604 GCA_038203335.1 Haliangiales bacterium | reverse complement strand
GATCGCCGCCGGCGATCTGCAGCAGAAGATCGTCGTCGATGCGAAGGGCGAGATCCTCGAGCTGAAGAACACCGTCAACACGATGGTCGATCAGCTCTCGGCGTTCGCCGACCAGGTGTCGCGCGTCGCTCGCGAGGTCGGCACCGAGGGCAAGCTCGGTGGCCAGGCCTCGGTCGAAGGCGTCCGCGGTACGTGGAAGGAGCTGACCGACAACGTCAACCAGATGGCGTCGAACCTGACCAACCAGGTCCGTGACATCTCGGCGGTCGCCACCGCGATCGCCCGCGGCGACATGACCCGCAAGATCTCCGTCGAGGTCCGCGGCGAGCTGCTCGATCTCAAGAACGTCATCAACACGATGGTCGATACGCTGTCGTCCTTCGCCGACGAGGTGACCCGCGTCGCCCGCGACGTCGGTGTCGAAGGCAAGCTCGGTGGTCAGGCCGCGGTGCGCGGCGTCGCCGGCACGTGGAAGGAGCTCACCGATAACGTCAACCAGATGGCGTCGAACCTGACCAACCAGGTGCGCGACATCGCGGAGGTGACGACCGCCGTCGCGAACGGCGATCTCACCAGGAAGATCACGGTCGAGGTTCGCGGCGAGCTGCTCCAGCTCAAGAACACCATCAACACGATGGTCGATCAGCTCGGCTCGTTCGCCTCCGAGGTGACGCGCGTCGCCCGCGAGGTCGGTCTCGACGGTGTCCTCGGCGGTCAGGCCGAGGTCCGCGGCGTGTCGGGTACGTGGCGCGATCTCACCGATAACGTGAACGTCATGGCCCGTAACCTCACCGAGCAGGTGCGCGGCATCGCGACGGTCGTGACCGCGGTCGCCATGGGCGATCTCGAGCGGAAGCTGACGCTGACGGCACGTGGCGAGATCGCCACCCTGGTCGACACCATCAACAACATGATCGATACGCTCTCGACGTTTGCCGAGCAGGTCACGGGTGTCGCCCGCGACGTCGGTGTCGATGGTCGCCTCGGTGGTCAGGCCGACGTGCCGGGCGCCGCCGGTGTATGGCGCGACCTGACGAACAACGTCAACGAGCTCGCCGGCAACCTGACCGGTCAGGTCCGCGCGATCCGCGACGTCGCCACCGCCGTGACGCAGGGCGACCTGACGCGGTCGATCACCGTCGACGCCCGTGGCGAGATCGCGCAGCTGAAGGACACCGTCAACCAGATGATCCGCACCCTGGCGGAGACCACGAAGGTCAACCAGGAGCAGGACTGGCTCAAGACGAACGTCGCGCGGTTCACCCGCATGCTGCAGGGCCAGCGCGATCTGCTCACGGTGGCGCGCCAGATCCTCAACGAGCTCGCGCCGCTCGTGAACGCGCACCACGGTGCGTTCTACATGACGGAGGCCGACGACGAGGGCCCGGCGCTCAAGCTGTTCGCCAGCTACGCGTACCAGGAGCGCAAGGCGGTCTCGAACACGTGGCGGTTCGGTCAGGGCCTGGTCGGTCAGGCGGCGCTCGAGGGCAAGCGGATCGTCCTCACCAAGGTGCCGGCCGACTACATCTCGATCTCGAGCGCGCTCGGCGAAGCGCCGCCCCACGCGATCGTCGTCGTCCCGATCTTGTTCGAGGGCGAGGTCAAGGGTGTCATCGAGCTCGCGTCGTTCGACAAGTTTAGTGGCATCCAGCTCGCGTTCCTCGATCAGATGCTCGAGTCACTCGGCATCGTGATCGCGACGATCGAAGCGACGATGCGCACCGACGAGTTGCTGCGCCAGTCGCAGGGCCTCACCGAGGAGCTCCGCAGCCAGCAGGAAGAGCTGCAGCAGACGAACGAGGAGCTGGAGGAGAAGGCGGTCCAGCTCTCCGATCAGAAGGCAGAGGTCGAGAAGAAGAACAAGCAGGTCGAGCTCGCTCGTCAGGAGCTCGAGGAGAAGGCAGAGCAGCTCGCGCTCACCTCCAAGTACAAGAGCCAGTTCCTCGCGAACATGTCGCACGAGCTGCGCACGCCGCTCAACTCGCTGCTCATCCTGTCGCGCCAGCTCGCCGACAACATGGAAGGCAACCTGACCGACAAGCAGATCCGCTACGCCGACACGATCCGGCAGGCCGGTACGGATCTGATGACCCTCATCAACGAGATCCTGGATCTCGCGAAGATCGAGTCCGGCACCATGGCCGTCGATGTGGGCCCGGTGCGGTTCGGCAACCTGCGCGACTACGTCGACCAGACGTTCCGTCAGGTCGCCGAGGAGAAGGGCCTCGGGTTCTCCGTGGAGCTCGATGGAGATATCCCGCAGTCGATCGACACCGACGACATGCGGCTCCGCCAGGTGCTCCGCAACCTGCTGTCGAACGCGATGAAGTTCACGGAGCGCGGTCGGGTCAGCCTGCGGCTCTATCGCGCGGCCCCGGAGGTCATCGCCTTCGCGGTCACGGATACCGGCATCGGCATCCCGAAGGACAAGCAGCGGCTGATCTTCGAGGCGTTCCAGCAAGCAGACGGCTCGACGAGCCGCAAGTACGGCGGCACCGGCCTCGGCCTCGCGATCTCGCGCGAGATCGCGGGTCTCCTCGGCGGCGATCTCCGCGTCGAGTCCACCCCGGGTCACGGCAGCACGTTCACGCTGTTCCTGCCGACCGCGTACCGCGCGGCGGTTCCCACGCCGCGGCCGCAGACACAGATGCGCGCGGCGCAGGCGGCGCAGGCGGTGCTCGAGGCCGTGCAGGCCGCGGAGCATGGACCGGCGACGCCGGTGGCGATCGGCGCCCCGACTCCGACCGTGGTGGTCAAGGAGTCTGCGCTTCCGCCCATCCCGCTCGCGCGCACGGTGCCGGATGACTACGAAGGCCTCGAGCCGGGCGACCGCGTGTTGCTCGTCGTCGAGGACGACCTGACGTTCGCCGCCACCCTGCTCGAGATGGGTCGGTCGTCGGGCTTCAAGGGCGTGGTCGCCACCAGCGGCGCCCAGGCCCTCGAGCTCGCGCGCACCGTCAAGCCGGATGCCGTCACCCTCGATCTGCGGCTCCCCGACATCGATGGCTGGGTGCTGCTCGATCGCCTCAAGCACGATCCGGCCACGCGGCACATCCCGGTGCACGTGATCTCCGGGCTCGACGAGGAGCGCCGCAGCCTGCAGAACGGCGCGCTCGGCTTCCTCCAGAAGCCGGTCACCGTCGAAGATCTCACGAGCGGACTCGCGGGCATCAAGACGTTCGTCGACAAGCAGGTGAAGAGCCTGCTCGTCGTCGAGGACGATCCGGTGCAGAGCCAGGCGATCACCGAGTTGATCGGCGACGGCGATGTGCAGACCACGAGCGTCACGTCCGGAGAAGGCGCGCTGCAGTCACTGCAGGCCCAGGCCTACGACTGCGTCGTCATGGACCTGCGGCTACCCGGCATGTCGGGCTTCGAGCTCATCGAGCGGATCAAGGCCGATCCGCGGCACCGGCGCCTGCCGGTGATCGTGTACACCGGCCGCGACCTGACCGACGAGGACAAGGGCCGGCTGCACGGACTCGCGCAGACCGTGATCATCAAGGACGTCACCACGATGGAGCGGCTGCTCGACGAGACCGCGCTGTTCCTGCACCGCGTGGAGGCGAACCTGCCGGAGCGCAAGCAGCGCGTGCTGCGGCGCCTGGCGAAGAGCGATCCGCAGCTCGCGGAGCGCAACGTGCTCGTGGTCGACGACGATCTGCGCAACATCTTCGCGCTGACGTCGCTGCTCGAGGGTCACAAGATGCACGTGCAGTACGCCGAGAACGGTCGCCGCGCGCTCGCGAAGCTCGAGGAGAACCCGAACATCGACGT
This sequence comes from Haliangiales bacterium, assembly GCA_038203335.1. Classification (GTDB taxonomy): domain Bacteria; phylum Myxococcota_A; class Polyangia; order Haliangiales; family Haliangiaceae; genus JABFXX01. The sequence continues at coordinate 18,827 of JBBRED010000106.1, read as the reverse complement.
CGTCCTGATGGACATCATGATGCCGGAGATGGATGGCTACGAGGCGCTGCGAAAGATCCGCGAGCGCGCGCAGTGGAAGGACCTCCCCGTGATCGCGCTCACCGCGAAGGCGATGAAGGGCGACCGCGAGAAGTGCCTCGAGGCGGGTGCGTCGGACTACATCACGAAGCCCGTCGATGCAGATCAGCTCTTGTCGCTGCTGCGGGTTTGGCTGTATCAGGCGTGAGTGCGCGCCGCCCTGCTCGCCCTGACCCTGCTCGGCTGTAGCGATCCCGCGAGCTCGCCGCCCGATGCGGCGGCGGCGGATGCGTCCCTCGACGTCGCGGCGGATGCGGCGTCGGGGTTCGGCACGTACTCCGGAATGTGCGGCGTGCTGGCGCAGATGCAGCTCACCGGCGCGACGCCGCAGCTGTTCACCGACACGCTGACGTTCGCGCGTGCGTACGTGGACCCGGCGGATCGCGGTCTACTCACCCCCGGCGGCCGCCACCTGGCGGAGACGCCAAACGCCGGCGGCAGCTCGGGCCTTTCGGAGATCTTCGCGTTCGAGGAGCTCGCGCACTGCGAGATGGCGAGCCTGCTGAAGACCGAGACGGAGATCGTCTACGACACGACCGGCAAGATCACGGACCTCGAGGTGCTGATCGCCGGGCACAAGATCGGCGTCAGCGTGACGCGGGCGGTCGCGTTTCCGTTCGGCTCGCCCTACACGGTGCCCACGGCGTCGACCTTGATCACCAAGAAGCTCACGGACATCCAGGCGTCGAGCATGAACGTCTCCGCTGCCGACAAGTGGGACAAGCAGATCCTCGCCGTCCTGGCCTGGGACGATCAGGCTGCCGACATCGTCGCACAGGCGTGGACCGCCCTCGACGCGCAGACCAAGGCCGATACGATCGTGATCGTCACGTCCACGGCCGGGGACGACATGTTCATCTACACGAATCAGTGAGTGCGGCCGATTCGGGTCTGGTGCGCAAGAAGGGATGGAGTCGGCCCAGTGCCCAGGAGCGGGCAGAGCATGTGCGAACCCTCGAGCGATTGGGGCAGCTCGTGGTGGATCGGAGTGATCCGATTCCCGTGTGGTTCGTGCTGATGAGCGGCTTTCCGTGCGAATCAGTCGCCGGAGAGCGTCTGGATCGCACGGGCTAGATCGGGGCGAGGCCCGATCGCCTTCGAGGTATCGCCGGTCTGCGGCGAGCCCGTGGTGCGGAGAAGCTGGCGAAGCACGGCGGGACTGATGCGGGTATTGCGCGAGCGCGCGATGCCCTCGAGCAGGATCGCCGCGCCCGCGACGATGGGCGATGCGCTCGACGTTCCTGAGAACTCGTTCGTATAGTGGCGATCCGCGGCATCGCTGCACTTCTGCAGGTCACCGTAGTCGAGCGTGGCGACCTTGCGACCCCAGCCCTGCACGTCGACGCGCGCACCGTAGTTCGAGAAATCGAGGCGCGCGCGATCGACGAAGCCGTCGCGCGGGGGGCCACCGGCGCCGACCATGATCGCGCCCGAGTCACGAAGGCGCCGATCGAACTTTCCCTGGTACGCCTTGTGGTCGAGGTTCTCGCCCCCGTTTCCCGCGGCCTCGATCACCACCACGCCGCGGCGGTGAGCGCGCTCGATCACCTCGAAGATGTCGTCCCAGTACTCCACCGGGAGGTAGCGACCGCGCGGGCCCGCGCCCTGGAGCTCGATCAGCATCACGTCGCCGGTGCGTAGCTCGGTGAGGGCGCGGTTGATCGCATCGGGGACGTTCGTGCCGCCGATCGATGCCGTGAACACGCGGTCCACATCGGGCGCGATGCCGACCACGCCCTTGCCGTTGTCGACGCCGACCACCTCGCCGAGCACGGCGGTGCCGTGGGCGCGCCAGCTCGGATCGTCGATCGGTCGCCCCGCGACGTGAAAAATCCGATCGCCGGGCAGGTCCTCGTGCTTCGCGTTCCAGCCGCCCTCGATGTCGGCGAACCACACCCCCGCGCCGCGCTGACCGAGCTTCCATGCGGCCGGCGCATCGATGCCGAACGGCGCGGGGCCGAGGTAGCCCTGATACTCCTCGTACGACGGCGTGGTCACCGGGCAGCTGTCGTCGACGACGGCGGTCGTCGGGAGCGAGATCTGCGGCGCGAGGAACGCCTGCTCGACCGCGGGATCCGAGGCAACGCGGGCGACGAGATCCTCCGGCGTGCCCGTGGTCGATGCGGTGACCACGATCCAGCGCGCGAGCGGATCCTGCTGCGCGTACGTGACACCGCTGAACATCGGCTCGATCCGCATGCCGCTGGCGGCGATCGAGAGGGGCACGCCCTCGGCGCGGAGCTTGACGTGAAGCTCGTAGAGCGAGGTCGGCGGCGTGAGCGGAATCCCCGGCGCTTCGACACCGAGTGCGAGCGCGAGGAGGCCGAACGCGGCGGCGAACAGCGGTGGCCGGACCCGGGAGGCGAACATCCCGATATCGTAGCCGACCCTCGTCGAGCCGGCCCGCGAATCAGCGCGGGGCGAGTGCGGCCCGCGCGGCGGCGGCGACCGCTGCGTCGGGGTCGTTCGCGGCGACGGTGAACCAGTCACGCGCGGTCTTCGCGTCGCCGCGGTCGGCGAGCAGGCGCCCGAGCATCATCGCGGCGCGCCCGCGGCGGATCGACGTCGGCGCGTGGTCGAGGAACTGCACGAGCGCGCGCTCGGCCTCGGCGCCGCGCTTCGCCTTCACGAGCGCGACCGCCTGGTAATAGCGCGCGTCCGCCGCGAGCGGAGTGTCGCCGGCGTCGGCCGCGGCGCCGAGCTCGATGACCGCGTCGGCGAGCTTGCTCGCGCGGAGCAGCGCGGTGCCGGCTCGGAAGTGGCGCTCGATCTCGGAGCCCGGCGCCGGCGGTGCGTCGGCGGTGATCTGCGGCGGCGCGGTGACCGCGGGCCGCGGCGCGAGCTCTGCCTCGATCGGCGAGCCGTCGGTCGTCGCGGTCGCGCGGTTTGTCGTCGACGAGCCTGGCTTCGTCGCGGTCGCGCGGTTCGTCGCAGGCGGGCCCGGGTTCACCGTCGCGCCGTTCGATGTCGGCGCGGGGGTCGCCGACCTCTCGACGGTCGTCTCGATCGGCGAGCCGCTCGAGCTCGTTGTGCCGAGCACCGGCGTCAGGTCCGCGGTCTGGACCGTCGCGCGCCAGCTCTGGCCCGCGGCGAGGAACATGGCGGCCTGCTTCGCCACGCGCACGGTCGCGCTGCCCGACATGACGGTCACGCTCGCCAGCGCGTCGGCCGCGACCACGACCTCGTACCCGCCCGCGCCTTCGATCTCGGCATCGGCGGTCACCACGCGCACGCGATCACCCGCGCGCGTCGCCGGCACCGCAAGGCGTAGCGTCCCACCGTGCACGCGCACCACCTCGTCTGTACCACCGCTCGGCGTCGCCGACAGCGTGTGCTCGACCGCCGCAGCCGACGTCGACTCGATGCGCGCGTAGGCCTCGTGGACCGGCGTCGTCGATGGCGAGCGCAAGACGAGCACGGCGATGGCGGCGGCCGCGAGGGCACCGGCGGCAAAGCCGCCACCGACGAGCAACCAGCGCCGTGGGCTCGGCTGCGCGGGCACGGCGGCCGCGGCGAGCAGGGCCGCGCGCACGCCCTCGGTGCGCTCGGCGACGGGGCGGTCATAGGGGAGCTGGCCCGCGAGATCGCGGAGGTTGTCGTCGGTCATGTGCCATCTCCTTCGATCGCTTCGCGCAGGGCGCGCCGCGCTTCGTGCAGTCGTCGTGACAGGGTGCCCGCGCGCACGTCGAGAATGCGCGCCGCCTCGGCGCCGGGAAGATCCTCGACGTCGCACAGCACGTACGCCGCGCGAAGATCGTGCGGGAGCTCGTCGAGCGCGGCCGCGAGGCGCTTCACCTGCTGCGCGCGCACGGCCGCAACGTCGGGGCCGCCGACGGGCGCGGGCGCGGGGATGCCCGCGTAGGCGTCGAGCCGGCGACGGGTGGTGCGGAAGTGCCGGCGCACGGTGTTCGCCGCGATGCCGAACAGAAAGCTCTTCACCGAGCCGTGGCCCGCGTAGCCCTTCGCCGATTTCCACGCGGCCATGAACGTGGTCTGCACGAGATCGTCGGTCTCGCCGGGCTCGGTGCGAAGCAATCGGGAGATCAGCCGATAGACGGCGGTATGATGCCGATCGAACAGCGCGCCGAGCGCCGCGGGATCACCGACGCCGCACGAGGCGAGCAGCGCCTCGTCGGACAGATCCGCGAGCGATGGCGTGCGCGGATCGGGGCGCCGCAGCGGCAGGATCTGGCCGCCGAGCGCGGGCGTGGGCTTGCCCGCGCTCACGGCGCTCCCACGCGGAGGCCGACACCGAGCACGAGGCCGGCCCCCGGCTCGCCGGGAAGCGCGACCTGCATCGGCGTGAACCCGGTCGGCGCTCGTGCCGGCTCGAACGGGGTGTCGTGGCCGAGCGGAAGCAGCGTGTAGGCCGCCACGCCGTCGAGCCACAGGTGCTGGAACAGCGGTACCGAGATGCGAAGCGCGACGGAGATCCGCGGCGTGTATGTGGCGGTCTCGAACTTGTCGCCGACGTAGAGCTTGCCGGTGCTCGGATCCGTGCCGGCGGCGTCGGGCGTGCACATCGGCGCGGGATCGGGCATCACGCAGCTCGGATCGGTGGGGTCGCAGCCCGGCGGCGTCATCGTGCCCATGCCCGGATCCGCCGGCGCCGCACAGCCTTCGACGCGGCGGGTGGCGAGCCGCCCGATACCAACGGCGAGCTCGGGCGCCAGGATCATCTGGCCCGCGGAGATCGGCAGGCTCGCGGTCGCGAGCACCGACACATCCGAGCGCGCCGCCGCCGACAGATTCGAGATGCGATCCGGCTGCGTCATGCCGCGTACGCGCCCTCCGAAGCAGACGCCGTGCAATGGGATGCACGCGCCGAGGCTGCCGCCGCGCCACGAGGTGTCGTCGTCGGTCCACGCTTGCTCGTAGAGCGCCGTGATGCTGAACGACCCGAGCACCGAGCGGGCCGGCGGCACCGCCACCGTGTCGTGCGGAGCGACGACGCTCGGAGCGGCGAGCGGCGCGGACTCCGGCACCCAGCCGGCGACCTCGATGTCGTCGCGCGCCCAGGCGTCGATCCATGCCGCCGCCACGCCCGGATCGGTGACCACCCTGCCCTCGCTTCGCTGACCGCTGCCGGTCACGGCGACATCGATCCCGGCGTCGCCGGGCGCGAGCTCGACGACCGCCTTCACCGCCGGACATCTCGTCGTGCCCGCACCGAGCTCGACGCCGAGCTTGGTGAGCTCCCCGCCGACGCGTGCGACCGCGTCGCGATCGCCGGTGAGCTGAGCCCGCGCCGCGCACGGCTCCGCACCGGCCACCCGCGGAGCGGATGCCAGGACGACGAGCACGAACGCCGCGGGCCCGAGGTTCACGACGGTGGCATCTCCTTGCACCCGAAGTCACCCGGCGGATGCGCCGGCGTCATGCCACCGGTGCCCGGATCGCACATGCCCGCGGCATCGCACTCGGGCGGTTGCGGCGGAGGCCAGCAGTTGGGATCCTCCATCGTGCAGCCGCAGCTCCCCGGATCCGCCATGCAGGGATCCTTGCACGTCTCCGGATCCGTCGGATCCGAACACGGAGGCGGAGGGGGCGGTGGGCACATCGGATCGCCCGGATCGCAGGTCGGCGGCGGACAGTTGCCCGTTGCGTCGCACTTGCAGTACGGGTCCGTCGGATCCGCGCACGGCGGCGGCGGCGGCATGCAGCTCGGATCGGTGGGATCCGTGCACATCGTTCCGCACGACGGATCGCCCGCGGAGCACGGCTGGCAGTTCGGGTCCGTCGGATCGCACGGGTCGGGCGTGCAGCCCGGATCCGTCGGATCCATGCACTTCGGCGGACCGCAGTTTGGATCGCTCGGATCCGTGCACATGCCCGGAGGCGTGCAGCTGGGATCGGTCGGATCGCACGGCTCGCAGCCCGGATCCATCTGGCCGGTCGCCGGATCCATGCACGTCGTGCCGCCGCCGCCGCCGCCACCACTCGGATCCATGCCGTTCCCGACGGTGCCGATGTCGAACGGATCGACCGGCTGGCAGACCTCGAAGCTCAGCGCGGTGAGCCCGCTCGTCTCCTGCGAGAACATGTGGCGCACGCCGCTCGTGGTCAGCACCTCGAGCCGGTAGCGCTGGCCCGCGGGCAACGCGAGCGTGAACGAACCGTCGCTGCGCACCTGCGCCGCGGTCATGGTGCGGTCGGCGGTCACCGCGCGCACGGCGAGCGCGCCGCTCGTCGTGAACCGGCCCGTCAGCACCTGGGTGGGACTGCTCTCCGAACATCCAATTCCGGCCATGGCGCACACCGCCAGCAGCCACGCTCTCCCGATTTGCATGCCCCTACGTGCCCGCACCCGGAGGTTTCCTCGCCGAATTCGTCGCGCCGGCGTCAACCGCGCGAAATCGCTACCGGCCGATCGTGATCCCGAGCTCGGCGCGGAGATGGGCCTGCACCATCGCCGCGAGCGTCCGCTGGACCTCGGCGTCGAGCTCCGCGGACGCCTGACGCCCGAGCCCGCCGACCAGCGCGTACTTCGCGAGCGCATAGCCGTACGCCGCCGACACCGCGGTGAGCAGTGCGAGCTCGACCTTGTCGATCATCGCCTTCGACGGCGCGGGATCGAGCGCGGTGGCGACCTGCAGCGAGATGACCTGGAGCCCCTGCGCCTGGAGGCCGAACGCATGCGCCGCCGACGGGCGCTCGCTCGCGAGCATCCACCGCATCAGCCGCAGGTGCACCGGATCTTCGAGCGCGGAGAACAGCATCCCGATCAGCTCGCTCGGACGCGACAGCGCACCGGCCTGCCGCAGCTTCTCCATCATGGTCTCGCGCAGCGCGCGGATCCGCCGCTCGAGCGCCGCCTCGATCAGCCCCGCATACGTCCCGAAGTAGTGCGTGATCAACGCGTGGCTGACGCCGGCCTCGCGGCCCACGTCCTTGAGCCCGACCTGGTCCGGCTGGAACTCCACGAACACCCGATCCGCGGCGTCGAGGATCTCGAGCCGCGCCTCTTCGGGCGAGCGCCGGCGCCGGGCGATCCGACGCTCCCGACGCGCGGAGATCCGGCGAGTCCGAGCCATCTCGCGATGATACCCGTGTCCTCGATGTAGGTGACCTGGCGTCATTATTTTCACGTTGACAATAGCGCTCGTGAACCTATTATCAAGGTGACAATACGGACGCCAAGGAGCTCCCCATGACCCACGACACCGATATGACCACCCTGTCCCCAGTCCAGCGCTGGTCGCGCGCCCTGCGCGCCCTCGCCCGCGTCGTCACGAACCCCGAGGACACCGATCAGGTCCTCGTGTTCTCGCAGTACGCGAACGCCGGCTCGATGGGGAAGCGCCTCGACCGGTTCTTCGCCGACCCCACCGGCGCGAAGATGTACGCCGAGAAGCGCGCGATCGACTCGAGCACCGTCGACCTCGACATCCTCGGCGCCCTGCCCGAGGGCACCCTCGGTCACGCGTACGCGAACTTCCTTCGCTCGCGCGGCTTCACCCCCGACGTGTTCGACGGCCCGCCGCCGGGCGTCACCGACCCGCGCGCGTCCTACGTCATCCAGCGCGTGCGGCAGACCCACGACCTCTGGCACGTGGTCACCGGCCACGACACCAACCCCGCCGGAGAGGTCGCCCTCCAGGCGTTCACGTTCGCGCAGCTCCGCGCGCCGAGCACCTTCATCCTGTCGACCGTCGGCACGCTGCGCGGCCTGCGGGAGAAGCCGACCCTGCCGCGCGATGTCTTCGCGGCGTACCAGCGCGGCCGCCGCGCCGAGAAGCTGATCTCGTTCCCCTGGGAGGACCACTGGGCCACGCCACTCACCATGGTGCGCGGCATGCTGGGCCTCCCGCTTCACCCTCACACCGAATCGAAAGCTGCTGCATGACCGCTCTGACCCCGTTCACGAATCTCCTCGCTGACTCGACCACCACCACCGAACCGACTGCGACGTCGGTCACCGACGCCATCTCGCGACGCGCTCGTCGCCGCACTCGCCGCATCGATCGCCACGCGCGCCGCGTCGCCGTCCGCGCCGGCCGCTCCCTCCGCCGCGGCGAGCGCCGGATCACGCGCGCCCTCGCCCGCCTCCAGCGCGCCGTCGTCGGCTACGTCTCGTAGCTCGCCCGGCCCGCTCGCAGCGCTTCGAGCTGGCGCTCGAGAAACGCACGCTCGGTGGCGTTCTCGCTCAGCGCGATCGCGGCGCGGTAGGCCACCTCCGCATCGGCGCTGCGCCCGACGCGGCGCAGGAGCTCGGCGCGGATCGAATGAAACAGGTAGTAGCGCTCGAGCGCGAGCGCGTCGACGAGCGCGAGGCCGGCGGCAGCGCCGTCGACCTCCGCCACCGCCACGGCGCGGTTGAGCGCGACGATCGGGCTTGGCGTGTGCGCGAGTAGCTGGTCGTAGAGCACCACGATCGATCGCCAGTCGGTCTCGGCGGTCGACGGCGCGTCGGCGTGGACCGCGTTGATCGCGGCCTGCAGCTGGTAGGTGCCCGGTCGACCGATCGTGATACAGCGCCGCACCAGCGCGTGGCCCTCGGCGATCCGCTCTCGATCCCAGCGCCCTCGATCCTGATCGGCGAGCAGTACGAGCTCGCCATCTGCGGTCGTGCGCGCTGTGCGCCGCGCATCGACGAGCAGCATCAGCGCGAGCAGGCCGAGAGCCTCCGGCTCCTCGGGCATCAGCTCGACGAGCAGGCGACCGAGCCGCAGCGCCTCGCTGCAGAGATCGCCGCGCACGAGCTCGGCTCCGGACGTGGCCGTGTGGCCCTCGTTGAAGATCAGGTACACGACCGCGAGCACGGCACCGATCCGTCGCGGTAGCTCGTCGGTCGACGGCACGCGGTACGGGATCCGCGCGTCGCGGATCTTGCCCTTCGCGCGTACGAGGCGCTGCGCGAGGGTTGGCTCGGCTACGCGGAACGCGCGCGCGATCTCCGGCGTGGTCAGCCCGCCGAACAAGCGCAGGGTCAGCGCGACCTGCGCGCTCGCGGCGAGCGCCGGGTGGCAGCACGTGAAGATCAGGCGCAGGCGATCGTCGTGCACCGGGCCAGCCTCCTCGGGACTCGGGTCATCGGGGACGAGGAGCGCGGACGCCTGCTCGTGCCGCTCGCCGCGCGTCGACTCGCGTCGCAGGCGATCGATCGCGCGGTTCCTGCCGGTCGTGATGATCCAGCCCGCCGGGCTCGGCGGCAGGCCATCGCGCGGCCAGCGCACCACCGCCTCCGCGAACGCGTCCTGGATCGCATCCTCCGCGAGCGTGATGTCGCGGAACGCGCGCACGAGGACCGCCACGGCGCGGCCGTGCTCCTCGCGAAACACGCGATCGATCTCGGCGGAGTCGACCACGCTCAGAACGCGGTCAGGTCCTGGAACGGCCGCACCTCGACCGCGAGCCCGGTCGCGCGCGCCATCCTCGCGCCCCAGTCGAGGGCCACGTCGAGGTCAGGTGCGCGGACGATGCTCAGGCCACCGAGGTGCTCCTTGCCCTCGGTGAACGGACCATCGGTGAGCTGCAGCTCGCCATCGGTGACGCGCGCGACCGTCGCCGCGCTCGCCGGATCCAGCCCGCCGTGGAACAGCCAGCCGCCCGCCGCCTTGATCTCGCGCTGGAGCTCCGCGAGTGCGCGCATGATCGGCGCGAGCACCTCGGGCGGAGGAGGATCACCATCGGGTTGATAGACGCTGAGCAGATAGAGCTTCATCGCGGCACTCATCATGCCGGCCGATAGGTGGCGATCACCACGCCCGTCGTCGAGATCTTCGAGTCCACGAGCTGGAGCTTCGCGAACGAACCTCCGTCAGGAAACAGCCGCTTGCCCTGCCCCAGCACGATCGGATTGATGGTGAGCAGAAGTTCGTCGATCAGGTTCGCCTTCATCAGAGACTGCACCAGCTCGCCGCTGCCCAGGATCAGGAGGTCCTTCGGATGCGTCGTCTTGAGCGCTCCGACCGTGGTCGCCGCGTCGCCCGCGAGCAACGTGGAATTCTCCCACGACAGCTTCGGGTGGCTGCGCGACACCACGAACTTCTGCCGCCGGTTGAGGACGTCGGTGAACGGGTTGTCCTTCTGATGCGGCCAGTACGCGTGGAACGCGCGGTACGTGAAGTGACCGAACAGGAGATCGGGTGCCTCCTTCATGCCCTTGCTGACCACCTCGCCGAGGACCTTGTCAGCGTAGGGCTGCGCCCAGCCGCCGTAGCGAAACCCGCCGCGCGGATCCTCCTCCCGTCCACCGGGAGACTGCATCACGCCATCGAGGCTCAGGTGAATGAAAACGCTGATCTTCGCCATCGGTACTCCGTCCTTTCAGACGTCATACGAACGGCCTTCCCCCGGATCGACAGCCGCCCTACCGCGGGCACGTCTTGTGCGCGGGAGCGTTGTTCCGGTAGTCCGTGGAATCCACGACGGTGCAATTCGCACGGATGAGCTGCCGGAGCTGGTCGAACTCCGTGTAGGTCAGCGACATCGCCGGGAACGTCAGCGGAATGGTCGTCGCGGTGCTGATCTGCGTGCGCAGGGCAGCGAGTACGTTCTGCGCGCGGCCGGTCTCGAAGATCTTTCCGAAGTTCTGCTCGAACGCCGCGTAGACCGACGCGTACTGCGCACCGGTGAGGTGCAGCGCGTTCTCGAACGTGCCCTGCTCCGAGTTCATCGACAGGTTGAAGCTGCCCGAGATGATCTCCTTGGCGTCGACGACCATGTACTTCGAGTGCATCTGCGCCGCGTAGCTCGCGTCCCAGCGGTACGCGAACGACTTGAACCGCACCGTGATGCCGGCGTCGACGAGCGTCTTCGAGAACAGGAAGTCACTGAGGCACGGGCTCGCGGCCGTCGTTCCGGTCGAGGTCATCTGGCAGGCCTCGAAGTCGGCGATCTGCTGCGCGTTGCCCGCCGCGGAGATGTACTCCTGCTGATCGAGGTAGACCTTGATGTCGACGTTCGGGTGGTCGTGCTTCTTCTTGACCAGCGCCTCGGCCACCGAGCGCAGCCGCATGTGTCCCGAGGCGATGTGGATCGAGGTCTGCGCGCGATCGATCGCGGCGACCCACTGGCTTCCGACCACGGTGCTCGCCCGCTCGACCGACCAGGTCGCGTGCTCGGAGCCGCCGAGCCGGAAGTTCGGCGAGGTCAGCAGCAGCTCGATACCCGGCTGATCCGGCACGTCGCCGAGGGTGATGTTCGCGGTCGACTGGCCCTGCACCGCGGCAGGGCCGACGAAGTCGCGCGAGCCCCACCACAGCTGATCGAACTCGTGCTGGAACGCCGCGGCGATCTCCGCGCTGTTCTCGATGAACATCGTGTTCTCGTCGTAGACCGTGCCGCCGGTGCTCGACCAGTTCGCGCTGCCCATCGCGATCTTCGCGGTGGCGGCCCTGGCCTTGTCGTCGCGCGGACCATCGACGATCAGGAACTTGTGGTGGAGGATCTTGTTGACCCAGCGAACGTCCACGCCCTGCGCCTCGAGCTTGCCGGACTTCGACGCGGCACGCGCGGCGGCATCGACGAGCTTGCGGTCCTCGCTGGCCGTGTCGAACAGGAACCGGACCTTGACGCCGCGGGTCACCGCATCGGCGAGCGCCGCCGAGATGCCGGCATCGGAGTAGCTGTAGATCGAGATGTCGACCGTCTTCTGCGCGGCGCGGATCATCAGCGCGATCTTCGCGTTGTGCGTCGCCTCGGCCGACTGGGGTGAGAAGATGACGGAGATCTTCGCGCCGTTGCCACCGACCAGGCCGCGATCGCGCGCGAGGTCGAGCAGCGCGGCGAGCGTCGCCGGTCCGACGTAGGGGATCGCATCCAGCTCGGCGAGCGAGCCGTAGGTATCGTCATCCGCGGTGCCCGGCTGCCCGTCGGCGCCGTCGCGGTGCCTCGTGATGTTGCCCGCGACGCGCGCGGTGACGTGCGCATCGGACTTGAGCTTCGCGCTGGTCATCGCCGCGTCGTTGACCAGCGCGAGCACGCCGAGCGCCTCGGGCGAGCCCTCGTCCATCCCGCCATCTGCCTTGCCATCCGGAAACACGTCGTTCTCGCCGTCCTCGACCTCGGCGTCCACACAGGCTGGCAGCGTGCCAAGAGCGACGGAGAACATGGCGGCGATGGCGGTGAAGCGAAGCACGCCCGCCGGACGAGCAAGCCCCGCGCCGCGTCAGGCGCCTGCGATCTCGCGCTCTTGCGAGTCGCCGGCCCCTCCGGTGGCCAGTGTCCGGTGGCCGGCCAAGTAGCCGGCATTCCTGGCGAGTGCCCAGCTCTCGTTCAGTCGATCTCGACGAGGACGCCGATCACTTCGCCGGTCGTGTGATCCACGGTGACCTCGGTGTGCGTTCCGATCCAGTCGCCGACGTAGTACTCGACGTTCGGCATGCTCGGGAACGTCGTCAGCCCGCTGGTCTCGCGAAACGCCTTGAGAGACGCCACGTGCTGCGCGCGGAACTCCTTGGTGAGCGCGAGGTAGCTGCGACCGAACTCGGAGTGCTCGTAATCGGTGGTGCGCAGGTACGACAGGAGCGCGTCCGTGGCGACCTGGCGCGTCGCCGCGACATTGCCGGGCGCGGGCTCGTGGCCGTCGACGAACGACAGCGGGAACGCGTACGCGTCGTCGAGCGGAACATCGGTGGCGGTGGCGAGCACCGTGGTGCGCGCCGCCGGAGTCAGCAACCACGCTCCACCCTCGGCCGCGAGGCGACCGTTGATCACCTCGCGCACCGTCGCCGCGAGCTCCACCGCTTTGTCGGCACCGACCAGGCCCACGCCATCGGTGGCCAGCGCCACGAGCTTCGGCTCGAACGCGGCCTTCGCATCCGTGATCGCGGCATCATTGATCGGCGCACCGAGCGCGCCGCGGCACGCGAGCACGTCAATCGCCTCGCCGCACGAGGCGGTATCGAGCGCGCCGTCGGGCAGCGCCGCGAGGCAGCTCTTGCGCGCCGTGGTGCACGTTGGGTTCGGATACAGCTCGTACGCATCGCCCGTGGTCAGGCTCAGCTTCTTCACCGCGAGCCCGAGAGGCGCGAGGATCGTCGACGTCACCGTTCCGGTGGTGAACGACGCGGTGACACCGAGCTCGCCGCCACCGGCCACCGTCTGCAGCTGGTCGTAGTCGAGATCGAGCTCGAAGTGGGTGGGATCGACGAGCCGCACCGTGCCGATGGTCGCGCGCAGGGACGCGACCGCCTTCGACGACCGCCCCTTCACGCGATACATGGTGTGCCCGGCCTGCACGACCGGCGTGAGCTCGGCGGTGAGCGCCAGCGTCGACGAGCCGTGCGTGGCACCGAGGCGAGGGCGCGCCGTGACCCGCATGGTCAGGTGGTCCGGTCGCGACGAGGAATGCACGAACGACAGGCTGGTGAACAGGTTGATGCCATCCACGACCATGCGCGCCTCCGAGACCGGCCAGCGGACCTCGAACACGCGGGCCGACTTGATCGCCACGTCGCCGTAGATGTCGTCGATGATGTACTCGCGAACGCCGTCCTCCTCGAACGTGCGCGTCGCCTTGGCGCGCATCACGAACGCGTTGTTCTGCCAGGTCAGCAGCTTGCCGACGGTCAGCGTGGTGTCGCCGGCGCGCACCGCGAGCTCGCTGGCGGCATCGGCCTTGCCATCGTCCTCGTCGACGGTGACCTCGTCGGTATCGGGATCGCCATCATCGGTCGCGCACGCGGCGAGCGGGGTACTCAGGGAGATCGCTACGGCAACAACGCTGGTCAGTCGCATACGCGCGCGCGAACGTGCAATGACCGTGCGCGTCATCGCCGTGGGATCTTGCTCGGTTGCCGTGCGTGCAACGCGCCTCGGTGGCAACTCGAGTGGCCACTACCGGCGCTCGCGCTCCGACAGATAGCCCTTTCCCTTCGTCATCAGCGCGCGGAAGCCCTCCAGGTCGTTCGCGCGCACCACGCTTCGCAGGCGCTCCACCGCGTAGAGCAGCGCCGCGAGCGATTCGGTGCCGTAGTCGTTGAGCGTCTGGATCTCGAAGTAGAGATCGGGATTCTCCGCCGCGACCTTCGCCGCCACGCCGAGCTGCGCGTCGAACGTGGTCGACGACAGCGTGGCGAGCTTGCGCGAGGCCTCGCCGCTCTCCGCGAGCGCCGTGAAGAACGCGATGTTGAGAGCGTGCGAGAGTCCGAGCACGTACGCGATCAAGCGATCGTGACTCTCGAGATCCATCTCGACGAGCGTCGCCATCGTCGGCTCGAACAGCGCGCGTGCGGCCGCGGTCGCCGCGGGCGCGCCGAGATCCACGAAGATCACGTGGCGTCCGCTGAGCAGCTCCGTATCGGGCCCGAACATCGGGTGCACGCTCGTCACCTGACCGCCGGCCGCGCGCAGCGCTTGCAGTCCCTTGCGCAGCGGGCTCTTCAGCGAGCCGACGTCGAACACCACGCCCTTCGGCGGCGCCGCGGCCATCGCCTCGAGGATCGCGGCGGTCGCCGGCATCGGCGCCGCGATCACGATCAGCTCGTGGTCGAGCGCGATCGTCGTCCAGTCCTGGTGGCGCACGATCCCCGCCGGACTCTCGCCGTGCGGATCCGCGATCTCGACGGTGTAGCCCTGCGCGCCGAGGTACCGCACGAACCAACGCCCCATGTGTCCGCAGCCGCCGATCACCAGCACGCGTCGCCCGCTGCCCTCGCCGGTCGCGGCGACCGTGTCCTTCTCCTGCACGGTCAGCGAGCCGCGAATCAGCGCGAGGATCAGCTCCTCGCCGAGCTGCGGCGTCAGCCCGTGCTCCACGGCGGATGCACGAGCGCGCTCGACCACATCTCGCTCCTGCCGGTAGTCGCGCGTGGGGATGCCGGCGTCGCGCTTGATCTGCCCGATCTTCTGCGCGAGCGCTTGCCGGCGAGCGACGAGCGCGAGGATGTCGCGATCGATCTGCCCGAGCTCGGTGCGGTGAGAGTCCAGTCGAGCGCGCGCGTCATCGGCCATCCGGGCACCCTACCGCAACGGCACCTGCTCGCTGGCGTATCGCCGGCCACACCTTCGTGATCGTCCCGCCGCCACAGAGGGTTTTGCCCGGTGGGAGCCGGATTCGAGCCCGAGCCCGATGGAGCACGCCGCGATCGGATCGCTCGGCGTTCGGCGACGGAGTCAGACTGCTCGACCGGGTAGACCTCTGCGGCCGAGTACTAGCCTGCAGAGCGTGCGAAGTCTGTGATGTCGTGGAGTGACCAGTGGCGACGACAGCGGAACGCGTCGTTGGCGGCGCTGACGATGCGGTCGGCGACCGCGGGATGCTGCGCGACCTGATCGAGTGCCACCCCGAACTCGTGCCAATGCTTGCCGACCACGCCCTCGTACGAGCTGAGGTACGCCGACGCGATCTTCATCTCGAGCGGGTACCGCGTCGTCAGGTGGCGGCGAATCAGGTTGTGCGCGAGCGTGGTGCGCTCCACGACGTAGAGCCAGCCCATCGCCTCGGCGACGCTGCGAAACTGCGGGATCGCGAGACACAGCGGCAGATTGGCGACCTCGGCCGGGCGAACACCCAGCGCCATCAGATCCTGCGCGAGAAATCCGGCGCGCGAGCGCTGCCGCAGATCGAGGACGAGCTCGAGCTTCGGCGTCATCGCGATGGCGGAATCGAGCGGTGCCTCGAAGCCGTACACGCGCATCAGGTACACGAGGTACTGCGCCGCGGTGACGTCCTGGACGAACAGGGCGTCGATATCGGAGTCCGCCTCCCCGTGGTGCACGCGCGTCTCATCGGTGAGGCGCTCGATCATTCGCGAGGGTTGCGACACTCCCCGGGTACGTGCAAACCCGGGACTATCACGGGGCCCTGGGATCTCCGACACTTGGCGAGCGCTGTCATCGTCCGCGCGCGTCGGAAGCACGTGCGTGGGCGCTCGACGTGACCGGTCTGCCTAGGTAGGGCGACCAGCGACCACGACCTTCGCCACGAGGTGTGCCTCGGTGCGCGGCGCAGTGAACCCGACCTCCGCGACGAGTGCGGCGAGATCATCTTCGAGGTAATCCGCGTAGAACGGCTCGTGGAACTCGCGCGGGAACTCGCGCAGCGCCGTCGCGATCTCGGAGCTCTCGGCGAGCTGCGCGCTGTCCTCGATGACGAGCAGGCCGCCTGGCTTCACCACGCGCAGCATCTCGCGCACGTCGTTGCGGCGCGCGGTGCGCGGCAGCTCGTGGATCATGTACGTGCTCGTCACGATATCGAACGTTGCATCTGCCCACGGCAGCGCCTCGCCGTTCTCGACGGCCAGCGTCAGCTCGGGCACCGCATGTAGTCGGCGACGCGCCGCACGGATGTACGCTGGCGAGAGGTCGACGCCATGCAACTGCATCGTCGGATGCGCCACGGAGATCTGGTGCAGCGTGCGGCCGGTGCCGCAGCCGATATCGAGGAGGCGCAGGCGCTCGCCATGCGTGCGGGCGTAGCTGGTGATCGGCGGGATGACCTGGCGCCGCATCACGTCGGCGGTGCCGCGGAACAGCAGCTCGACGCCGAGCTCGTAGACCTCGGCGGAGTAGTCGCTGAAGTAACCGTCGGTCTGCCAGTGGAAGTTGCGCCGGTAGTAGGCGGGATAGCGCTGCTTGTCGACGAGCGGGATGTCCTTGTAGTCGCCACGGCGCATGCGGCGCACGACGTTCGGCGTGTCGCGCATCAGCTGCGGCAACGCCCGGATGTACTGGCGCACCGGCACGTCGAACAGCAGCGCGCGCGGATACATTCCGGCCTCGACGTTCGCGAGATCCTTCGCGTGAAGCTCGTCGCGACGGCGGAGCACCGCGCGCAGCTCGGCCACATCGACCTTCGGACGGGGGGTTCGAGTGACCAGACGCGCCGCCTCCTGGAGGACGGTCGCGTTGATCAGAAACGAGAGGTGCTGGGAGCGGTACGCGAGCCGATCGAACATGCGGAGCATCAGGTCCCTTTGCGGCGCCGAGTCCGCAGGACCACTGTACCAATCACCAGGCTGAGTGCCAGCGCTGCCGGACCGCCGCTCGTATCGCCGGCCTCGCAGCATCCCGGAGGCGTCTTCTTGACTGTAACGTCGCCGGTGTCGGGACCATCGAACACGGCCGGACACGTGATCTCCGTCGAGGTGATGCCGAGCTGGTTCGCGAGCACGCACCACGAGGTGGGGTTCAGGTTCGGGCACGTCGCCGGGTTGGCGTTGTAGGTCTGGTCCGGGCAGTCGTAGACGCACTGGTCGTGCTGGCGCGTTCCCACCCCGCACGCGACCGGTCCCTTGATGTCCTGGTAGCGAAGGACCTTCGTCCAGGACACGAGGTCGGTGGTCTTCATGATGCCGGCGTCGTCGGACGGCGTCTGCGTCGCGCCGAAGTTCTGCGTGCATGCCCACAGCTCGCCCGCGGTGTTCTCCGCCAGGCAGTTGATGTGCGGCGCGTTCGCGACGGTCTCCCACGTGGTGTTATTCGGCCCACGCGACACGAACGTGCCGGAGTTCCGCGTCGCCGCGACGAGATCGCCGTTCGCGCGCGCGGTGAACGAGATCTCGTCACCCTTCTCGAGGATCTTCGTCCAGCTCGTGCCGGCGTTGTCGCTGCGCCAGATCGCGTCGCCGATGCTCGTGCCTTGTAGCGAGACCCGCGCGAACACCGTGTTCGGCTGTGTCTTCTTGATGCCGACGATATCGATCGTGGAGTTGTTCGTGGTGGTGAACGTGTTCGCCGTGATCGGCTGGAAGCTCGTGCCGCCGTTGTCGCTGCGGTACATCTGGAACGAGCGCACACCGAGCGTGAGCCGGTAGCCCGAGAGATAGACGCGGGTCGGATCGCTCGGCGCGACCTCGATGCTGTTGTACCAATCGCCGATCGCGCCGGCGGTCGCCACCGTCGGGAACGTCACGCCGTCGTCGGTGCTCTTGTAGATCTTCGCGTCGCCGGGGTTGCCCATGGCAACGTCCTCGGCGTCCGCCGCGGCCATGAACAGGCCACCTGTCGAGGACTGCGTGATCGACGAGAAGAACTTCTTCGCGAACGTGGTCGGCGCGAACGTGCAGGCATCGCGGTTGACGAGCGAGCCCTCGAACGTCGTCGCGAACAGTGCACCGCTCGGCGCGTAGACGTAGTCCGGATCGTACATGCCGCCGTAGAGCACGGCCTTCTCGCACACCCAGTGCCACGTGGCCCCGCCATCGTGCGTGAGCACCATACCGAACGTCATGCCCGCGGCGACGTCCTGCTCGTGACCCTGACGGAAGTTGATCGTCGACGTGTTCGGAGCGCGGCCATTCGCGTGTGCGAGGCTCGTCGCCGCCAGGACGATGAAGAGCGCGAGGTTCCTCTGCATGCCCGTCGAGGGTATCGCGCCCGGCCGCCCGGGGGAAACCCTATGCCATGTGGCCAAGCTCACGGCTTCTGACCTGGCCGTAGGCCGCACCGCTGGTGTCGCAGCACGAGCGTGACCGGGTGCGAACTGCGCGCCGCTAACCGAGCCCGATCTCGCGCAGGCGCTGCTCGAGGTACTGGCCGGCCGTCAGGCTCGGATACTTCGCCGCGCCGCCGGTCCGCGCGACGCAGCTCGGCAGCGGCGAGAGATCCACATCCGAGCGCGCGTGGATGAAGCACGGCATCGAGAACCGCTCGCTCGACGCGTCGCCCGGGTTGACCACGCGGTGCGTGGTGCTCTTGTAGAGGCCGTTCGTGACGTTCTGGAGCATGTCGCCCGCGTCCACGACGATCGTATCGAAGCCGGTGTGGATCGGCATCCACGTGCCATCGTGGCGCTTGAGCTCGAGCCCCTCGGAGGTGGCTCCCGAGAGCAGCGTGATGAGGTTGATGTCCACGAGCGCCGC
>JBBRED010000105.1:0-22626 GCA_038203335.1 Haliangiales bacterium | reverse complement strand
TGAGATCCGCGAACGCATCCGGACCAACGACATCACGCGAGGCCGGATAGACGAGGATCAGCGTGTCGAGCAGCTCGACCACCAGGTCGCGCCGGCCCGCGGTCTCGAGCGTCTGGGCGAAGCCCGCGCCGAGCAGCTCGGTCAGCACCGCGCTGTCCTTGCCGTAGGCGCGCCAGCTCTCCGGCAGCGACACGCCGAGCTCGGCCGCCGGCAGCGTGTTGGGCAGCTCGGCCGCGTAGGAACGCGCGAGCCCGAGGCCATCGCGCGTCAGCTTCGCGATGTGGCCGGTGCGTTCGATCAGGTTGTCGTCCTCGAGGTCGTCGCCGAGGCCGCTGCGCTTGAGCAACAGGTGCGGGAACACGCGATCGGTCTCGCACGCGACGATGCTGACCACCGGGCCGATGCGGAACGGCTTGTCGAGCGGGAGCCACGCCCACTCGCCGCGGCGCTCGCGCAGCGTCTCGAGATCGAACGCGGTGACATCCACGTCGTGCGCGTGTCGCGACAGCACGCCGTGCACGACGCGGCGCTCGAAGCCGCCATCGCTGAGCGTCCACAGCGCGCTGCGCTGGAGCGCCTCGGGAAGATGTGTGAGGTCAGCGACCGGGATCAGGCCCGCCGCGTTCGCAGCACCGGTCTGCTGCGTCCTGCGGTGAACGCCACGCCCCGCGAGGAACGCGAGTCCGGCTCCGAACAGGACGAACAGCGACCACGACGGCATGCCGATGGGACCGTAGCATGCGCCCGTCAGATCAGCCGCAGCGCGGCCGACGCGTGCCGGGCGTGCAGCCGGCTCGAGTAGCGGCGCTCGTGCTCGAGCAGGAACTGCTTCATCGCGAGACCGCCCGCGTAACCGGTGAGCGTGCCGTTCGAGCCGATCACGCGATGGCACGGCACGATGATGCCGATCGGGTTCTTGCCGTTCGCGGCGCCGACCGCGCGACTCGCGGACGGTCGCTCGACCAACACCGCCTGCTGCCCATAGGTGCGGGTCTCGCCGAACGGGATCGTGGTCAGCGCGCGCCACACGAGCTGCTGGAACGCCGTGCCCAGCGGCGCGAGCCGGAGCTCGAACGTGGTGCGCTCACCCGCGAAGTACTCCGCGAGCTGGCGCGCGGCCTCGACGAGCACGGGCACGTCGCGCTCCTCCATCGCGCTCGGCGGTCCTTGCTCGGGCGAGTACAGGCCGGTCAGCTGGTCGCCGTCCGCGACGAGGCAGAGCGGTCCGACGGGCGACGTCATCAGCTTCATCACGTGCATCGGGGTCTCCCAGCGATGTCCACAGGTGGATCACCGCGTACGAACGAAACGGTCGCCATGCCTCGGCGCGAGCCTCGCATTCGCGCGGCGTCCCCGCGAGCGCCTTCTTGATCCCGAGATCGGCAGCGGGAAACGCATCCGGCAGGTGGAGCGCGCGCATCGCGAGGTAGTGCGCGGTCCAGGGGCCCACGCCGGGCAGCGCGACGGCGCGCGCGACGAACGGCTCGAGCTCTCCGTCGAGCGAGAGCCGGTTCGTGGCGAGAGCGGACGCGAAGCCGTGGATCGCGGCCGCGCGCGCGGCGGGCAGGCCGATCGCGGCGATCGCGGCGGGCGTCGCGGTGGCGACCTCGATCGCGGTGGGGAACACGACGGCGAGGCCCTCCCCCGCAGCGTGCCGAAGACCGAACGCGGCGGCGAACCGGCCGGCGAGCGTGGTCGCGGCGGCGACGGAGACTTGTTGCCCGAGCAGCGCGCGGATCGAGGCCTCGAACGGATCGATCGCGCCGGGCAGCCGCAGCCCCGGGCGCTGCGCGACGAACCGCGCGAGCAGCGGATCGCGTCCGAGCACCGCGGCGATCACGTCGGGGCGCGCGTCGACATCGAACATGCGACGCACGCGCGCGACGAGCGGCATCAGCACCGGCGACAGCGCGGGCGACACCGCGAGCGCGAGGCTCGGCCGGTCCGCGACCTGGCGAACCTCGATCGTCCCTGTGTGCGCGCCGATCCGCACCGTGCGGCGATACACGTCCGCACCGACCACCTCGACGCCGGGGATCGCGCGCATCCGCAGAAACGCGAGCAGGTGCGTCCACTCGTACGGCGGGCGGTAGTCGAGGCGCAGCGTCAGCCCGCCGACCGCGGACTCCGGTACGTGCGCGCGGCGCATCACCGAGGGTGCCTTGCCCATGCGATCGAGGAACGCGGCGTTGAACCGGCGCACGCTACCGAAGCCGGCGGAGAACGCGATCTCGGTGAGCGGCAGCGCGGTGTCCTGCAGCAGCTGCTTCGCGAGCGCGAGGCGATGACTCTGCGCGAGATCGATCGGCGAGACCCCGAGGCGCGCCTCCGTCGCGCGGCGCAGGTGGCGAGCCGACACTCCGAGCTCGGCCGCGAGATCATCGACGGAGCGATCGTCGAGCGCACCCTCGGCGATCCGCCGCGCCGCGCTCGCGACCATCGCATCGACCGCGTCGACATCGGCGTTCCCCGGCGCGAGCTCGGGACGACAACGGAAGCATGCGCGGTAACCGGCGGCCTCGCACAGCACGGACGTCGCGTAGAACGTGCATCGCGAGCGACCGGGCGTGCGCGCCGGGCAGATCGGACGGCAGTAGATGCCGGTCGTCGACACGGCGACGAAGAACACGCCGTCGAACCGCCGATCGCGGGTCAACATCGCCGCGTAGCACGCGTCATCCGTCAGCACGATCACGGGGTACCACGCGGCACCTCATGCGACTGGCCAGGTCCGGACAGGACAGCTACTTCGCGATCTCTTCGTCGGCGACGAGCTCGATCGGTCCACTACCAGCGGCGGTCGGCATGCCGGGTTCGTCGCGGCGCAGCGCCACGGAGACCAGCTGCGCGCGCGAGACCGCGTCGAGCGCCTGCCATTCTTCCTTGGTCAGCACGAAGCCAGCCACTGCAATGTCCCCCTGCATGGTTCCACCTTCGACGTCCCGTACCGGCTAGGCAACTTTTCGTGCTAGACGGCTCGGGTGGCACGTGTGGTGACACATCGGTACATCGATCCACTCGCACAGGTGTGGCTCGGAGCGGCGACGAACCTCGGCATCGAGGTCGTTCGTTCTGCCGACACGTATGCATCCACCGATGGCCGCGGCCGGATGGCGATCGCGATCGACCGAGACCTCGATGCCGACGACAGCCTCGCGCAGATGATCTTCCACGAGATCTGCCACTCGCTCGTCGAGGGCGAGGACTCGTTCAAGGCACCCGACTGGGGCATGGACAACACCGGCCCCGACCACGACTGGCGCGAGCACGCGTGCCTGCGGACGCAGTGGGTGCTGACCGGCCGCCACGGCTTGCGCGGGTTATTCGCACCCACCACGGAGTTCCGGGCGTTCTGGAACACGCTGTCGGGTGACGTGCTCGCGGATCGCACCGATCCATCTGTTCAGCGTGCGGTCGCCGCACTCCGCCGCTCCGACAGGGCCCCGTGGGCGCCGCACCTCGGCGCCGCGCTCGCCGCGACCGCCCAGATCGCGGCGGCGGTGCGTACGTTCGACATCGCGCCCGCCGCGCCCGTGCCGCTGTGGGCGAGCAGCACGCCGCCTCGCGAACCCCACCCGACCGGCCTCCCCGCCGGCGAAGCCACCGGCACCTGCGGATCCTGCGCGTGGCGCCACGACCAGCGCGGCGTGCAGCGCTGCCGTCAGGCCGCCGCGAAGATCGATCCGGCGTGGCCCGCGTGCGAGCGCTTCGAGGCAGCGCTCGATTGCCTGACCTGCGGCGCGTGCTGCCGCGAGGCCTATCACTCGGTCGACGTCGCGGCGCGCGATCCGATGGTCAAGAAGCAGCCGGCGTACGTCACGAAGCGCGGGACCCAGCTCCAGGTGCTGCGCACCAACGACCGCTGCGCCGCGCTGCACGGCGGCGAGATCGCGGATGGCAAGGTCACGAGCTACGCGTGCGTGATCTACGACGACCGCCCGCGGACGTGCCGCGAGTTCACGC
This sequence comes from Haliangiales bacterium, assembly GCA_038203335.1. Taxonomy (GTDB): domain Bacteria; phylum Myxococcota_A; class Polyangia; order Haliangiales; family Haliangiaceae; genus JABFXX01. The sequence goes on along the minus strand of JBBRED010000105.1, from coordinate 18,663 downwards.
TCGGCTCGGCGAACTGCCTGACCGCGCGCCGCCGCGTCGGGCTCTCGCTCGGCAGCGACTGACGTCAGGCGCGCGCCGCGCGACCGCGATCTCGCGCGACCTCGAACAGCACCTTCGCCTGCGCCGCCGGCACGTTCGTCACGTTCGTCACCTTCGCGGTCAGCGCCTCGAACATGCGCGCCGACTGGATGATCCGCACGAACCGCATGCCCGGCGCCTTCGGGCCGACCATGACGAGCATGCGCGCGCCGTCGATCGGCGCGAGCGTCCCGGGCAGGAAGTCGCCCGGCAGGCTGTGCGAGCCGGTGCCGCCCGGAGCCGACCACAGATGGATGCCGTCGCGCGGCAGGGCATCGATCGGATCGCAGGCCTCGGGCGGATAGAACGCAAAGCTCGAGCTGTATCCACCGCCGCCGCTCTGCGGGCCCTCGCCCGTCATCACCGCCAGCTCCTCGTCGGTCGCGACGCCGGACCCACCGATCCGCCCGAGCGGGTCGGCGAGCGTCCTCGACATCAGCACCGTGAGCTGGCCCATGTCGACGACGCCGTCGAGGGTCATGCTCCACGCCTCCTCCAGCTCCGGAACCAGGACGACGACCGGCGCGTCGACGAGGGTCTCGATCAGCACGGACAGCCAGTACGCCGTATCGGTCTCGCGACCGATCGCCGCGATCGCGCTGCGCAGGGCGGGGTTCGCCTGGACCTCGCGCAGCACCGCGCGCGACCGACTCCAGCACGCAACCGCCGGCCGGTACCACATCTCGAGCGAGAACCACGCTCTGACCGCCGCGACGTCCTTCGCCGCGATCTTCTGCAGATCGTCGTCGCCGAGCGCCCAGCCGCCGATCTCGAGCGAATGGGAGTGCGCGTGGTCGTGGTCGTGGTCGTGGTCGTGGTCGGCGGCCTCGTCGTCAGCCTCGGAGTGGTCCTCCTCGTCGGACTCGTCATGCGCGTGCTGATGCCCGAACTCCTGGGCCAGCGCGTGCATCCGCGCCGCGTCCCCGAGCGCGCGCAGCACCGGCCCCACGATCGCCCTCCCGATCCCCGCCGGGTCCGCCCCGCTCTCGACGAGCGCCCCGCCGGCCAGCGCGATGTGCGCGGCGACCTGCGGGTGCTCGTCATCGACATGCGCGATCACCCACGCGAGGAGCTGATCACGCGCCGGCGCATCCCGCGCCGCCGCCTGCAGCAGCTCCCCGAGAATGCCCATCGCCTCGTCCACCTTGCGGTCGGCGAACAACGCCTCCGCCTTCTGGAGCTGCGCCTTCATCGTTCAGCCGTGGTCGGGCTTGCGGGTCACGGGCGGCAGCGCCCGCTGATCGCCGGCGATCCGCTGCACCGCGGCCGCCACATCCACACCGAGCAGCTGCTTCAGCTGCTCCGACGTGATCGCCGCCTTGACCGCGAAGTTCGAGCCATTCGCGGCGAGCTCCTTGTCGATCACGGTGACCTTGTCGATCGCGATCTCGCCGACCGTGCTCATCATCGTGCCGACGAGGGACTGCAGCTTCTGCGCGACGAAGATCTGGCGCGCGCTGTCGCCGGCCTTCGCCCAGGTCTCGCCGAGCGCCCGGATCGCGCTCGCGGTCGCCTTGCCGTCCTCGATGATCTTCGAGGCCGCACCGCGGGCCTGCGCGATCATCTGCGCCTTCTTGGCCTCGGCTGGCTTCACCTTGTCGGCGATGAGCTGGTAGCGCACCTGCGCGAGCCGCGCGCGCTGCACCTGGACCTCGGCGGTCGCCTTCGCGAGCAGCGCCTGGACCTGGCCCTTCGACTCGGCGACGAGCGCGCCCTTGCGGGTCTGCGCCTCGGCGATCCGCCGCTGACCTTCCGCGCGCGCCGTGGCGATCTGCGCATCGACCTTCGCCATCTCCTGGTTCATGAAGTTCGAGGCGGAGTTCTCGTTCGAGAGCGCGTGGTTCTCCGCCTCGGAGATCCGCGACGTCTTCTGCAGATCAGCCGTCTGCCGGCGACCGATCGAGTCGAGATAGCCCTTGTCGTCGGAGACGTGCTGGATCATCAGCGTGGTCAGCTCGAGGCCGAGCCGCGCGAGATCGTGATCCGCCTCGTGGACGAGCGCGCCCGCGAACTTCTCGCGGTCGGTGTTGACCTCCTCGGGCGTCAGCGTGGAGAGCACGCCGCGGAGGTTACCTTCGAGGGTCTCGCGCGCGACCTGCATGATCTGCTGCGGCGACATGCCGAGGAACCGCTCGATCGCGTTCGCGAGCTGGCCGTTCTTGCTCGAGACCTTGACGTTCGCGACGCCCTGCACGTTGAGCGGAATACCGCCGCGCGAGTACGCGCCTTGAACACGCAGCTCGATCACCATGTTCGTGAGGTTCATCCGATCGACGACCTCGATCAGCGGGATGCGAATGCCGCGGCCGCCCTGGATCAGCCGGTAGCCGACTGGTCGATCGACGCCGGGCAGCTTGCGATGACCGCCGGAGAAGATCAGCACCTCGTTCGGCGGGCAGATGTAGATCATGCGCGAGATGATGAAGGCGATCAGGAGCAGCGATCCGATGGTCGCGACCGCGCCGACAAGAATGATGTTTTGCATGACTTCCTCCTCAGCTCCGAGCGTTGGGGGTGGAGGTTCCGGTGATCACCTTGGCGATATCGACGCCGAGGGTCTTCGTCACCTCGTTGAGCAGCTTGCCCATCGTCGCGGGATACGCCGAGGCGTATGCCGCGATGGTCTGGCCATCGCCGCCGTCGATCAGGTTGACCTCGTTGACCTTCACGCGCTGCGCCGCCTTCGCGACGTCGCCGAAGATCGTGTCGAGGTGCTGCAGGACGAACATGTCCATCGCCTTGCCGCCGCTATCGCTCCACGCGCCGGAGACTTCCTGGAGGGACCTCGCCATCGCCTCGCCGTCGGCGGCGATCGGCGCGGCCTGGCCCGCGGCGAACAGCTCGCGGACCTGCGCATCGACCTCGGCCGGGATCGTGACCTCGGCCTCGAGGCGGAGCTGCTCGAGCTCGCCGCGCATCTTCTGCAGCTCGAGATCGGCTTCCGCGCGGGCCTGCTGACCCGCGGCCTCGGCACGCACCTCTTCGGAGCGCGCCTCGGCATCGATCTCGGCCTTGATCTGCCGCAGCTCGTTCTGCTTCCGCTGCACGGTCGCCTGTGCGTTCGTCATCGCGACCTCGCCGCGCGCGCGCATCGCCGCCTCGGACTGCTCGGCCTGACGAACCGCATCGGACTCGGCGACCTCGGCGGTCCGCAGGATCTCGGCGATCCGCTGGCGACCGATGCTCTCGAGGTAGTTCCGGTCGTCGGCGATGTGCTGGATCTTGAGGACGTCGAGCTCGAGACCGAGCTTCTCGAGATCCGGGCCGGCGCTCTGCTCGAGCTGGCGCGCGAACTTGAGCCGGTCCTGGTTGATGTCCTCGGGCGTCATCGTCGCGCACACGCCGCGGAGGTGACCTTCGAGGGTCTCCTTCACCATGCGCGAGATCTCGTTGCGATCCTTGCCGAGCAGCTGCTGGATCGCGTTACCGACGAACCGGGGGTCGGTCGACACCTTGATGTTCGCGATCGCGTGCACGTTGAGCGGAATGCCGCCCTCCGAGTACGCGCCCGTGACCGCCATCGGCACCGAGATCAGCGACACGTCCATCTGCGAGACCGTCTCGACGACGGGGATCCGCATGCCGCGGCCACCGAACACGACGCGGTAGCCAACCGTGCGCCCATCGGGTGTCTTGTGCTTGCGCCCGGAGAAGATCAGGATCTCGTTCGGTCGGCAGATGCGCAGCAGATATCGATAGACGATGATCAGCAGCAGCAGGACGGCGATACCGGCGCCGACTCCGCCCAGAATTTCGGGTGGGATCTTGTTCATGAAGCCTCCTGTTGGACACACCACGACCCCGGGCGCAGATCGCCCACGGCCTAACGCACACAGAATCGAAACCGCTCAGGTCCCCCTGGAGCGGGGTCGACGCTACATCTCGGCCTTGGCGACGAGCAACGACCCGCGCTCGCCTTCTGCGATCACCAGGACCTGAGTCCCGGTGGGCAGCTCGACGGTTTCCTCGTCGATGTTCGCGACGTAGTCCTCGGCGCGGCCCTTGATCTCGACCCGCACCTTGCCGGGCTTGCCCGGGCCGACCGGCAGGGTGAGCAATCCGGTGGTACCGACGAGCTCCATCGCCTTCACGTCGCTCGAGACGCTGTGCTTGTTGAGGCTCCTGACGACGAAGACGGCGATCGCGCCCGCGACCCAGCCGATCGCGCCGGCACCGATGGCCGACACGACGGTGCTCGAGCCAAGCGCCTCGAGCGCGAGGCCCGCACCGCCGCCGAACGCGAGGAAGAACACCCAGAACCGCAGCGAGGTGACGGGCGCCCAGCCGAGGCCGACGTCGCCGTCATGACTCGAACCATGATCGGTGTCCTTCCCGCCAAGGAAGATCGACGCGACAAGCAGCGTGACTCCAAAGGCGACGGCTCCGAGATAGAGATGGTTCAAGCGATTCCCTCAGTGGTTCCGATGCTTCCACTGTGATCACCGTTGCCAGATGTTGCAAGCCATTCCGTCGGTGACGTTCTGATGACGCCGCGGCGCGCTATCCTGGGGTTATGCGGTGGATCGCCGGTTTATTCCTGCTCGTCGCCTGTGCGGCGCGTCCGCAGGAACGGATCTCGCCGCCGGCTCCCGGTGCCCTCGCGCTCGTCGAGACTGCTCGTGATCTGGCCGGCGCTCCCGTCGGCGCGAGCCCAGCACGCACCACCATCGTCATCGTCCTCGCCTCCTGGTGCGAGCACTGCGCCGCCGAGATCGCGACGCTCGACACCGTTCGCAAGCTGCACCCCGACCTCCGCGTGGTGGGCGTGAGCTACCACGCGCACGAAAATTACGACCACCGCGGAAATCCCGAGGCTCTCCAGCGCTACGCGAACCAGCACGGCTGGCTCCCGATCGTGGTCGCGGACGATGCGCTGTTCGAAGCGCTCGGCGCTCCGCCGCTGATCCCGGCCGTCTTCGTGTTCGATCACGCCGGCGGCCTCGTGAAGCAGTTCGACCGAAGGACCAGCTCCGAACCGACGCGACGCGAGATCGAAGACGTGCTGGCTCGATCTCGTACGTTCGAGCCGCACTCCTCTGTTACTTCGCCTGCGCGTCGACCCACGCTTGCACGAGCTCGTCGAGCACCGGCAGCGTGACCGCGCCCGAGCCGAGCACCACGGCGTGGAAGCCCTTGATGTCGAACTTCGCGCCGAGCTTCGCCTCGGCGGCGGCGCGCATCTTCGAGATCTGGATCTGCCCGACCTTGTACGCGAGCGCCTGACCCGGCCAGCCGATGTAGCGATCGACCTCGTTCGAGATGTTCGTCTCGGTGAGCGCGGTGTGCGCCTTCATGTACGCCTCCGCCTGCGCGCGCGTCCAGCCGAGCGAGTGCAGCCCGGTATCGACCACGAGCCGCGACGAGCGCCACGCGTCGTAGCTGACCTTGCCGATCCGATCGAGGTCGCTCGAGTACAGCCCGATCTCGTCGGCGAGCCGCTCGGTGTACAGCGCCCATCCCTCGACGTATGCGGTCGAGCCATCGAGCTTGCGGAACGCCGGCAGCGCGCCGAGCTCTTGCGACAGCGCGATCTGCGTGTGGTGACCGGGGATCGATTCGTGCCAGGTCAGCGCCTCGAGCTCGAACCGCGGCCGGGTCTCCGGCTTGTACGTGTTGACGAAGTACTCGCCGGGCTTCGTGCCGTCGTAGTGCGGCTGGCGGTAGTACGCGATCGTGGTGTACGGCGCCTCGTAGGCCGGGACCTCGCGCATCACGCAGTCGGTCTTCGGCAGCGTGGAGAACACCTTCGGCGTGGCCGCCTTCGCGCGGTCGAGCGCCTTCTGTGCGGTCGCGAGGATCTCGGCGCCCGAGCTGAAGTACAGCGACTTGTCGCTGCGCAGCTTCGCGATCGTCGACGCGAGGTCCTGCGTCTTCAGGACCTTCTTGCCGAGCGCCGCGAGCTCCTCGTCGGTTCGCGCGATCTCCTTCTCGCCGAGCGCGTGCAGCTCCTCCGGCGTCATCGCGAGCCCGACGTGGCTCGCGATCGTGGCGCGATAGCACGCGTCACCACCGGGCAGCCCGGCGAGGCCTTCCTTCTCCGTTCGCGCGACCGGCAGGACCTCGTCGCGCAAGAAGTCGCGATAGCGCACGACCGCCGGCACGAGCTTGGTGCTGATCACCTCGCGCAGCGAAGCATACGCGCGGTCGCGCACGCCCTCGGGCCACGGGTCCGTACCCTTCACCGTTGCCCACGGCGGTTGCATCATCGACCACGCGTCGACGCCCTTCGCGAGCTCGGAATCGAGCTGATCGATCGCGCGGCGCACCTTCTCGGCGGCCGCGACGCGCTTGCTCTCGAGGCCGAGGCGAAGATTCGCGACGGTATCCTCGACGAGCTTCGGCCCCTGGCCGAGCCGCGTGACCAGGTTCGCGGCGTCCTCCGGCGTCTTCACGGTGTGCGACTCGACGAGGTAGCTGAGCTCGCCGAACACGCTGCCGCCACCGTTCTCCACGGTCCACTGCTCGAACTTGCACTGCTCGAGCGCGCGGTCGGTCGACAGCTTCTCGTAGAGCAGCGCGTGGGTCACGCGATCCACGGGGTTCAGCCGATCGCGATAGATCTTGTCGAGCTCGTCGATCAGCGCCGCGCGCTCCGCCTCGATCTTCGCCTGCGCCACGGCATCGCGAGGCGCGAGCTGGTCGTCGAAGCGGTGATCGCCGAGCGTGGTCGCCCAGGTCGGCGACCATCGCATCATGAACTCCCAGTGATGGCCGACCACGGCCGCGAGCGTGGGATCGGCGATCCCCGCGACCGCGTCGGCGGCGAGCGGCGACGGATTGGAGGTGGTGGGCGTCACGGTGGTGCTCCTCGACGATGGGCCACACCCCACGGCGACGCACAGCGCAAGCGCAAGCGCGGAGTCGCGTGGGGACATCGGCATGAAGAGGTTGTACCGTCGTTCCGCGTGCGGGTTCACCTGTTCGATGGCACCTACGAGCTGTTCCGCGCCTACTTCGGCGCCCCACCCGCCCAGCACGGCGGTCGCGAGGTCGGCGCCGTGCGCTCGCTCGTGCGCAGCCTCTCGAACCTCATCCGCGCCGGCACGGTGACCCACGGTGGCATCGCATTCGACACCGTCATCGAGTCGTTTCGCAACGACCTGTTCGACGGCTACAAGACCGGCGAGGGGATCGATCCGCGGCTGTTCTCGCTGTTCGAGCTCGCCGAGCGCGCGGCAGCGGCGCTCGGGCTCCGCGTCTGGCCGATGATCGAGTTCGAGGCCGACGACGCGATCGCGACGGCGGCCGCGCGCTCCGCTGCGAACCCCGCGATCGAGCGCGTTCTGATCACCGCGGTCGACAAGGACATGTGCCAGTGCGTGATCGACCAGCGCGTGGTGTGCTGGGATCGCTTCAAGGACGTCACGCTCGATCGCGCCGCCGTGATCGAGAAGCATGGCGTCGCACCGGAATCGATCCCCGATATGCTCGCGCTCGTCGGTGATACGGCGGACGGCATCCCGGGCCTCGAAGGCTGGGGCAAGAGCTCGGCGGGAAAGGTGCTCTCCGTGTGGAAGCACATCCCGCAGATTCCCGACGATCCTGCCGCGTGGAAGGTCAGCATCCGCGGCGCCGACAAGCTCGCGGCCACGCTGCGCGCTCATCGCACCGAGGCCACGCTCTACACCACCCTCGCCACGCTGCGCGTCGACTGCCCGATCGCGTGCGACCTCGAGGACATGGCATGGAACGGCGTCGATCGGCCGGCGCTCGCCGGCATCTGCGCCGAGCTCGGCGTCGATGTCGACTCCGTGCGGCTGTGACTACTTCGCGATGATCGCCGAGTAGTCGGCCGCGTCGACCGTCAGCTTGATCCGCGCGGCGACCTTCGCGAGACACGCCTTGTCGGCGGCGCTGCCATCGGCGAGCGTGATCGTCGCGACGCCCTTCGCGACGTGCACCTTGATCGTGAACGACGGCTTGCCGGAGGCGACGACGCACGCCTTCAGCGCGGTGCGCTCGGTCTCGACCGCTGTTTGCAGCGGGTTGCCGCCACCGCCGCGCGCGTCGGAGCGCTTGTCGAGATCGGGCGCCTTCGGAGACTCGACCCTCACGGCCGAGCGCGTGTTCGCCGCGGTCGCGGTGGCGCCGGGATCGCCCGTGTCGCCCTCGGTGGCCGCGGCGGTCTCGCGGGTCGGCTTCGGCGAAGGAGGAGGCGGCGGAGGCGGCGTGGTCTTGGCCGGCGGCTGGATCGCGGCGACCGGCCGCGGGCGCGCCGGCGCACCGCCCTTGCTCGTGGGCGCGGGCGCTCCGCTGGACGGCTGGGCGGCGGGCGCTGGCTCGGCGGCGGGCGGCCGGCCACCCGGAGCCTCGTCGGAGGCGCGCTCACGCTCGGTGCTCGCGGCGGGTGCGGCCGCGGACTCGCCGTTCGCCGCCGCGCGCTCGGCATGACGGCCGGCGGCGGTGGTGGTCTCGTCCACCTTGCCGGCGGGCGAATCGACCTTCGCGAGTTGCCAGGCCATCGAGGTCGAGACCTGCTCGTGCTTGTTCGGGCCGAGGTCCCACGTCGCGTTGTTGTGCTCGAGCAGGATGGTGATCCGGCCGTCGGCGGCGGTGGTGATCACGTCATCGCCGCTGACCGTCGACGAGGCGTCGAGATCGCGGGTCTGGCTCCCGCGTGTCGCGGTGACCTTGCCGGAGACCTCCATCACCTTGCCGACGGCCTTGCCGGGCACGACGGCCGGGGCATCCGACCCACCGCCCTTGCACGCCGATGCGCCGGAGATGATCAGGAGTCCCACGAGGATCGAGCGCACCATGCAGGGGATTCTACGCACATGCGACGCATTGGGTCTGCCTTGTGATGCGCAGGACATTCGGCTGGTTGGACACTGCCAGGGGGTAGCCCCTTGGCTCGAGAGCGCGACGCGCACATGCTGCGGGTCGTGCGCCTCGTCATCCTCGCTCTGATCGCCACCGGCTGCGGCACCGCTGCTGGCCCGGCGCGGGTGAGCAACCACGGGCGCGCAACCACGGGCACGCTCGCCGGCCTGGCCCGCGATCACGACAGCGGCGATCCGGTCGCGCTCGCGGAGATCCGCGTCCGCGGTGGCAAGCTCGACAACCTGCGCACGCAATCGAACGACAAGGGAAACTACGAGATCAAGTCGCTCCCGCCCGGCACCTATCAGCTGCTCGCGCAGTTCGCGGGTCAGCCGTTCGAGGTCACGAACATCGAGATCCGCGCGAACGAGATCACCCACGTCGATCTCGTGTTCACGCTCGGTCACCCCGATCCGATCCGCATCGACTTCGGCGATCCGAAGCAGTCACAGATCGATCGATACCGCCCGCACGCGCTCGGCCAGACGGTGTCGGTGATCGAGGGAACCGTCAATGACCTCTCCACCCGCGAGCGCGTTCCTGGTGCGGTGATCACTGCGGTGACCGGCCAGCGCACCGAGCAGACCGTGAGCGACGACGACGGCCGCTACCGGTTCGGAGACCTGGCGCCGGGCGTGTACGCGATCAGCGCGTACTACTCGATCGGCGGCCGCGGCCAGATCGAGTTCCGCCGCAGCGAGATCACGGTCGCCGGAGCGGAGGCCGTGGTGGTCCCGCTCTGGATCGAGCTCGTTCGCTGACTCAGAACCAGTAGCGCGCGCCCACCGAGCCGAGGAAGCCCGGGCCGAAGCGATCGCGGTAATCGCCGAAGAAGACGTCGACCACGAGCGTCAGCTGGATGAACACGTCGAGTGGGATCTTGTTGAAGTCGAACGCGATGCCGAACGGCACGCGCAGCCCGAGCGCGGTGTAGCGGTCGTTGACCCGATCGCGGCGGTCATCGAAGCTCCAGAATGCGCCGCCGACGCCGACGTAGAACGGCAGCTTGAACGTCGGGTTGTCGTTGAGCGACACCGGGTGCCACAGGTGATCGAGGTAGATGTGGAGGCCTTCGCCGTCGCGGTAGTAGTTGTCATAGAGCCAACCGATGCCGAAGTTGAGGGCCCGGTTCGGGGACAGGAACAGCTTGCCGTTGAATCCGTTCGGGGCGCCCAGCTCGATGCCGAGGCCGAACCTGCCGTTCGAGGTGTAGTTCGAGGTACTGGCGCCGAAGCTTCGACGGTCGGCGGCGGCCGTGCCGACGAGTGCGAGGGTGACGAGGACGACCGCAGCGAACATCGGTTTGCGCGACATGGCGTGATCCTATCCGTGATCTCCGCAGCGCGTCGCGATCGTGCGAGAATGGGTTGTGCATTCTTTGTACACGCGTGCATGCGTCTTGACGCTGCTCGCGGCTTGTGGCTCGGGACCGAGTGGCCCGAAGACTGCACCGGTGGAGCCTCCACCGACGACGGTCGCGCAGATCGCCGTCGACGCTCCGCTCCCTGACGCGCCGCCAGCGCCGAAGCTCGCGTGTGACGCGGGAACGGCGATCTCGCACACCCCGATGCCCGAGGCGACGCTCGTGTGTGCGCGCCCTGATGGCACCCGTCACGGTCCGTTCGTGACCGTGTTCCCCGACGAGACGATCGAGACCACCGGCGCGTACAAGGACGGCCAGCTCGACGGTGCGTGGGTACGCCGCCACCCGAACGGTGCGGTCGCCGAGCAGGGCGCGTACGTCGCCGGGCAGAAGGACGGCACGTGGAAGCAAGGTAGTCGCGGCGGCGTCTCGCTCGGCGAGTACGCGATGATGGGCGGAACCGGGATGGAGAAGCGCTGGTACGACGACGGCGCGCCGTACAGCGAGCAGGCGTTCAAGGCCGGCGTCGCGAACGGGCCGCTCAAGGTGTTCGCCCCCGACGGCACGGTGATCATCGCGGCGCGCTACGAGGAGGGCAAGCTCGACGGACCGCACGTGTTCGGCACGCGGCAGTCGATGCGGTTCGAGGAGACCTTCGTCGACGGTGTGCGGCGCGGCAAGCGCGGCATCTGGCAGTTCGGGCTTCAAGTCTCCGACGAGACGTACGACAAGCGCGGCAAGCTCGACGGCCCCTACGTGCTCCGCCGCAGCAGCAAGGTGCTCCGCGTGAAGGGAGAGTTCTCGAGCGGCCGGCGGATCGGTCCGTGGACCTGGTGGGATCGCGACAACAACAAGGAACGCGAAGGCACGTACACCGCCGGCAAGAAGGACGGTGTGTGGAGCGAGTGGTGGGAGAACAAGCCGCAGTTCACCGGTAACTACACGCTCGGCAAACCGAACGGCGACTTCGTCTACTTCGATCGCAACGGCAACGAGCTCGGTCGGTTCTCGATCACGAACGGCACCGGCACGATGCTGACGTTCTGGGGCAACAAGAAGGCGGCGAGCAAGCAGCGCGTCTATCAGGGCTCGCTCGACGGCCTGTACCAGGAGCTGACCGTGAAGGGGAAGGTCGTCGTCGAGGGCCGCTACCGCGCGGACCAGAAGCACGGCGCGTGGAAGGAGTGGACGCCCGAGGGCGTGCTCACGCTCGAGCAGGGCTGGAAGAAGGGCAAGCTCGACGGCAAGGTGAAGAAGTATGTCGACGGCAAGCTCGCCATGGAGACGACCTACGTCGACGGCAAGGTGATCGGCCCGTACACGGAGCTCCGGGACGGCAAGCCCGCGGTGACCGGGCAGTACGTCGACGATCAGCGCGACGGGACGTGGACGATCTACGCGGCCGACGGCGCGGTGCTGCGCACGGCGACGTACAAGGCCGGCATCCTCGACGGAGCGTGGCGCGAGCTCGCCGACGGAGCGGTGTTCGAGGGCCCGATGGCCGCCGGGCGTCGCAGCGGTAGCTGGACCCGCACCGACCGTGCGGGAGCCGTCACCCGACTCGCGTACACGACACCGTAGACGCGCCTCGGGTTCCCGCCAAACACGCGCTGCGCTGGAGATATTCCCGTGCGTGTCTCGATCGTACATCCGTCACGATCGGTGCAACCTCCCGGCGTCTCGCGCGTTCATACCGTGGAGAGCGTTTTTCCCGCTGAACCGCCATGAACCGTGACGCCAAGACCCAGTCTGCTCTGATCGCACTCGCCCGCTCGCGCCGCATGCAGCGCGCGCTCGCGCATGCATATCTGCACCGGCACGCGCCGCTGCCGATGCTCAAGAGCTCGCTCGGCTACATGACGAACACCGCGTGCGTGAGCGAGCACGGCGACGCGCGCGCGATCGCGCACCGCATGGACATCCTCGGCGTGTCGCGCAGCGAAGGCGTCGCGTACGTCGTCGAGGAGCTCGGCGCGAACCAGACCCCGGTGGTGTATCGCCTGTGGCTGCGCGGTCCGCGCACCGGTCACCTGATGCCCATCCACGCCTGGTACGAGCACGGCGATACCATCGAGGCGATCCGCGCGAAGATCGCCGAGCTTCCCGAGCTCGAGCCGGTGGCGCGCACGACCTCCGAGGCGTGGATGCTCTCGACCCGCATCGTCCAGCGGCGCGCCCTGCGTGCGGGAGGCTCCGAGCTGCCGATCCGCAAGTTCGCCCTCCAGCTGGTGGTCGAGCCGGTCAGCGGCCATGGCCCGAGCGGCAAGACCACCGTGACCGCGTTCCTGCGGCCCTCCGCGCAGCTCGACGACGTCTGGGCGATCCCCGGAACGGAGATGGCCCTGGCGAGGGTCAGCTACACGGGCATCCCGAGCGGCGTGGGCCTCGACAAGGAGACCGTGGTCCTCCTCACGTCCAGCGTCTACGACGAGTAATCAGGGTGTTAGGCGGGGTGATCGAACCGATCGCCCGTCCCGCTCGTAGTTGGGTAACCTCTCGAGGCACTCAACCGTAGGACCCCCATGCGCACCCTCACGCTCACCCTGCTCGCCATCGCTCCCCTCACCGGGGCGTGCCTCGGCGGTGGGTCCAGCAGCGATGACACCGAGGAGCCCGTCAACTGCGCGACGGAGACCGCGGACCAGTACACGGTCGGCCTCGAGAAGATGGGCGCGGTGCTCGACGTCAAGATGATGTCCGCGCTGCCCGCGCCGCCCGCGCGTGGCGACAACGAGTGGATCATCCACATCGAGACGCTCTCCGGCGCCGCGCCGGTCACCGGAGCGACCATCGACGTCACGCCGTTCATGCCGAAGCACCAGCACGGCACGCCCGTCGACGTACAGATCCAGGCGATGCCGAGCGCCGGCGAGTACAAGCTGTCGCCGGTGAATCTGTGGATGCCCGGCGTATGGGAGACGACGATCGAGATGTCGTCGTCGAGCGGCACCGACTCGGTCGTCTACAAGTTCTGCATCCCGAGCTGACGCCGTCACTTACCGGTTCTGCATCCCGACCAGAGTTAGCGCGGGTTGCAGTTCGTGAACTCCGCCGGCGGATCGCCCGCGGTGGACTTCAGCCAGGTGCTGGTCGCGTACTGCGGCTCCAGCGTCTTGACCTGCAACAGCACCTCCGGCGCGAGGTCGCCGGAGTTGACGAGCTCGTGCAGGGCCTCGAACGGTAGCGGCCGCACGAGCACGCGCGCCTCGATTCGATCGATCTCCGTCATGCTCGGCACGTTGAACGGCACCCTGATCGAGTGATCGAACGCGGGATCGTTCGGATCGAAGGTCAGGGAGCCCTTGAGCAACTTCGACGAATCGACCGCTGCGATCTCCCAGAAGAAATGCGCCTTCGAACCGTCGGCCTTCGTCGCCAGATCCCAGATCGGCCGCACCGTCGGATCGGCGATCTCGGGATCCACGCCGTCCATTGGCTTGCCGCTCTCGTACACGATCGAGTTGTCAGCGCGGTACGCGGTGACCTCGACCCAGACGCGGCGGTCGAACGACGAGCCGCTCGGGAAGGAGTGCCCGAGGTTCAACGAGTCGACACGCACGGTGAGCACCCCGGGTGGATCGAGGCAGATGCCACCGGGTGCGCGGTTCGATGTGCGCGGCTTCGGACCGACGATGCCGATCGACGGCCCGAGGATCTGCGCGATGCCGATGGCCTGCGCGGCGGTCTCCGGCCACGGCGTCAGCGCCTGATCGATCGCGGGGAACGTGTGCTCGTGCATCCCGAGCGGGCGCGACTTCACGCCGAGGCCGGGACCATCGGCGATCACGCCATCGGTGGGCTTCATGTGGCAGTTGCCGCAGGTCAGGTGGACCTCCGCCTTCGAGAACACGCCCTGCTTCCACTCCATGAACGTGCGCTCGACCGGGACGCCGTTTGGCAGGACGATGTCGTGGCACGAGCCACACAGCTCGGACTCGTTGGTATCGGAGTGGATCAGCTTGTCGTACTTCGAGTGGTGTGCCGGGCTATCGACGGGGTTCTTCGCACCGCCGCGCATCGTCTGGTCGTTCGCGAGCACGAGCCCGTTGTTGTGATCGGAGATGACCTTGTCGACGTTGTGGCAGAAGTAGCATGTCACCCCGCGCTCGGCGGGAGACAGCTTCGCGGGGTCGAAGTCCGCGGCGTTCTCGTCAGTGATGGTGCCGTTCTCGATCGCCATCGGCGCGTGGCACTTGATGCAGAACGTACCGAGCGCTCCGTTGGTCTCGCGCTGCCCGCGCTTGTTCATCGCCACGAACACCGGATCGTCGGCGGCGTACGCGTGCATCGAGCCCGACCACTGCGTGAAGTGGGTCTGGTGGCAGTCGGCGCACGTGTTCGGATCCTGCAGGCGGTCGATCGAGTAGACATCGTCGCTGCAGGCGGCGAGCGCGAGGAGGATCAGCAGCACGTACTTCATCGCGGGGCTCCGGCTTCGACCCACTTGCGCAGCGCGCACTGCTCCGACTCGATCAGCGGTGCACCCTGCGGCATCTGATAGTCCTTGCCGGGCGCGCTCGTGCGCACGACGAATTCGCTGCATCCCGGATCGCCCGGCGTGATGTAGCGGGCGAGGTTGTCGAACGATTGCTGTTCGCCGATCAGCGACAGCCCGGAGGCGCCGCTCGCGGAGTGACAGGCGCCTTTGTCGGCGCCGCAGTCCTGCGCGATGGTCTGGCTGTAGACGTTCGCGTACGAGGTCGTCGTGTACAGCGGCGCGCACGCGGTCTCGACCGTGGCGCAGGCCGGCGGTGGCTCTGAACCACAGCCCGCGCAGGCGGCAAGCGCCAGGGCCGCCGCGATCACGAACGACTGCATCTGCGTGACTGTACCTAGGATTTGCCGAGGCGGAAGTGGCGGATCACACATCGGCTGACAGCCCGAGTCGTTCACCCAGCGAACGATATCGAGCGTACGCCTCGTCGAGAGCGACGCGCGCGGCCGGGTCGGGGCTGAACGTTTCGGTGGGTGCGGCGATCGACCGCGCCGCCGTTGCCGGGTCGGGGTACGCGCCCGCGGCGACCGCTGCGATCAGGGCGGCACCGAGCGGACTTCCATCGACGTTCGCGGCGGTGCGATGGACGATTCCGAGCGCATCGGCGCGCAGCTGTGACCAGTGTCGCGCGCGCGCACCGCCCCCGACGAGGACCGCGCCGTCGATCGCCAGCCCCATGGCGCGCAGGCGGTTCGCCACGTCGCGGGTGGAGAACACGAGGCCCTCGAGGACCGCGCGAGCGATGTCGGCGGTGCCGTGCGAGAGCGAGAGGCCATGGAGCGAGCCGCGCGCGTGCGGTCGCCACACCGGTGTCATCGCGCCGGCGAGCGCGGGCAGAAACATCAGCCCGTTCGCGCCCGGCGGCGCTTGCGCGGCGATCATGTCGAACGAGCGATCGTCGAGGCCGAACAACCCCGCGGCCCATCGCACCGCGCCACCGGCGAGCCACCCCGGGTGCTCGACGAAGTAGCCACCACCGGGAAACAGGTGGGTCTCCACCAGCGGCTCCGCGGCGACCCGATCGAGCACCGGCGTGGGCGACAGCACGCCCACCACCTCGGCGGTGCCGACCGCGCACACGAGCGTGCCGGCGGTGGTGACGCCGGCACCGAGGACGTTCGCGAAGTCATCGCCGGTGCCGACCGCGACCCGCGTGCCGGCCGGGAGCCCGGTGAGCGCGGCACCGTCGGCGGTCAGCACGCCCGCGATCGCGCAGGTGTCGCGGATCGCTGGCAGCTCGGAGGCCGAGATCCCGAACGCATCGAGCAGCGGCTGCGACCACCGCGCGGTGGCGAGGTCGAGCAGCATCGTCGTGGACGCGAGCGAGGGATCGATCACGGCCTCGCCCGTCAGTCGCTCGACGAGGTAGCTGACCGGCTGGTGAAACCGCGCCGCGGTGACGCCGTGCTCGCGCAGCCACGCGATCTTCGGCGCCATGTGACTCGCGTCGGCGATCTGACCAGTGCGCGCGAACACGTCTGCCGCATCGACCCGCGCGGCCTGCGCGCTGGCGCGGCGATCCTGCCAGATCAGCGCGCGCTGGATCGCCGCGCCGCTCGCGGACACCGGAATGCAGCCGTCGAGCTGCCCGACGATCGCCATCGCCGCGATGTCCCCGGCGCGCGCGCCGGCGGCCGCGAGCGCACCCGCGATCGCCGGTGCGAGCGCGCGCTCCCACGCGGCGGGATCCTGCTCGGCCTGGTCCGGAGCGGGCAGGATCGTCACGTAGGAAGCGAAATCCTGCCCGCGCACCGCCAGCCGCTCGTCACAGACGACCGCCTTCACGCTCTGCGTGCCGAGATCGAGGCCGAGGAGCAGCACGCATGCGATGCTAGTACATCCCGTGAATTACTTCGGCCACGCAGCGGTCGCGAGCTGGCGTCAAGGCCGTGGTGGCCTCCCGCTCGGCGCGATGCTGCCCGATTTCTCCCTCATGTGCGGCGCACGGATCGCCGGCAGCGACGACACCGACGTGGCCGAGGGCATCACGCTGCACCACGCGACCGATTCCGCGTTCCACGGCGCCGCGGTGGTGCTGGGCCTCATGCGCGAGCTCGACGAGCGACTCGAGCGCGGCGGCTGCGCGAAGGGTCCGCGACGGGCGGCCGCGCACATCGGCGTCGAGCTGCTGCTCGATGGCGTGCTCGTCGACAACGACGACTACCGCGATGCGTACATGCTCGGCATCGAGTACGACGCACCGATCACGTGGCGCAACGAGGGGGACGGCGCGCGGTTCGCGACATTGCTGGAGCGGCTCCGCACGTTCGGCGTCCCCATGGATCTCAAGAAGCCGGAGGCGATCGTGTTCCGGCTATCGCGCATGCTCGCGAACCGGCCGCTGCTCGCGCCGTCGTCGAACGACCTCGCGGTGATCACGGTCGCGCTGATCGAGCACAAGCCGCGCGTGCAGGTCGCGGCCGAAGCGATGTTGCGAATGGTCAGGGCCGCACTGTCACTCTGAACGAGTGATGCGGCGTGTGACGGAAGTCGGGCGGCGTGGTCGTGCGGGTCTCCTCGAACACCCGGCCGCGCCGGGGCTGCCAGTCGAGACCGAACTTGCGCTTGTTCGTGGAGAACCAGACCGCGCCGGTGCCCGACCACACGTCGATCACGTCGTCGAGCAGCGCCGGATGATCGCGCTGCACGTCCCAGACGTAGTCCATCCGCTTCGAGTTCGAGAACGTGGGTGGATCGCAGATGATCACGTCCCACGTGCGGCCGGCGCGCTTCGCCTCGGTGAGGAACTCGCGGACGTCGGCGTGGATGACCTCGCCGGTGAGCTTGTTGAGCGCGAAGTTGTCGCGCGCCCACTCGAGGTACGTGTTCGAGAGATCCACCGTGGTCGTCTGCTTGCCAGCAGCGGCCGCGTACACCGAGAACGAACCGGTGTACGCGAACAGGTTCAGCATCGTCGCGCCCGACTCGGCGGCGACCTTTGCCCGCGTGATGCGATGGTCGAGGAACAGCCCGGTGTCGACGTAGCCCGAGAGGTTGACCTTGAACGCGTGTCCACCCTCGTGAACGGTTCGGAGCTCGGGCGCGACCTCGATCTTCTCGTACTGCTGACCGTCGCGGTGGGTGAGGCGCTCGCGCTGCTTGACGAACGCCTCCTCGGCGCCGACCGCCTCGGCCGCGAGATCGCGTACCTGATGAAGCCAGTCGTCGCCGCCACCGCGCGAACCGTCGGCGTCCTGGTACCGATAGTCGTTGAGCACGATCGCGCCGCCGTAGATGTCCACGGTGAGCGGCATCTCCGGGATGTCGCGGTCGTAGACGCGCCAGCACGTCACGCCCTCGCGCTTCGCCCACTTCACGAGGTGCTTGTGGGTCTTCTTGACCCGATTCGCGAACATCTCGAACTTCGACATCAGACTCCCGACACCCCGCGCTGGCTCTTCACCTTGTATTCGAGCGTGACCGCGCGCCGCCCGAGCGGCGGTAGCTCGACGCCCCACGTGATCAATCCGCGCTCGTCCATCGCGCGCGCCGTGACCTGCGTGATCTCCTCGCCACCCGGTTGATCATCGGTACCGAGCAGGTAGGCATCGGGCGCGGCGACGTGGACCTCGACCTGCTCGACCTCGGAGATCGGAATTCGCTCGGTGACGTCGACGTCGCGCCTCTCGGTGCCGAGGTTCGACAGCCGCACGGCGACGCGCACGGTCTGCGTTGCCCACCCACCGAGCAGCCCGACCTCGTCGCGCTCGCGGGTCTCGACGCGGTGCACGCGGATCTCCGATTCGGGACCGAAGCCGAGATAGAACTTCTCGCCCGCCGCGACGAACCCGATCTCGGCGCGCCCGACGTAGCCCGACGACATGATCAGATCGACCGGTCCGGCGAGCAGCGGCGCGGTTCCGACGTTGACCAGGCGCGCGCGGATGTGAACCCACGGCGATCT
>JBBRED010000104.1:0-22830 GCA_038203335.1 Haliangiales bacterium | reverse complement strand
TGCGTGCCGGGGACCCTGAGCCAGACGCTCACGGCGACGTCGCGCGTGCTCGTGATCGATGACATCCAGCACCTGCGCACCGACGAGGCGACGAGCCTGCTCGGACCGTTGCTGCTCGGGCCCACCGCGCTCGGGCGCGTGGTCGTGGTCGGCCGCGATCCGCTCGCGGCCGCCGTCGGTTCGCAGATCGCGGAGGTCGAGCTCGGTGGCCTCGACATGGATGCCGGCGGCGCATTGTGGGCGAGCCTCGAGGAGACCTACGGCGAGACCCCGGGCTTCGACGCCGCGTACGCGCGCACCCGCGGCCTGCCGCTCGGCCTGCGCCGCGAGTTTGCGCGCGCACGGTTCGGCGCCTCCGCGTGGGAGCTGTCGACGCTCGACGCGCCCGCGCGCGCCGCGCTCGAGGCCCTCGCGATCCTGCGCGCGCCGGTCGCCCCGGCGGCGATCGCGGCGCTCGCGCCCGGTGTCGATATCGAGGCGGCGCTCGCCAGCCTGGTCGCGCGGCAGCTCGCCGACGGCGCAGGTGATGGCCGCATCGTCGTGCACGAGGTCGTGCGGGTCGACGTGCTCGCGCAGATGCATCCCGACGAAAAGATCCGTCTGTCGAGTGCGGCGGCCGAGCTGGTCGCGAGCACCGCGGCGCTCTCGACCGGGCCGCGCCTCGCGTGGCAGGCCGGTGACGACGGCGCGTTCGGCGCGATGGATCAGATCACGCGCGTGCGCGAGGTCGTGTGGCACTGGCTCGCCGCCGGTGATCGCGACCGCGCCGCGGAGACCTTGCTCGCCGATCGCGAGCTCGCCGCGCGGAGCGGTGGTGCCGGTGAGTTCGAATCGCTGCTCGACGCGCTTGGCGACAAGCCGCGGCGCCGCCAGCACACCATCGGCGGCGTGGCCGAGACCGGCGCCGCCGAGCTCGTGCGCGCGGCGATCGATCCCGAGCGCTCGCGTGCCCTCGCCGCGCTGCGCATCGAGATCGCGGTGCGCGGTGGGCGCTACACCGAGGCGTTCGAGCGTGCGACCTCGTCGCCGGGCGCCGTGTCGCCGCATGTCCACGCGGAGCTGACGCTCGCCTCCGGTGACGTCGCGGCCGCGCGCCGCGCGCTGACCGGGCTCCTCGGAGCCAGCGATCCGAGCGAGCGTGCGCGCGCCGTGGCGCTGCTCACCGAGCTCGAGCTGCTCGCGGGCAAGCCCGAGATCGCTGCCGCCCAGCTCGCCGCCGCCGGCGATCTCGCGGGCGCTGATCCGCTGGCTCGTGCGCGCGTGCACCTCGTCACCGCCCGCGTCGACGAGTACATGGGCCGCGTCGCGGCGATGCGCAGCGCCCTCGCGCGCGCCCACGGTGCATGCAAGAGCGTCCCGGTGTGCCTCGAGGCGAGCGAGCTGTCGGCGATCGTCGACGCGCGTCGCGCCGTCGGCCTCGCACGCGAAGGCCGCCTCGTCGAGGCCGCCGCCGCGCTCGACGCGGCCGATGCGGTCGCTCGCGATCTCGATGCCGTCAGCGTCGCCGACGAGGTGCTCGCGGCGCGGGCGCTCGTCGCACGGCGCCGTGGCGACAGCTCCACCGCCGCCGCGCTGCTGAACGATGTGGTGCGTGCGCGCCGCGAGCGCGGTGACGAGCTCGGCGCCCTGCGCGCGGAGCTCGACCTCGCCGAGCTCGAGATCGTGCGCGGCCAGCCGACCCTCGCGGCGGAGCTCGCCTCCGCCGCGCTCGCCTCGAGCGTGCGCCGCGAGCTCGGCCACCTCGCCGCGCGCGGCTCCGCCGTGGTCGCCGCGATCGATCTCCTCGAGTTCCGCCTCGAGGCCGCCCTGCCGCGCCTCGAGGAGCTGCATGGCTCCCCCGCGCTCGATGCTGCGTCGGCCGCGACCGTCGCGGTCAACCTCGCCGCGGCGCGCGCCCAGAGCGGGCAGCGCGCGGGCGCCGTGGAGCTCGCGCAGAACGCGGGCGCCGAGGCGCGCGACGAGCTCGATCGCCGGCTCGCCGGTGCGGAGGTCGCGCTCGCCGCGGGCGACGTGGGCCTCGCCCTCGAGCTCGCGCGCGACACCGCCGTGCTCGCCGAGCGCGCCCACCGCACCATCGAGCTCGCGTCCGCGCTCGTGATCGTGGCTCGCCTCGAGCTCGCGCGCGGTGATCGCGGTAACGCACGCGCGGCCGCCACGCGCGCCGCCCGCGAGGCCGCCGCTGCGGGCCTGGTTCGCGCCCGTGTCCACGCGCTGCTCGCCCTCTCGGCGCTGGCGCGCGACGATGACGATGCGCCGTCGGCGGTGTCCTACGCGCGCGATGCCGCCGAGCTGGCAATGACCGCAGGGCTCCCGGTCGAGCGGCTCGTGGCGCACGCCGCGCTCGATGCCATCTCCGGCCACGAGGCCGTCGCCGATCCGTCGGCACCAAGCGCCGCGACCATGGCCTCCACGGCGATCGAAGCCGCGGCCCGCCTGCTCACCGACCTCGGGCTCACCGCGCAGCGGCCGTTCCGTGTGATCGACGCCGAGGGTGTGCCGAGCGACGTCTCCGATGCGAATCCGGAGGTCCTGCGGCTGTCCGCCCGTGCGCTTGCCGTCGACGGCGTCCGCGAGGTGATCTGGCGCCACGGCGCCGAGCTCGCCGACCTGCGCCGCCGCTCGCTCCTCAAGCGACTCCTGTTCCTGTTCGCCTCCGCTCCCGGCAAGGTGTTCTCCAAGGAGGCGATCGTCCAGGCCGTGTGGAACGTCGAGTACCACCCGTTGCGGCACGACGCCGCCCTGTTCACGAACATCATGCGAATCCGCCGCCTCCTGGGCGAGGACGGCTCGGAGATCATCCGGGTGACCGAAGATGGCTACCGTTTCGTCCCGCCTCGTGATTTCCTCTTTGTCATTCCCCGGTGAAGACGAAGCCCAAAGCGAAGTCCCCGAAGAAGGCCAAACCGGCTGTGTTCAAGGCGCGCGCGCAGAAGAAGCCCGCGGCGAAGAAGAAGCCCCCCGCGAAGAAGGCGACCAAGAAGCCGGCCGTGAAGAAGCCGGCCGCGAAGAAGCCGCCCGCGAAGAAGCCACCCGCGGCCTCGAAGTGGATCGGCTTCGTCGAGAAGCACGGCGTCGTCCTCGCGTCGGCCAAGGGCCCGGTCCCGAGCGTGGCCGAGGCGATCGCCGGCGAGCCGATCATCGGCAGCTGGTGGTCGCACGCAAAGGCGCAGATCATCTTCGACGCGCTCTCCGAGATCGATGACGACGTCGACGTCCGCTGCTTCAGGCTCGTCGACGGCAAGGTGACGTTCGTGCACCGCCGCATGTGGCCGGCGCTGGTGTGCCTCGCCCGCGAAGGCCGACTGCCCGCCGAGCGCGTCGCCAGCGTGCAGCAGGAGCACATGCCGACCGGCGAGCATCGCAACCTCGTGACGCCGTTCCCCGATTGGGTCCCCGAGGAGGTCGATCGCGCTGCAGATGCGCTGTCGGCCGATCAGGCCCGCGCGCAGCTCGGCGCCTGGGCGTAGGTTCGTTCGCGCCGGCGCGGCGTGCTCGGATCGCTGGACACCGTGTTCCGTCGACGAGAACTGCCACGAGACCGTGGCCGCCGCCCGGGCGGCCGGGATCCCCGATAGCACGCCGGTGATGGGAAGCGCGTACCGCTGAGGCGGCGCAGGAGTCGGGCAGGTGCGCGCCGTGTTACTTGTACGGCGAGTCGTGGAGGTCACCGAGCCAGAGCACCCCGGAGAGTTCGCGGCACCGGCCAAGATCGGACGGTTCGTCATCGAGGGTGTGCTCGGCCGCGGCGGAATGGGGATCGTGCTCGCAGCCCGCGATCCGGAGCTCGAACGTGCGGTCGCGATCAAGGTCCTCCACGAGGAACGCCTCGGTGACGACGATCACCAGCTCGAGCGCGAGGGGCGGGCGCTCGCGCGCCTCGCGCACCCGAACGTCTGCGCGATCTTCGAGATCGGACGCGTCGAGGGCCGCCGCTTCATCGCGATGGAACGAATCGACGGCGGCACGCTGGCCGCGTGGCTGGCCGAGCGGCCGCGGCGGTGGCACGACATCGTCGCGATGTTCGTCGCGTGCGGCCGTGGGCTCGAGGCCGCACACGCCGCCGAGATCGTGCACCGCGATTTCAAGCCCGACAACGTCCTCGTGGGGGTCGATGGTCGGCCTCGCGTCGTCGATTTCGGGCTGGTCGACATGGTCGAGCCCGGTGCGGTGATCGGCACGCCGGCGTACATGGCTCCGGAGCAACTCGATGGCGAGGCGGCCGACGCGCGCGCCGATCAGTTCGGATACTGCGTCGCTCTGCACACCGCGCTCTACCGCACGCCGCCGTTCGCGGGTTACACGGTGGACGAGCTGCGGGTCTCGGTTCGAGGGCCGCGGCACACTCCACCGCGTGGGCGAGTTCCTTCGTGGATCGACGCAGTGATCGCGCGCGGGCTCGCCGCCGACCCCGCCGCGCGCTGGCCGTCGATGACCGCCTTGCTTCGTGCGCTCGCGCGCGACCCCGGGGCGCGCCGTCGCCGCGTGGCTGTCGGTGTTGGGTTCCTCGGGCTCGCCGGGATCGCGAGCTGGGCGCTGCTCCGCGCCGGTGCTCCTGCGCCCAGTGATCCATGCGCGGGCGCTGCCGAGCGCGTGTACACGGTGTGGACTCCGGCGCTTCGCGCGACGATCGCGCATGCGTTCCTGGCGATCGATGCGGGCTACGCGCCCGGGGTCGCGCACTACGTCGACGACCGGCTCGGGGCGGCCGCGACCGCGATCGCGGCCGCCCGAGTCGAAGCGTGCGTGGCGACCCATCGCCGCGGCGAGCAGTCGTCGATCGTGCTCGATGCTCGGATGAGCTGCCTCGATCGCCGGCTCGACGCACTCGCCGAAACCGCGGACCTCCTCGCCCACGCGGATCGCGGGATGCTCGACCGCGCACCTGCCGCGGTCAAGAAGCTCCCCGACGTTGCCGAATGCGCCGATGTCGTCGCGTTGAGTGCGCTACCAGCCGAGCCCACCGACCCCGCAGCGCGCAGCGCGCTCGCCGAAGTACGCCGCCGGATCGAAGCGGTGGTCGCGGCCGACAAGCTCGGCGATCCGGCATCCGCGCTCGCCGAAGCGACCGCCGTGGTGGCCGCCGCGAAGACGCTCGGGTACTGCCCGGTCGAGGCCAACGCGCTGCGCGCTCGCGCCGAGCTCCTGGTCAGCGCCGCGAGCGATCAAGCCGGGCTCGACGCCGCACGCGCGGAGCTCCAGCGTGCTGCGCACACTGCCGATAGCTGCGCCGCCGATCAGGTGCGCTCCGCCGCACTACTGTCGGTGCTGACCGTGACGACCCAGGTCGCGACGGACCGCGCCGAGGTCGCGGCGGCGTTCGAGGCCGCGACCGCTGCCGCGGGGCGCCTGAAGGCGCCGGGGCACCGCCGCGCGATCGCGATCCTGCGCGCCACGCAGGCGGCTGACGACGGGCGACTCGATGAGGCAATCACGCTCGGCGAGGCGGTGCTCGCCGACCTGCGCACCTCCGACGATCCGCACAACCCGAGCTTCACGGAGCGACTCGCAAAGATCCACCTCATGCACGGCGATCTCGCCCGTGCCGAGGAGCTCGCGAACGAGTCCTACCGCGAGCTGCTTGCGCGCTACGGGCAGGCACATCCCGAGCCGGCCAAGCTCGCCCAGCTGCTCGCCAACATCAAGCAGGAGCGCGGCGACCTCGCCGGATCGATCGCGCTGCTCGAGCAGGTGCTCCAGGTCCAACGCTCCGCCTACGGCCCGGAGCACCGAACGGTGCTGATCACTCGGGTCAACCTCGCCGGCGAGCGCGCATTTTCTGGAGACGGCCTGCACGCTCGGCCCGAGCTCGAGGAGCTCCTGCCGATCGTGCGCCGCATGTTCGGGCCGGAGCACGAGCTGATCGCCACCGTGCTCGACCACCTCGTGGTCGCGAGTGACAAAGATCCACCGGCGGCGATCGCCTACGGCCGCGAGGCGGTGGCGCTCGCGATCAAGCGCACCGGGGAGGACTCGCTCGATGCCGCGTCACGCCGAGGGAACCTCGCGACCGCACTGGTCAACGCGGGGCATGCCGGCGAAGGTGCCGCCATGGCGCGCGCCGCGCTCGCGACCGAGCTCACGAAGATGGCGCCGACGTCGGTTGGCGTGGCACGCACCCGACTCACGCTCGGACACGCTCTGGCAGCTGACGGCAAGATCGACGAAGCTCGCGTCGAGCTCGCGCTCGCACGCAAGAGCTTCCTGCTCGATGGTGGCCCCGCCGCGGTTGCTGCGGTCGATCGCGAGATCGCAGCGATCGCGAACCGCTGAGCTAGCGATCGCGCGGCCGCGGGATCCTGTAGAGCACGAGACGCGTGCTCAGCGTCGCGCGAGAAATCCCGAGCGCGGCGGCGGCTCGCCGCTGGTTGCCGGCAGCAGCTTCGAGCGCGATGACGATGCGCGCGCGCTCGCTCTGCTGATCGGAGGTGAGATCGGAGCTCGCGGCCGCTGAAGCTGGAGCCGGCGCGGGATCCGGCGCCGGCGCTGGAGCGTGCGCGGTCATGATCAGGTGATGAACGTCGAGCGGCCCCCCTCGCGCGAGCACGACGGCGCGTTCGCACACCGCCTTGAGCTCGCGCACGTTCCCCGGCCATGGATAGCTCTCGAGTCGTTCGAGGAATGCCGGCGTTACGCGCGCATTCGCCACGAACTGCATCGCGAGCGGCGCGATGCGCTGGCGGCGTGCGCGCAGCGGTGCGAGTCGGAGCGTGATGCCGTCGAGGCGGAAGTACAGGTCGCTGCGAAACCGACCCGCGGCAGCCTCGGCCGCGAGTTCGCGGTGCGTCGCCGCGATGAACCGCACGTCGATCGGCAGCGCGCGCACGCCGCCCACGCGCATGATCTCTCGCGCCTCGATCGCCCGCAGGAGCTTGGGCTGCAACGCGAGCGGAAGCTCGCCGATCTCGTCGAGAAACACGGTTCCGCCGTGCGCCGATTCGAGCAGGCCGACCTTGGCTCGGCTGGCTCCGGTGAACGCGCCCTGCTCGTGACCGAACAGCTCGCTCTCGAGCAACGCCTCGCTGAGCGCCGCACAGTTGATCGCGACGCACGGGCCGGTGCGCCCCGACAACGCGTGCAGCCGTTGCGCGAGCACCTCCTTCCCGGACCCCGTCTCCCCGAGCACGAGCACGTTGATCAGCGCCGCGGCGAAGTCGCGCAAGAACGCCGGCGGTGGATCTGCCGTCGGTTCGTCGACCAGCAAGGCGTCGCGCACGCCGCCACCGGTCACCGCGAGCTGCGCGCGGGAGACGAGCACGAACGCGAACGGGCCGATCTGGAAGCTGGTTTCGGTCCCGAGCACCACTGGATCCCCACCACGATGGACGTCGCCGCCGATCCGCACTCCGTTGGTCGATCCGAGATCTTGCACGGTCACCGGTGGGCCGAGCCGGAGCACCGCATGCTGGCGGGAGAGCTTGGCGTGACCGAGCTGAACCTCGCACTCAGGCGCACGCCCGATCGTGAGGGAGTCGGTGGCGATCGGCACGGTCCGGACGGCTCCGTCGCCGATCACGAGCAGCGCGCTGGGCTGGGGGCCCGGAGCTGCGACGCCCTCACGCACCGTAGGCCCCTGGTCGATCGCCATGTCCGCGCATTGTATCCAACCTCGCCGTCGCACCGCAGCAACCGGCGTGCCCGACCACGGGCGCAAGCGAGGGGCGCAGGCGGCACGGCTAGACGCCGGGTCTGGACATGATGTCCAACCGCGCCCACTGATCACGGAGTTACGGCCGGCACGGGGGATGCTCCGTGTCCGCTCATGCGCAAACTCCTTGTTCCTCTGTTCGCCGCCCTGTGCGGCACCACGGTTGCTCACGCCGATGTCGCCAGCGAGCGAGTCATGCTGCGCAGCACGGGCGCCACCTGTCCGAACGGCGCCGGCTACGCGTTCATCCGTGTGCTCCAGACGCCGGACGGGAAGGCCCAGCAGGTGACCGGGCCGATCGTACCCGCCGGCTACTACCTCGACATCACCGATGTCACGTACCAACCCGACACCGTCGCCACCACGTGGCGCGGCTCGTTCTCGCTGCGCATCCAGAATGTCGCCGACCCCCGATTCTCGACGACGTTCCTCGAGGATCAGGTCGTCGGAGACGAAGCGACCCGGAACATCCAGCTCGCGACCGGCCAGCTGCTGGGCTCCGGCGGCCGGCTCTGCTGGTCCTCGTCGTGGGGCATTTCCCAGCCGACGCTGTTGTCCGGTGCCATGGTGATCGTCCGCGGCAAGTTGATCTCGGCCGGCGGGCAGGTCAGCCTGCCGCCGCAACTGCCGGCGAACCCGTGACCGAAACGACAACAGCGCTGCCGGAGCAGCGCTGACCGTCGCGATCGTAGCGGGGGCTACTTGGTCGCCGGAGCGGCTTCCTTCTTCGCCTTCGCCGGGGCCTTCGCCTTCACGTCCTTCTTCGTGGTCACGGCGGCCGGCTTCTCGTCCGCCTTCTTGTCGGTGGCCGCGGCATCCGCCTTCTTGTCGGTGGCCGGGGCGGCGTCCGCCTTCTTCTCGGTGGCCGGGGCCTTCGCCTTCGGGGCGTCGGCGGCAGCGAGCATCGGGGTGGCGAGGGTTCCGATGATGAGGGCTGCACGGATCATGTTGCGCATCGACTGACTCCTGGAAAGTGCATTTTGCCGTGATTGGCGAGCGGGGGATGTGCATCGGGTGTACCGACGACGCGTCGCGATCGCGCGCGGTTACGTTCGCGCGCGCGGGGCATTTCGTCCTCGCGGGGCGGTTAGCCGCGCGATGCGGCGGATTGCCCGGACGAGCAAATCCTCGTCGAAGAAGCGGTCCGGCGAATTGCCCGGACGCGCGCGGAATCAATTCAGGAGCTGCGCCGGTACGACGGGCACGGACACGGGTTCGAGCGCGGTGAGCGCATCGACCTGCGCCGTGATCGCCGCGTCCTCGGCCGCCTCGGCGGCATCCCACATCGCGAGCCGCTTCCGGTTCTGTCGCCGGCGACGCATGAACCCGAGTGTGAGGAGCACCGCGCAGAGGATCCATACGGCGAGCCCGAGCAGGCCGATCGGCAGCAGCATGTAGCGCGACGTCAGATCGCTGCGCCACTCCTCGAACAGCTCGTGCAGCGGCTTGCCGAACGCCGACCTCGCCGCGCGATCCAGGTCGCCGGTCTGGCCGACGGCGGTGAGGAAGTTCCGGAACGGCCACCGATCGCCATCGTCCTCCTTGTCCTCCCATCGCCCGCGTCGCGACAGGTACCCGACGAAGTCATAGCTCTCGGCGTACGCGCGATTCGCCGGCATCTCGGCCGCGGGGAACGTGCGGTCGAGCTCCGACAGCGGAACGATGCCGCCGAACCACGCCATGCCGGCGAGGGTCTCGGTGCGCTCCCACGACCACTCGCCCGAGTGCTGGTACGCGAAGCCCTCGTGTAACCAGTGCGGGGCGCGGTCGCCGATCGCGACGCCGAGCGCGATGTGCCCGAGCTCGTGCTTGAGCGTGCCCATCGCATCGACGGCGTTCGCGCCGCGCCGCATCGCCACCGAGATGATCCCGAGATCCGGATACGCGACACCGATCGCCCACTCCGGCGCACCACGAGCGGCAGGCGCGACCTCGGGCAGATCGCGCGCGTCGCGCACGAGCCGCACCTCGATCGCCTTGGGCGCCGGCAGATCCACGAGGTCCTCGCCGATCCGCGTGAGCGCCGCCTCCGCACCGGCGGCGAGCCGGCTCGCGACGTCCTCGAGCCCGGGCTCGGCGTACACGGTGATCCGGCCGCGACTCGCGGTGGGCACCAACGTCGGCGCCGCCTCCGCCGTCGACAGCCACCCGCACAGCGCCACCAAGAGAGCGATCAACCCCCTCACGGGTAGTGAAGCTCCACGTGTTGCGTGCTGTCGGCGCTGTCGTACGCGTACATCACGCCGAGGCCGAGCGCCGCCGCGCCGATCAACGCGCCATAGACCCACCACCGCGTAGGCTCCTCGGCCTTCGCGCCCTTGCGCAGCCGATCCTTCGGATCCTCGACGAGCAGCGGCTGATCCGGATCTGGCGCACGGTCGTTCCACGTGTGCACGCGATCGGTGATCAGCGCGACCAGCCGATCCGCATCCGTCAGCGGGCCGCTTCCATCCTCGCCGCCGAGCCGTCGCGGCACCTCGCCGGCGCCGATGTGGCCCCACGCCTCGAGCGTGTCGCCGCGGCGGATCAGCGCCGCGCGTGCGCGCACCTTGACGAGCACCGCGCCGAGCTCGGCCGGAGCGGGCAGGGCGCCCTTCCATCCCGCGACCCGCCTCGCGATGGCGGCAGCAGCGGTCGCCTGATCTGCCATCGGGATCGCGAGCGCGGTCTGCGTCTTCACGCCGGTGCCGGCGGCCCAGCCGCGCTCCGTGCCGCGCGCGGCGGCGATCACGTGCTCGCCCGCCGACACGAACGTCTTTACCGGAGACACGCCGACGCGCCGGAAGTCCACCCAGACCTCGGCGCCCGCCGTGGCCGTGGTGATCTCGAGCGGGAACTGGTCGTGGTCGAGGAGCGTGTCGACGTCGGGATACTTCGCCCAGACATCCGCGGGCACCGCCGCGCTCCCTCCGACCCGGCGGAGCGCTGCCGCGGCGTGCATCGCGTCATCGGTGCTCTGCGCGCGGTCCGCGCACAGCAGCACGTACGTCCACGCACGCGCGAGCTCCGGCACCGCGAGCCCGGAGGCCTGCCGCGCGGCGGCGATGCCCACGCCGAGCTTCGCAGAGGCGGTCGCGGCCGCGCAGTCGAGCGCTCCGTACGCGCGCTGCGCTTCGGCCAGCGCGGCGGCGAGCTGCAGCGCGTCCTTGTCGGCCGCCTCGCCGGCGAGCGCGTCCTCGAGGCCCTCGCCGTTGACGGCCTCGAAGCCCGCGGCGACCACCACGCCCGCGAGGCGACGGCGGATCGCGCCGCCGTCCGCGGGCCCGAGATCGATCACCGCGACGCGCTCGCGCGTCTTCGGTGCCGCATTCGCCACACCCGTGATCGTCCCGAGCAGGACGATCGCGGTGGGGATCAGCCGTCGACGAGAGTCTTGAAGTACTCGTTCAGCGCCCATACGTCACGCGCGCGCAGTCCATCGAACTGGATCCCGACGCTCGTATCGTCCGACCACCGCACCGTTCCACCGATCTCGATCGGCTCTTCCATCGTCGGCACGCGGAACGCCATGTTGCAGCGCGCGCCCATCGGGTGCCGCTTGGTCTGCGCGACGAGCGCGCCGCCGAGCGAGAGGTTGACGATCGTGCAGTCCCCGTTCGGCTCCAAACCCATCGCGAGCTTTCCGACGATCGAAACGACGTGACGTCTTGATGAACGGCGGTTGTCGGCCACGATGATCCCTCGTGGCCATTGTAAGCGCGTCCATCCCGAAAAGGATGGATCCGAATTACCGTTTCGCACCTACCCGATCGTCGGCCTGCCTCAGATCACTGCAGCTTGATGTCGATGTACGCCTTCTTGCGTAGCTCGTCGATCCAGACCTGCGTCTGCTTGTCCATCGCCTGACGGCGCAGCTCCCGCGACAGCTGCTCTTTCATCTCGGCGAACTGCTTGAGATCGGACTTCTTGACCTCGCTGACGAAGAACACGTGCATGCCCTGCGGTCCCATCACAGGTCCGCGCACATCGCCCTTCTCCATCGCGAACACGATCGGCTCCCACTCGGGGTTGGCCAGGGAGTTGCGCTGGAACCAGCCGAGCTCGCCGCCGGTGGCCTTGGTGCCGTCATCCTCCGACATCTCGCCCGCGACCTTCGCGAACTCCTCGTTGTTCTTGACGCGGGCGATCGCCTTGGCCGCCTTCTCCTTGGCCTCCGCGAGCTGCTGCTCGGTGGGATGCTCGGGGAGCTTGAACAGCATGTGCGACAGCTTGACCGCGCTCACCGACGCGCTGCGCCGCTGCATCTCGTCGTAGCGCGCCTTGATGTCCTCGTCGGTGACGGTGACCTTTGGCGCGACGAGCTGGTTGACCGCGCGAAGGCGGAGCAGCTGGCGGCGCAGGTCGGTCTTGTAGTTGCCGAGCGTGTAGCCCTGGGCGGCGAGCACCTGCGCGAGCTGGGCGTCGTCGAGGTTGTTGGAGGACTTGATCTCGTCGAGCGCGGCCTGGACCTCGGTGGACTCGACCTCGATCTTCGCGCCTTCGGCGGCCTGGACGATCAGCTCCTCGTTGACCATCTCGTCGAGCACCTGGCCGCGGAGCTTGTCGATGCGGCGGTCGCGCTCCTTCGGATCTGCGATCTGCTGCGCCTCGCCGATCACCGGCACCATGCGCGCCTCGAGCTCGCTGCGCAGGATGATCGCGTCGTTGATCACCGCGACCACGCGCTCGAAGATGATCTTCTTGCCCGCGTTCGGGGACCTGGTCTTCTCCGCCGGCTTGTCGGACTTCTCGCCCTTGTCCTTGTCTTCGGGGGCCGCGAGGGCGACCACCGGAACCAGGGCCAGCAGCACGATCAGGAGCTTGCGCACGAGCATTGGACTCACGGGACGGGCGATGGGTTGCCGGGATCAGGTGCCAGAGGAGGCGGGGGCGGGGACATCGCGCCGCCCATGGCGGGCGGGGTCAGGTCGTGGCCACGGCCATCGTCCTGGGTCATCGAAGTGTCGATGCGGACCTTGCCGAGGTTTGCGTCGTTGACGTCGATCTTCGCGGTCGTACGGAGCTTGTCGACGAAATCCTTCTGCGCTTTCAGCCGGTTATCGCGGAAGAGCTTGTTGCGGATCGCCGGCTTCGCGTCGTCGAACGACTTGGTGAGCGACTTGCGGCGACCGGTCTGCTTGAGCACGTAGAAGCTGCCGTTGCCGGCATCGAGGACGCCGGAGACGTCGCCCGTGTTGATGAGGCCAAACGCGCCCTTCACGACCGGCGCGGGCAGCTCCTTGCTCGCGGCGTCGAAATATCGGAGGTCGCCGCCGCGGAGCTTCGTGTCCTCGTCGGCCGAGTACTTCATCACGAGGTCGCGGAAGCCCTTGTTGGTCTTGCCGCCATCCCCCTTCGCCTCGAGCGCCACGCGGTCCGCCTGCGCCCGATTCTTGAGGATGATCGCCGATGCGCGGACCTCCTCGGGCTTCACGTACTCGGCGAGGTTGGCGTCGTAGTACGCCTTCATCTCGGCCTCGGGGACCGTCTCCGCGGTGACGTTCGCGTCGAACTGATCCCGCATCAGCTTCTGGATCATCACCTGCTTCATCGTGCGGACGACCTCGGGATCCTTGTCGAGACCGCGGCGATACGCTTCCTTCGCGAGCACCTCGAAGCGGACGAGCGAGTCCAGGAACTCCTTCTTCTGCTCGAGCGACGTGTAGCGCGCGCGGATGTACGGCGACTGCCGGTTGATCCGCTCCTGGAACTCGCCGAGCGTGATCGTGACGTCATCGATCTTCGCGAGCGGGGCCTTCAGCTCCTCTGCGCTCTGCGGTGGCGATGCCGTGCCGCCGCCGCCCGGCGCGCCCTTCGTGGGCTCCGCCGCGGTGCCATGATCGGACTTCTTTTGGCAGCCGCACACGAGCGCCGCTGCAAGGAGGACCCCGACCGGAAAGCGAATCATCACAACAAGTTCACGTAGCACGAGCCAGGGCGTCCAACAAGGCTCGCCTGGCCCCTGCGGCGCCTCCGGGTGACGGAGGCACGATCGCGAACCGGCCATCCGGCAGCTTGCGCCATCCGGCCTGGAGGACCTGCTTCGCGACCGGTGTCGAATCGGGGAGCGCGATCGCGACCCGGGACGACGAGATCTCGAGCGCGAGCACCCCGGCGCCGCGGGCGATCGCCTTGACCCCCATCAGCTCCCCGAGGAGCACCACGTCGCCCGGGACGGGACCGTAGCGGTCGGCGATCTCGGCCATCACGGCGTGGAGCTCGTCGTCGGTGTCGACCGCGGACAGCCGCTTGTAGAGCTCGAGCCGTTGCCCCGGATCCGGGACGTAGTCGTCGGGGATGAACCCGGGGGTCTCGATCGTGAGCTCGGGGTCGATCGCCGAGTGGATCGGCTTGCCGCCGAGCTCGGCGACCGCAGCATCGAGCATGCGGACGTACTGATCGAACCCGACGGCCGCGATCGAGCCGGATTGCTTCGCGCCGAGCAGCTCGCCGCCGCCGCGGATCTCGAGGTCCTGCGACGCGATCTGAAAGCCCGCGCCGAGCTCGGTGAACCGCTGCAGCGTCTCGAGCCGGCGGCGGGCGTCCTCGGTGATGTGCTCCGGCTCGGGCACGAGCAGGTAGCAGTACGCGCGGTCCTTGCTACGGCCGATGCGACCGCGGAGCTGGTAGAGCTGCGCGAGGCCGAACGCGTCGGCGCGCGCGACGAACATCGTGTTCGCCTTGGGGATGTCGAGGCCGCTCTCGACGATCGTCGTGGCGACCAGGATGTCGAGCTCGCCGGCGACGAACTGGACCATCACCTTCTCGAGCTGCTCGGCGGTCAGGCTGCCGTGGCCGATGCCGATCCGCGCCTTCGGGACGAGGCCCTGGAGGTACTCGGCCCACTCGACGATCGACCGGTCGTCATCGCGCGGCCTCGTCTTCTTCGGGGGCGGGCGATCCTCGTTCGGGATCCGGTGGTCCGGCGCCTTCTGGCCCATCTGGCCGATCGTCGGCGTGATGAAGAACACCTGGCCCCCGCGCTCGATCTCGCGCTCGATCGCCTCCTTCACCGTGGTGTCGTCGACGCGCGACACGAACGTGCGCACGGCGCGGCGATCGGCCGGCGGCGTGGCGATGATGGAGAGGTCGCGCAGGTTCGCCATCGCGAGGTGCAGCGTGCGCGGGATCGGCGTGGCGGTCAGCGTGAGCACGTCGACCTGCGTGCGCGTCTTCTTGATCCGCTCCTTGTGCGCCACGCCGAACCGCTGCTCCTCGTCGATCACGAGGAGGCCGAGGTCCTTGAACCGCACGTCGGCCGACAGCGCGCGGTGGGTGCCGACGACGATATCGATCGCGCCATCGGCGAGCTTCTTGACGGTCGCGACCTGCTCGCCCTTGGACTGGAAGCGACTGAGCTTGCCGAGGTTCACGGGGAACCCGGAGAACCGCTCGCTCATCGTGCGGAAGTGCTGCTCGACGAGCACGGTGGTCGGCGCGAGGATGCACGCCTGCTTGCCGCCCTGGACCGCGCGGAACACGGCGCGCATCGCGACCTCGGTCTTGCCGTAGCCGACATCGCCGCAGACCAGGCGATCCATCGCGCGCGGTGCCTCCATGTCGGAGAGCACGGCGTCGATCGCGGCCGCTTGATCCGGCGTCTCGTCGAACGGGAACGTGGCCTCGAGCTCGCGGAAGCTGTCGTCGGCGGGAGGAAACGGATGGCCGGGCACGGCCGCGCGTTGCGCGTAGAGCTGGAGCAGCTCCTCGGCGAGCGCGCGGATGTGGCGCTTGACCTTGCTGGTCGTGATCTCCCAGGTCTGGCCGCCGAGCTTGTCGAGCCGTGGGCCCTGGCCCTCGGCGCCGACGTAGCGCTGGACCTCGCCGAGGCGATACACCGGGAGGTAGAGCGTGCCGCCGTCGTACTCGAGCTTCAGCGTCTCGACGTTCGAGGCACCGACGACCTCGAGCCGCTCGAGGCCGTGGTAGCGGCCCACGCCGTGGCGCTGGTGGACGAGGTAGTCGCCGGGCGCGAGCTGCGAGAAATCGGCGACGCCGCCGAGCAGCGCATCCTTCGCGCGCTTCTTCGCCTTGCTGTGATGCGTGCGCTGGCCGAACACGTCGGCGGCGAGCACGACGGCGATGCCATCGCGCGTGCTCGCGAAGCCGTGCGCCGGCGCGCCGGTGATGATCGTTACGCCGTCGCGCTCGCCGGGCTTCTCGGTGGGCTCGGCGAGGCGCGCGTCGATACCGCGGTTCGTGAGCACGCCGAACAGGCGATCGATGCGGCTCTGCGAATCGCACGCGAGCACCACGCGCAGGCCATCACGGCGCCACTTCGCGATCGCGGTGGCGAGCGGGGCGACGTGCTCGGTGTCGCCGAACGTGCGCGCGTGCTCGAGCTGCTGCGCGAGCACGTGCAGATCATCCGGCGCCACGCGGATCTTGGTGCCCGGCTGATCCTGAAGCTCGAGGATCGGGAGCTCGACCTTGCGCGGCGCGGCGAGCGCGACCTCGGCGGTCACGTAGTGCGCCGTGGGCGGGTAGCTGAGCGCGCGATCCTTGGTGCCAGAGGCCGCCATGCGCTGCGGGTAGCGCGCCTCGGCATCGCCCCAGACGTCCGCGATCGTGCGCCGGCACGCATCGGGATCGAGGACGATCCACCGCGCATCTGCCGGCATGTACGTACCGATCGATACCAGCGCGTCGTGGAACGCGGGCGTCAGCCCCTCGATGCCGACGAACACGCCACCGGCCTCGACCTGCTCGATCAGCTGCCGCGTCGCCTTGGTCGGGAACGCGATCTCGTCCGCGTAGTCGCGCAGCCGCGTGCGCACGTCGCGCGCACCGGTCGTGATCGTCTCGCGTACCGGGTGAAGGTGGACCACGTCGATCGGGCGCAGCGTGCGCTGGCTCTCGGCATCGAACATGCGGAGCGACTCGACCTCGTCGCCGAACAACTCGATGCGCACGGGATGCGGCGCGAGCGGCGCGAACACGTCGAGCAGACCGCCGCGCACCGCGAACGTTCCTGGCTCGTCCACCACCGGTGTGCGGGTCCAGCCACCGGCGACCAGCAGCGCCGCGAGCTCGTCGCGATCCACCGTGTCGCCCTTCTTGACCGATCTGCCGCGCGCGGCCAGCTCGACGGCGGGCAGCGTCTTGCGCACGAGCGCCTCGGCCGACGTCAGGACCAAGCGCGGCGCGAGCGCCGGCTGGGTCAGCCGGTACAGCGTGGCCAGTCGCTCGACGATGCAGCTCCGATCCGGTGAGAGGTCCGTATACGGCGAGACATCGATGCCGGGCAGTACGGCGACGTCATCGATCCGCCAGAACGCGAGATCCTCCGACAGCTGTCGCGCGGCCGCGTCATCCGGGGCCACCACCACGAGCATCGGATCGCGCGTCACGAGCTGCGCGGCGAGCCACGCCGTCCACCCCGGCGTCGCGCCGAGCACGACGACATGATCGCTCCTGAGCGCCGTCTCGAGCTCGGACCACATCGGCGCGCACCCTAGCACCCACCGAGCGTTTTGCCGGGCCTCCCCCGGCGTGTTACCACCGCGCAGTCGTGCTTCGCTTTCTCGCGCTTGCCTGCATCGTTGCCGGCCTCGCGGCGCCTGCGAATGCGGGTCAGGCCACCTGCAGCAACCCCGGCGTCCCCGTCGGCGCCTCCGCCTCCAGCGAGCTCTTCCCCGGGCGGCTCACCCTGAACCTCACCAGCGGGCTGCTCCCGATCTCGAGCTCCGAGATCCTCGATGATGCCGCGGGCCCGGTCCGCTACGACTCGCACCTGGTGCTCGTCGAGAGCCGGCTCGGAGCGGAGTACGCCGTCACGCCCTATCTCGCGATCGGCGGCGCGCTCCCGTATCGCGTCGTCGACATCGACGTCAGCTACTTCGAGCCCGCCACCGGCCAGCCCCGCGAGCCATCGTTCGCCGGCATCCACGCGCGCACCGAGACCATCCACGGCGTCGGCGATCCGTCGCTCCACGTCCACGCGGCGCTGTCCCGCGGCGGCTTCGCATTCCACGCGCGGCTCGGCTCGACGATCCCACTCGGCTCCACGCTCGACGAGAACCCGTACGATCTCGGCGCGATCGGTTTCGAGCACGAGCACATCCAGCTCGGCACCGGCACCGCGATGCCGTTCCTCGCGCTCGAGGCGCAGCGCCGGATCTCCCCGGTCACGCTCTCCGCGTGGGGCCTCGCGTACGTCTCGGCGTACGAGGCATCCTCCGGCTACAAGCCCGGCAGCCGGATCTCCGGCGGCGTCACCGGGTCCACCGCCGTCGCGACGTCGCTCACGCTCGGCCTCGCCGCCTCCGTGCACGGCGAGACCACGGAGCGCTGGGACGGCAAGGTCCCGAAGGATGAGGGCAACGAAGGCCGTGTCGACGTGCTGCTCGGTGGCTCGGTCGCCTGGCGGCCCGCCGCCAACCTCGCGATCACGGCGAACCTCGAGGTCCCGGTCTACTCGCGCGTCGCGGGCAACCAGCTCGACTACGGCGTCGTCGCCGGCCTCGGCGTGGTCATGTCATTTGACCTCAAACGACGTCCCTCGTACCGCGGCCTCGATTCGGCCGTGGTCGGCCCCGCTGGTAGCGCCACCCCCGTGACCCCGGTCCCCGGCAAGGTGACCGTGTTCGACCTGTGGGCCGACTGGTGCGCGCCCTGTCGCGATCTCGACGAGCGCATGGTCGCGCTCGCGAAGCGCTATCCGGCTCGCATCGCGGTCCGCAAGCTCGAGGTCGTCGACAACGACAGCGCCGCCTGGAAGGCGTTCCTCGCGCCGGGCTCGTTCGACCTGCCGCACGTCAAGGTCTACGGCCCCGATGGCGTGCTGCTGTTCGAGCGCACCGCGCCGCCCGAGCAGCTCGTGCGCGACGTCGAAGCGGCGCTTCGCTAGCTCCGCTCCTGGAGCTGGTCAACAGGAGACGCGGAGCGCCTACGGCATCGTGCAGGTGCCGTCGTAGCCGTCGGGCGCGACGCCGCAGCTCGTGTGACACGTGATGCACAGCGAGTCGTTCTGCGTGGTCACGCTGCGGTCGGCGGCGACGCGCTGCCAGACCCAGCCGAGGTCCTCGGGCGTGCCGAGCTTCTGCATCACGGTCCACTCGATGACCGGTCCGGTGCAGTCGGTGTCGCCGAAGTCGTACTCGGCCTTGAGGACGATCGAGTCGACCGGGAACGGGGTCATGCGCGTGGTGTACGCGCCAATCGCCTCGGGAGCCGCGAGGACGCGGATGCGGTGGAGATCGTGATCCGAGCTCGACCGGCAGTTGCGAACCTCGGTGTACGTCGTCGCGTAGTCCGCGGGAAACTCCGGCGTCGGATCATCGGCGCACGCACCGACCACGAGCAGCAGGTACGCCCAGCGCATCAGGGGAGGACGATCGAGCGGATCACGGCGTTGCCCGTGTCCGAGATATAAAGCACGCCGTTCGCGACCTCGAGGCCGTACGGGCGCTTGAGGTGCGCCGCGAGCGGATCGGCGCCGTCGCCGTCGTAGCCCGACTGGCCGCAGATGCCGGCGACGGTCTTGATCGTCTGATCCGGCGCGATCGCTCGCACGCAGTGGTTGTAGACGTCGGTGACGTACAGCGTGCCGTCGTCCCCGAACGCCAGGTCGACGGGGTTCGAGAGCGTCGCGGCGAGGGCCGGGCCACCGTCGCCCGCGAAGCCCGAGGTCTGCGGCGTCCCTGCGACGCGATGCACGATGCCCGCGGTGTCGATCTTGCGGATCACGTGGTTGCCGGTGTCGGCGAAGTAGAGGTTGCCGGCCTTGTCGTACGCGATGCGGCCCGCCGGATCCGCGGACTGGCCGAACGGCTGTCCCATGCGGAGCTCGAGCGCGGGGCCTTCGTCGCCGGCGTAGCCGGGCGTGCACGGCGCGGCGCACGTGGCCATCGGGCCGCAGGTGAACTTGCCCGAGCCACCGGGGCACGCGACGGGCTCCACGCCGGTCGCACACGGTCCACCACCGGTCGGCGGCGGCGCATCGATCACGCACTTGCCGGCGAGCCGCGAGATCGTGCCGGCGGCGTCGATCTTCCGCAGCACCTGGTTCGCCTGATCCATCACGATCATGTCGCCCGCGGGCGAGCGCGCGATACTCGCGGGCAGATCGAGCGTGGCCGTCAGCGCGGGGCCGCCATCGCCGAAGTACGCGCGACGTCCGTCACCGCACGAGTCCTTGATCACCCCGGTCGCGAGATCGATCTCTCGCAGCTTGCTGTTGTGCCACGCGGCGATGGTCATCTTGGTGCCGCTCGGATCGAGCAGGATCCCGGTCGGATGGTTGAAGTCGTCGTTCGCCGGATCGTCGAGTGTGCCGCCGAGCTCGCCGCGACCGGCGACGTGCCGGATCGTTCCATCGCCGGGCAGGCTACGGACGCGGTGGTTGTTCCAGTCGAGGATGTACAGCGTGCCATCGGGGGCGAGCAGCGTGTCCTGCGGCAGCGACATGCGCGCCGCCAGTGCCGGTCCGTCGTCGCCGTCGTAGCCGTTCTTGCCGGAGCCCGCGATCGTGCAGATCGTGTTCGGCACGGTCGGATCGCACGCATCCGTGCTGGTGCCATCGTCGCCGCAGGCCGCGACAAGCGCGACGGGGATCCACAGCATCGACTTCATCGGTACACCTTGAGGATGCGGCTGTTGATCGTGTCGGAGACGTAGAGGTCACCGGCGGGGTCGAACTCGATCCCGAACGGGCGCGACAGCTTCATCGTCGTCGCCGGGAGGTCATCGGTCGCGTCGAGACCGAGCTCGCCCGATCCGACGACGGTGCTGATCACGTTCGTGGTCAGATCGATCATGCGGATCCGGTTGTTGTCGGTGTCCGCGAGGTAGAGGTTGCCGTCGGGGCCGATCTCGAGGTCGCGTGGATGAGAGAGCTGGGAGGCCAGCGCCGGTCCGCCATCGCCAGCAGCACCCTCGACGCCGGTGCCCGCGAACGTGGTGATCATCATCGTCGCCGTGTCGATCACGCGGATCCGGTTCGATAGCGTGTCCGCGATGAAGATCTTGCCGGCGGCGAGCGCGATGCCGCCCGAGGGCTCGGGGTTGGAGCCGGCCTCGAAGTTGAGCTTCGCGCCGAGCGCGGGGCCGTTGTCGCCCTCGTAGCCCTGCATGCCGTTGCCGGCGATCGTGTTGATCGTCCCGGTGGCCTTGTCGACCTTCCGGATCCGGAAGTTCTGCTGGTCGAGGATGTAGAGGTTGCCCTGCGCATCCACGGACAGCGCCTTCGGTTGTTTGAACACCGCCATGACGAGCGGCATGCCATCGCCCGCGAAGCCCGCGCCGCCGCCGGCGAGGATCCGTACGTGACCGGTGCTCGGATCGAGCTCGCGGAGCTTGTGGTTGTGCCACGCCATGATGAGGATCTTGCCGTCGGGCTCGGCGACCAGGTCGGTCGGGTGGTTGAGCTTGACGTCGAGCCCGGCCGCGCCTCCGGCCGTGGTCTCGGCATTGCCCGAGAGACCGTCGCCGGGGAAGATCGGATCCACCCAGCCGACGAGCGTCTCGACCGTGTCGTCCGCCAGAACGTGGCGCACGAGGTGGTTGTTCCAGTCGATGAACCACGCCGTGCCATCGGGCGCGAACGTCATGTCCATCGTCCAGTACAGCTCGGTCTCCCGGCGATCGAGGCCATCGCCGTTGAAGCCATCGACGCCGCTCTTGCCGGCCCACACGCAGGCATGGCCCGCCGTCTCGGAGCACGCGTGCGGCCCCATCCGATTGTCGCCACAACCGACGAGGCTCGCCCCGACCAGCGCGGCGCCCAGGACCACCTCGGACGTCGTCATCGCCGGCTAGCGTGCCACCTCGGGCGGCGGAATGCCAAGCCTGCTAGGCTTGGTGTAGATGCGACGGTTTCTGCTCGGGGTCTCCGTCACGGTCTGCCTCGCTGGCGTTGCTTCCGCGGACCCCTTGGCCCTGGACAAGCTCCTCGCCCGCACCGACAAGGTCGCGCGCGAAGTAGCGAAGATCCGTGGGCTCCCATTGAAAAAGGCGATCCCGAACGAGGTGGTCGACAAGGACGAGCTGCGCAAACGCCTGGCCGCGATGGCCGCGGAGGACAAGACGGCCACGGAGACGGTCGCCGAGGGACTGTCGCTGGCGCGCTGGGGCCTGATCCCGCTCGCGACCGACTACAAGGCGCTGCTGGTCGACCTCTTGACCGAGCAGATCGCCGGCTACTACGATCCCGACACCAAGAAGCTCACGATCTCGAAGACCGCGGGCGACGACCCCGCGTGGGCGGAGATGGTCCTCGCCCACGAGATCGATCACGGGCTGCAGGATCAGTCGTTCGACCTGAAGAAGTTCGAGGACCTCTCGCCGGCGGAGAGCGATGCGTCGGCCGCGCGCCGCGCGCTGGTCGAGGGCGATGGAATCGCGCTGATGATCGAGGTCATGCTCGCGCGCTCCGGCAACGCGGCGCCGTGGTCGAACCCCGAGGTGGCCGCATCGCTCGAGAAGGCGATGACCGTGCCGGGCAACGGTGACGGCCTCGACAAGGCGCCGCTCGTCATCCGCGAGAGCCTGATCTTCCCGTACCGCACGGGCCTCTCGTTCGTGGCCGCGCTTCGCCGTCGCCAGCCGTGGAGCGCGGTCGATGCCGCGTTCGCGAAGCCGCCGCGCTCGACCGAGCAGGTCATGCACCCCGAGCGCTACCTCGCCGGTGACGAGCCGATCGCGGTGGACATCAAGCAGCCGGCATCACTCAAGGACTACGCGCCGGCCCACACGAGTGTGTGGGGCGAGCTCGGATTCACGCTGTTCCTGCGCGCGCACGGCGTCACCGATGCGGCGGCGACCGAGGCCGGTGCGGGGTGGGGCGGTGATCGCGCGGTCACGTTCGCGAAGGGAGACGACAAGCGTCCGCAGCGCGCCATCGGAGTCTCGCGCAGCGAGTGGGACAGCGAGGCCGACGCGATCGAGGCGTTCGAGGCCTCGGAGAAGGCGCTCGACCACGCGGTCTCCGGCGCCACCATCGATCACGTCGGCACGCGCACGCGCTGGATGGCGCTCGACGGCACGGTCTCGTGGATCGATCGCAAGGGCCCGTCGATGATCATGGTGATCGGCGCGCCCGCGTGGGCGGCCGAGGCGCTCGCGGCCGAGGCGTGGACGGTCAGCACGGCCGGAAAGCAGGCCGTGGCGAAGCCGGTCAGAAAACCGAAGTAGCTACGCCAGCAGGAAGCGCTCGAGCGCGACCAGGCGGTCGACGTCGTGCACGTCGTCGCGCTGCAGCGGGACCT
>JBBRED010000103.1:0-22978 GCA_038203335.1 Haliangiales bacterium | reverse complement strand
ATGGTAATGAACCCGGGCGGGCCCTTGGGCCGAGGCTTCACCGGTGTGGGCGTGTCGGTACGTGTCGTCGGGACTGGTTCGACCGCCGCGTCGACAGGGACCGCGGCGGGCAGCTCTGCGGCATCGATCAAGACGGCGGCGACCGCGGCGTCGGCTGGTGGCGGTGGTGGAGTGGGCGCCTGCGCCACGACCGGCGGCGGCTCCCTCGCCGGCGGCACCGGCTCGCTGTCCGTGCGCATGACGAGGAACATGACCAGCCCGCCGCCCGCGAGTGCGACCAGTGCGACGAGAAGGATCGCGAGCATCGACCGGCGAGGCGCGGCGAGCAGGGCCGGAGCGGGCGCGCGCGGTTTCGGGAGCTCGCGCGACGGCGACGTCGGCTGCCGCGCGGGCGCGGGCAGGATCGTCACCCCGCTCGGCATCGACACCGGGGTCTGCACGATCTCGGTCCCGTGACCCACGGATGGACCGCGATCGATCTCGAGGTCGTACGCGCCGCCCTCACGCGCGGTGCGGATCAGCGCGCGCTGCTCGGCGAGCCGATCGTCGAAGCCCCGCGCGATCTCCTCGCTGATCATCGCCGATGACCACGGTCCACCGATCGATGCGACCGAGCGCGCGAGCGCCTCGCCCATCGCGCGCGCCGTTGGCCAGCGCTGCTCGCGATCGCGGGCCAGCGCCTTCGCGATCACGTCGGCGAGCTCCGGCGGAACATCCGGGCGGAGCTCGCAGATATCGGGAATCGGATCCGTAGTGATCGCCTGAAACGTGAGGAAGTCGGTCTCCCGCTTGAACAGGTGCGTGCGCGCGAACAGCTCCCACAGCACGGCCCCCAGCGCGAAGATGTCCGTGCGCCGATCGAGCCGCTCGCCGCGCAGCTGCTCCGGCGCCATGTACGCGTACGTGCCCTTGACCGAGCCGGTCGTGGTCCGCAGCGACGAGTCCTGGACCTTCGCGATGCCGAAATCGAGGACCTTGACCACGCCGTCGACGGTGGCGAACAGGTTGTTCGCGGAGACATCGCGGTGCACCACCTCGAGCAGCGTGCCGTCGGGGCGCTTGAGGTTGTGCGCGTGGTGCAGGCCCTCGCACGCCTGGACGCCGAGGCCCGCGATGAGGCCCGCCTCGGGGTGACCCGGGTACATGTCCTGGCGCCGGATGCACGAGAGCGGCAGGCCCTCCAGGTACTCCATCGCGATGAAGTGCTTGCCGTCGATCTCGCCGAGCTCGAACACGGCGCACACGTTCGGGTGCGAGATCTGCGCCGCGATCCGCGCCTCGGCGAGGAACATCGTGACGAACTGCTGATCCTTCGACAGGTGCGGAAGCAGCCGCTTCACGCACACCAGCTTCTCGAAGCCGGCGGCGCCCTGGAGGCGCGCCAGAAAGATCTCCGCCATCCCGCCGGTCGCAAGCTTCGCGACAAGGGTGTACTTGCCGAACCGCTGAGCCTCCAAGGGCTCGGGGGCGCTCCCCATCCCACCAGTGTAGCCGACTACAGGCCGATCCAGTAATTCGCCTTGACCATCACGATGTTCTCGCCCTCCGCGTCGCCGAGACCGCGGAGATCGCGCCCGAGGCGAAATCGTCCATCGTCGATCTGGTCGGTCCGACCGTGGCTCCAGATCGCGAAGATCGACGAGCCCGGGCGGTACTCCCAGCGGAGCACCAGGGTCGAGTGAAGCTGGCGGAAGTTGAAGTCGGGGCGACCGACGTCGTAGCTCGCGCCGGTAGGCGCGGTGACCGTGTACGTACCGTCGGCGAGCGTCGGATTCGCGATCGGCGTGAACCGATCGGCGAACGTCCTGGCGCGCGGGTTGTCGACGTCCTTCAGCTCCGTGTACGAACCGCTCGCGACGAACGGCTGGGCATACGCCTGCAGGCTGAGGCGCGGCGAGAACGTCCAGTTGAGACGCACGGTCAGCGCGGCGACGGTCTGGCGGATCTTGCCGAACACGTAGTGCGTCTGCCCGAGCGTGTCGTCGACCTGATCGACGTACTGCATCGTGTCCACGCGATCGGAGAAGCTGGGACCGACGAACACGTCGATGTTCGAGCGCGCCTGCACGGTCACGCCGACGTCGACGCCGCCATCGATCTCGTCCTGCGCTTGCGTGCGGCCCGCGTAGGCGTTGAACGAGAGCCACACGGCCTTGCGCGTATCGGTGTTGAAGTTGACCCAGCCCTGCCGGCGCGAATCACCGTGCAGTGACTCGCCGCCGCGCAGCGCC
Source organism: Haliangiales bacterium (assembly GCA_038203335.1). Classification (GTDB taxonomy): domain Bacteria; phylum Myxococcota_A; class Polyangia; order Haliangiales; family Haliangiaceae; genus JABFXX01. The sequence goes on along the minus strand of JBBRED010000103.1, from coordinate 20,747 downwards.
TGCGGATCCCAGATCGTGTAGTCGAGGTTGCAGCCCGCGGCGAGGTTCCAGCAGTTGACGAGCTGCGCGTTCACGTTGCACTCGAAGCCGAGGTCACCGAGCGTGGGCTCGAGCGTGGAGACGAGATAGACGTCGCCGCCGGCGCCCCAGTTGAGGACGGTGTCTCCCGGATCCTCGTCGCGGTAGTTGAGGAACACGTACGGGATCGTGTGATCCGACGCGTTCTGGAACCCCATATCGTTGAGCTCGAGACCGCGCGTGCGGAGGTCGCCACCCGAGCCCCAGCGCCAGTGCTTGGTCTCGCCGAGCTTTCCGATCTTCCACGACACGTCCATGCCGGTGAGGCTGCGCCGCGTGGGATCGAACTTCGTGCCCTCGATATCCGGGCGCTGATAGAGGTGGCGAAACGATCGCTGCGTCTGGGAGATCGCGGCCTCGCTGCCGTGCACGTAGCTACCGACGCCGTGGATATCGATCTGGTACGGCGAGTCACCGAACCGGTGCTGCACCTGGAACCCGGCCGTGTAGGCCTGGTCGTGCAACGTGTCGACGAGCGGCGTGTCGCCGAGCGCGCGGTTGACCGCCGATCCCGAGACGCCGATCGACGTGCGCCCATCGTTCAGATCGCGCTTCACGCGCGCCATCGCGTAGTTCGTGAGCGGCGCGACCACCGGTGACATCCGCGCGCCGCTTGCATCGACGATCGTCGCGTCCTCCTCGCCGGTGACCGCATCGAACATGCCCAGCGACCAGCCGCCGCGGGTCTTCCCGGTCAGCTTCATCGCCGTGTAGATCGTCGTCGACGTCGGCTGCTTGATGTAGTCGTAGTCCATGTCGGGCCCGGGCGGCGCGGCGCCGATCCGACGGCTGTAGAACGAGCCCTCGATCGACTGGTCGCTCTGCCCGATCGGTAGCTTGAACAGATCCACGCCCTCGAGGAAGAACGGCCGCTTCTCGGCGAAGAACAGCTCGTTGCCGCCGAGGTTGACCTGCGATGGATCCGCTTCGACCTGACCGAAATCGGGGTTGAGCGTCGCCGACAGCGTGAACGCCGAGCCGAGGCCGTAGCGCACGTCGAGACCGGCGTTGCGTCGCAGGTTCCTCGAGTCGTTGAGTGGATCACCCGCCTCGACGGGCATCACGTCGAACCCGCCGCTCGCGTACGGCAACAGCTCGAGCCGGCGGCTCGGCTTGATCCGATCGATGCCGTCGACCACGCCGAACCGGCTGACGATCTCGGGCGCCGAACGAGGCCACGGCGACCACGATGCCTGCTCCTGCGTGTGGCCGACCACGCGGGTGACCTGGAAGCCCCACTCCTGCATGTCGCCGCCGGCGAACCGGAGCTGGTTGAGCGGGATGCGGAACTCGGCGGTCCAGCCGGTGGATTGCGTCGACACCTCGCCGGTCCACACGGCGTCCCACGTGTCGTCCTGCTTCGAGTCGTCGAACAGCAGCATGTCGCGCTGCACGCCGGCCGCGTTGAGCTGGAACACGTACGCCGTGCGGCGATCGTGGTAGCTGTCGAAGCCGATCGCGATCGCATCGGCCGGTCCGTCGACGTCGCGGCGCGTGAGCAGCTTGCGGATGCGCTCCGGGTGCGGATCGTCGGCCCACACCCCGACGTAGAGCGCGCTGTCGTCGTAGAGCACGGCGAACCGCGTCTCGAGGTCGGCCTTGATGCCGTCCTTCGGGAAGCGCTGGATGAAGCTGCCCTGCTTCGGCGCGCTCCCCCACGCCGCCTCGGAGAGATGACCATCGATCGAGATCGAGCCCTCGCGACGAACCGCGTGCGCGCGCACGGCCGCCGGAATGGGATCGGCCGCGGCGATCGTGGCCCCCACGATCACGCCTACGCCGCACAACACCGCCGGGAGAGACTTCATGGCTGCCCTGATCCTCGATCCATCCGCATGGTGGACGAAGCACAACAACCACAGGTTGCGAATTCCGATTCCTCGACGCCAGAAATTGTTCGTGCGACAGACGTGCGACACCGCGGGCGACGGGAGTCAGTGTCGCTGCGGGATCGGTGTCCGGTCTTCGTCTGCACGCCGCGCGTGCTCGAGAAGCAGCGCGGTGACGGTGACGTTGACCTCGTCCCGACCGCCGATGGCGGCGGGCGAGAACTCGAACTGTCCATCGCGCCAGTCGAGCAGGCGCATCAGCCTCTCCTTCGGAGCGCCGTTGCCGGTCGAGACCTCGACCTTGATGAGCTTTCCCTCCGCGATGAACACGCGGGCGATGTCGCCACCGCGGAGCAGCAGGAGGATGCCGGACTTGCGCTCGAACTCGAACAGCGAGAGCAGCGTCCCGAGCCCGATGTCGACGAGGCTGCCGCGCAGGCCAAAGTTCGTGCTCGGCGTCGCGGGCGCGGCGACGCGGTGGATGCGGATGACCAGCTCCTCGTCGAGGAACGGCTTCGGAATGTAGTCGCGAACGCCGGCACGGAACGCCTCGAGCCGGCCGAGGTCGCCCTCCTCGCCGGTCAGCACGATCGGCACATCGGAGAGGGTGGAGTGCTCCGACATCGCGTACGCGAGATCGACGCCGGTCATGGTCTCCATCTCGGCGGCGGCGATGATCGCGTCGGGGCGCCACACCGCGCATGCCTCGAGCGCCTCGGTGGCGTTCGCGACCGCGGTGACCTTGAAACCCGCCGCCTCGAGGCAGCGGCCCATGCGTGTGCGGAGCGGTGCGATCGGCTCGACGACGATCACCTGCGTCGTCGTCGTCAGACCGGGGCTCGTGATCTCCGTCTTCAGGCTCTCGATGTGCGCACGGAGCTGGAGGCGCGCCGAGGTATCCGGGCCGAGCAGCTCGAAGCCCATCCCCGGATGGCGACCGAGCGCGCGCGCGGCCGCCGGCATCAGCATGTGGGCGACGCGGCCGAACAGCATCAGCTCGGTGCCGTCGGGGAGCTCGACCAGGATCTCGGTCTCCTCGCCAACGGGCAGCAGCGCCTCGGTGCGGATGTAGAGACCGCGCGCGGACAGGTCCTCGGTTTCGGCGATGACGCGCCCGGACGGGCGGTCGAATTCCACCCGGCATCGGCTCACGAGCCGCTGATCGCGGCCCCTCCGCGCGCTTGCCACTTCCGAAAGTCTACCGAGGGCCAGAATTGTTGTCCTCTTTACACAACCAACGCCCGTTCACCAACTGGTGGGGATCGTAAACCACACGTAATTTCGCTTTGTTGCAAAGGCACTTGGCAACGAGGCCGACTCATGGAAGAACCTTTCAAGAATCTTTGAACGAATTCGGATCATCGGAAGGACAGCCATGAGCCACCTCGCAATCCACGACGGCCCGGTCTCGGTGCTCGATCGACTCTCGCAGGTCAGCGCGCTTCGTGGCGCCCCCACGCTGGCCGAACAGCTCGTCCAGCTCGATCGATTCGTCCGCGACGATCTCACCGCGTTCGACAAGGAGCTCGATGCGATCCCGCGCGGTGCGCGGTCGATCCATCGTGCGGCTCACCATCTCCTCGATCTGCGTGGCAAGCACCTGCGCCCCCTGTGCGTGGCGCTGACCAGCCGGTTCGGCGATGGGTTCACCGATCGCGCGAAGGACCTCGCGATCGCGGTCGAGCTGGTTCACTCGGCCACACTGCTCCACGACGATGTGGTGGATCTCGCCGAGCGCCGGCGCGGTCAACCCACGGCGTGCGTGGTCTACGGCAATGCCGCATCGATCTTCGCCGGCGACTGGCTGCTGATCGCGGCGCTCCGCCGGATCCGCCAGAGCGGCGTCGACGTGCTCGATCGCATGCTCACCGTGATCGACGAGATGATCGTCGCCGAGTCCGTGCAGCTCGAGCGCCGCGGCAAGATCGCCGGCGCGCGCGAGGACTACTTCGCGATCGTCGAGGGCAAGACCGCCGCCCTGTTCCGCTGGGCGATGATCGCCGGCGCGCGCGCGGCCGGGCTGCCCGCGGCGGCCGAGACCGCGCTCGAGCGCTACGGTCTCCACCTCGGCGTGGCGTTCCAGGCCGTCGATGACGAGCTCGACTATCGCGAGAGCGGCACCGGCAAGGATGCGCTCGCCGATCTGCGCGAGGGCAAGATCACCTACCCGCTCGTCATCGCGCTCGAGGCGGATCCCACGCTGAGCGACCGGCTCGAGACGCTGCTCGCGGCGGACGCGGTCAGTGCGGACGAGCTCGGCGCGATCGCGAACGAGGTCCGCGCGAGCGGCGCGCTCGCCGTCACGCGCTCGCTGGCCGAGGAGCACGTCCAGCGTGCGCTGAATATCCTCGAGGAACTGCCTGCGGGTCCGGCGCGCGATGCGCTGGTCACCGTGGCCCTCGCCTCGCTGGAGCGCCAGTCGTGAGCGCCGAACCCACCACGGAGCTGGTCGCCCCGAAGCTCGGCAGCGGACAGATGTTCGACCGCATCGCGCGCCGCTACGACTTCGTCAATCGCGTGCTGTCGTTCGGCATCGACAAGAGCTGGCGGCGGCGCACCGTGAAGCGCTTGCAGCTCGGCGAGCGGCCCCGCGTGCTCGACGTCGCGACCGGCACCGGCGATCTCGCGATCGATATCGCGCGCATGGTCCCCGGCTCCACGGTCGTCGGTCTCGATCCCTCGACGCAGATGCTCGCGATCGCGGCGCAGAAGCTCGCGAAGCGCGGGCTCACGGATCGCGTCACCCTCGTCGAGGGCGACGCGCAGGCGCTGCCATACGGCGACTGCGAGATGGACGCCGCGACCATCGCGTTCGGCATCCGCAACGTTCCGGATCGCTCGCTCGCGCTCCGCGAGCTGGCACGTGTGGTCCGTCCTGGCGGGCGGATCTGCGTGCTCGAGCTCGGCGAGCCGCGCAGTGGTCTGCTCGGTCACGCGGCGCGGTTCCACACGCGGCACGTGGTGCCGCGGCTCGGTGCACTGCTCTCTGGCTCGCGCGAGTACGCCTATCTGCAGAAGTCGATCGCCGCGTTCCCGCCCGCCGAGGAGTTCGCCACGCAGATGCAGGCCGCCGGCCTCCGCATCATCGAGGTGATGCCGCTGACGTTTGGAGCGTGCACGCTCTACGTGGCGACACCGACGGAGGAAGCGTGACCCCCGCCGAGCACCTCGCACCGCTCGCACGCACCGAACCGCTGTCCCCGGCCCCCGACTGGTCGTGGCTCGACTCCGGGCTCGCCATCGCCGCGCGCGAAGGCGGCCTGACGTACATCGCCCTGCCCGCGCCGCTGGTGCCCGCCGCAGCGATCGTCGACGAACTGCGCGATCAACCGCTGGTCTCGTGGACCTCGGCGGATCTGACGATCGTTGGCGTGGGAATCGCGCGCGAGCTGCGCGGTACCGGCCGCACGCGCTGGGCGGAGGTGATCGCCGGCGCCCACGCGATCTCGACCAACACCGCGGATCCGGACGACGAGCCGCGCGACACGATGCCGACTCACCTCGGCGACGAGCTCGCGGATAGCCGCGCCGTGATCGCGGGCGAGCTCGCCCCGGTCAGCGCGCTCGGCTTCGCACGCCCGCGGTTCCTCGGCGGCGCGGCCTTCGCGCCCGGCGCGGCCGATCGCGCGCCGTGGCTCGGCTTCGGCGACGCGTGGTTCGCGCTGCCGCGCTGGACCTACGTGCACGACAACGCGCGCGCCTACCTGGTGCTCGCCGTCGACGCACGCGACACCGTCTATGGATCGCGCTGGCGCGACGAGCTCGCGATCTTCCGCGCCGCGCTCGCCGGAGGCACGGTCGATCGCAAGCAGCCGGCGCTCGCCGAGCTCGGCCCGGCGCCGGCGGGCGAGTGGAACCAGCAGGTCACGGATATCACCGACGCGATCGCGCGCGGTGAGTTCTCGAAGATCGTCGCCGCGCGCACGTGCAACGTGCAGCTCACGGGACCGGTGCGCGCCGCCGGCCTGCTCGCGGCGCTCGATGATCGCCACGCCGAGTGCGTGCGGGTGATGATCAAGCCGCCGGGCGCCGGTGCGCTCGTCGCCGCGTCGCCCGAGCGCCTGGTGCGCCGCGATGGCGACATGGTGATGTGCGATGCGCTCGCCGGCTCGGTGGCGAACACCGGCGATGTCACCGCTCAGGCCGCGGCGCTCCGCGCGAGCACCAAAGATCGCCGCGAGCACGACCTCGTGGTCCACGCGATCCGCGCCGCCCTCGAGGATGCGGGCGCAACGGTCGAGGCTCCGGACGAGCCCGCGATCCGCGCGCTGCGCCACGTGCTTCATCTCCACACGCCGTTCCGCGCGCAGCTGCGCACGCCGCGGCACGTGCTCGAGCTGGTCGCGCGCCTCCATCCGACGCCCGCCGTCGGTGGCACGCCCACGGAGTCCGCGACGGAGTGGATCAAGACCCACGAGCCGGTGGATCGCGGCTGGTACGCGGCCCCCGTCGGTTGGTTCGACCTCGAAGGCAACGGCGAGCTCGCCGTCGCGCTACGGTCCGGCGTGATCAGTGGAAACCGCGCGCAGCTGTGGGCCGGGGCCGGCATCGTCGCCGGCTCGGATCCCGAGCGCGAGCTCGCGGAGACCGAGATCAAGCTGCGCGCGATGCTCGGGGCCCTCGGAGTCACCGGATGACGGCCGCGGTGCAGACGATCTGGTGCGACCTGCTGATCGGGTCGCTCGCCGATGCGGGCATCGCCACCGTGGTCGTCAGCCCCGGCTCGCGCTCGACGCCGCTCGTCGCCGCGCTGGCCCAGGAGTCGCGCCTCGACGTGGTCACGATCATCGACGAGCGCGCCGCCGCGTTCTTCGCGCTCGGCGTGGCCCGCGCGACCGGTCGTCCCGCCGCCGTGATCTGCACCAGCGGCACCGCCGCCGCTCACTACTTCCCCGCGCTGATCGAGGCGAGCCAGGCCGCCGTGCCGCTGCTCGCGATCACCGCCGATCGTCCGCCCGAGCTGCAGGCATGCGGCGCATCGCAGACCATCGACCAGCTCGATCTCTACGGCGACTTCGTGCGCGGCTCGTTCGAGCTCGGCGCGCCGGTCGGTCAGCCGCTCGCGCTGCGTGCGCTGCGCCGCACGGTGGTCCAGGCGGTCACGCTCGCGCGCGGCCCGCACCCTGGCCCCGTCCACCTCGAGGTCCCGCTTCGCAAGCCGCTCGAGCCCGCCGCACCATCGACCGCCGAGGAGCACGCGCTCGTCGCCGCATCCCTCGCGTTGCGCGGGCCCCTGCGGATCGCTCCGCCGCGCCTGGTCGCCGACGACGACGCGATCCGCGGCCTCGCCGAGGCGATCGCCTCCGAGACCGACGGCGTGATCGTCGCCGGAGCCCTGCCCGCGGGCTTCCCGCGCGAGGCGGTGTTCGCGCTCGCCGCGCGCAGTGGCTATCCCGTGATCGCCGAGGCCGGCAGCCAGCTCCGGTTCGGCCCGCGTCCGCCCACCGTGACGATGATCGATCACGCGGATCTGATCCCGCTCTCGCAGCGGCCCGCGCCGCGCTTCGTGCTCCAGCTCGGCGCCGAGCCGGTGGCCGCGAGCTGGCCTCCGTGGCTCGTCACGCTCGGCGCGGCGCAGCGCTGGGTGCTCGCCGGCGCGACCTGGTCGGATCCCGAGTCCTCCGCACGCGGCGTGATCATCGGCGACGTCGCGACGGCGCTCGTCGCCACCACCGCCGCGCTCGGCGACAGCACGCGTGGCGTCCGCACCCGTGCGTGGCTCGATACCTGGCGCGACGTCAACGCGCTCGCCGAGACCTCGTGCGCCCGCGCGATCGAGGACGCACCGCATAGCGAGGTCGCCGTGCTCCGCGCCGCGCTCGCCGCGGTGCCCGCGAACGCGACCGTCCAGATCGGCAACAGCCTGCCGATCCGCGTCGTCGATCATCTGCCCGGTGGCGGCGCGCCGCGCACCGTGATCACCCAGCGCGGCGCTGCGGGCATCGATGGCCTCATCGCCTCGGCGGCCGGCGCCACGCGCGGCGAGGCCCCGGTGCTGCTCGTGCTCGGTGACGTCAGCTTCGCGCACGACCTCGGTGGCCTGCTGGCCGCGCGCTGCGCCTCGCAGCCGCTCGCGATCCTCGTCGTCGATAACCGCGGCGGTCAGATCTTCTCGGGCCTGCCGATCGCGAAGGCGAACCTCGGCGCCGCGTTCGAGCGCCACTTCGTGACTGCACCCGAGATCGATCCCGCGATGGTCGCCACCGCGCTCGGCGCGCGCGCCGTCACCGTGGGCTCGCCCGGCGCCGCCGGCACCGCGGTCGCCACCGCGCTCGCCACCCCGGGCGTCACCGTGATCCACGCCCCGGTCTCCGTCTCCGGCGCGCATGACGTGCGCCGCTCTGCGATCGAGCTCCAAGGAGTGACCAAATGAGCCTCGGGATCTGGATCGGCGCGGCCCGTCTGCGCACCCTACCCGCCGCGATCGTTCCGGTCGCGGTCGGCACGGCGTGCGCGCGCGTGTGCGGGACGATCGCCTGGGGACCCGCGCTCGCCGCGCTCGCCGGCTCGATCGCGATCCAGATCGGTACCAACTTCGCCAACGACGTGTTCGACGCCGAGAAGGGCGCCGATACGCCGGAGCGGATCGGCCCCCTGCGCGCGGTCAGCGCGGGCCTGATCAGCGCGGCCGCGATGAAGCGCGCGATGATCGTCGCGTTCGCCGTGGCCGCGGCCTTTGGCGTGTACCTCGTCTCCGTCGCCGGCTGGCCGATCGTCGCGATCGGGATCGCCTCGATCGCGGCGGGCATCGCGTACACCGGCGGCCCGTGGCCGCTCGGCTATCACGGTCTCGGCGACGTGTTCGTGCTCGCGTTCTTCGGCTTCGTCGCGGTGTGCGGCACGGTCTACGTCCAGCTCGGCTGGGTGCCACCGCTCGCGTGGTGGGCCGCCGTACCGGTCGGCGCGCTGGCGACGGCGATCCTGGTCGTCAACAACGTGCGCGATCGCGCCACCGACGCCCGCGCCGGCAAGCGCACGCTCGCCGTGCGGTTCGGTCGCCCGGCCGCGCTCGTCGAGTACACGCTGTTGATCGCGGTCGCGTACGCGGTCCCGATCGCGCTCGCGATCCACCTGAAGCCGTGGGCCGCGCTCCCGCTATTCACCGCGCCGCTCGCGATCGCGCGCCTGCGCGCGCTCCTGCGCGCCGTGGACGGTCCCGAGCACAACGCTTGTCTCGCTGCGACCGCGCAGTTGCTGATGGCGCATGGCATCCTGTTCGCGACCGGCCTTGCCCTCGGCTGACCTCCAGATCGCGACCGTGCGCACGCGCACCGTGCGCTGGCCGATCGCCGGCACCGGTGCCGCGCGCGGTCGTAGCGAGCGGGCCTCCGTCCTCGTCGAGGTCACGACCTCCGACGGTCACGTCGGGGTCGGCGAGGCCGCGCCTCTGCCGGGGACCTCGAGCGACACGCTGGGCGGCGCCACCGCCGGGGTCGCCGCCCTGGCAGCGCGCGCACCGTTCGCGATCGAGGCCACGTTCGATGCGATCACGCGGCTTGCCGCCGAGCTCACCCACACTCCGTCGGCGCGGTTCGCGATCGAGACGGCGTTGCTCGCGGCGCTCGCATCGCGGCGCTGCTGCTCGATCGCGGATCTGCTCTCCGACCCACCCGCGCGCGCGCTGCCCGTGGCCGTCGTCGTCGATACCCCGGAGGACGCCCGCGTGGCGGTGGAGGCCGGCGCGCGGACGCTGAAGATCAAGGTCGATCGTGATGGTGACCTCGACCGCGTGCTCGCGATCGCGGTCGCCGCGCCGGGCATCCGGCTGCGCCTCGACGCGAACCGGACCTGGCCACGGGCCCGGGTGCGCGAGCGGCTATTCGTGCTCGCGGAGCTCCCGATCGAGTTCATCGAGGAGCCGTGTATCGATGCGCACACGCTGCTCGGCGAGCCGCTCGCGTGCCCGATCGCGCTCGACGAGAGCCTGCCGACGCTGTCGCCCGCGCTGATCGACGCCGCCCTCGCCTCCCCCGGCCTCGCCGCACTGGTCCTCAAGCCCACGCTGCTCGGCGGCTTCGCTCCGTCGCTCGCGCTCGGCCTGCTCGCGCGCCTCGCGGGCAAGGCGGTGGTGATCACGCACTGTCTCGAGGGCCCGGTCGGCACCGCCGCGTGCGCGGAGCTCGCGCTCGCACTCGGTGGGATCGCGGCCGGTCTCGCGCCGCACGCCGCGCTCGTTCGCTGGTCCGTACAGCCGCCGCAGCTGCGCCCCACCGCGCTGGTCGCGGCGGCGTGGACGCCGACGCTGGATGATCTCGTCGAGCCCAAGGCGCCGCGCATCGTGATCGCCGCACCGGTGCCCGCCACGATCGCGGAGATCCGGGATGCGCTCGCGACGCGGACGCCGATCGCGCTCCTGAACGCGAAGCTCGCGCCCGCCGAGCTCGCCCGCCAGCGCGCGCTCGTCGAGGCCGCGCCGCTCCCCGAGGACACCGCCGCGGTGCTGTTCACGTCGGGCTCCACGGGCAGCGCGCGTGGCGTGGTGCTATCGCGCCGGGCGATCGATGCAGCGTGCGCGGCGAGCGCGGCGAACCTCGGCTGGAAGGACGGAGATCGCTGGCTGCTCGCGCTGTCCACGGCGCACTCCGGCGGGCTCGCGGTCGTCGCACGGTGCACCGCCGCCGGCGTTCCGATCGAGCTGCTCGAGCGCGATGCGGATCTCGCGACCGCGCTCGCGCGCTGCACGCTCGCGTCGCTGGTGCCCGCGCAGCTCGTCCAGCTCCTCGCGGATCCCGCCTGGCGCTCGCCGCCGGGCCTCCGCGCGGTTCTGCTCGGCGGCGCCGCCGCTCCCGCGGCGCTGCTCGCCGATGCCGCCGCGCGTGGCGTGCCCGTGCTCGCCACCTACGGCCTGACCGAGACGTTCGGTCAGCTCGCGACCGCGCCACTCGATCGCGCCGGCGATCCGAGCGCGCCCCTGGTCACGCTGCCCGGCGCGTCGCTGGTCGCCGGTACCCGCGAGGTGCCGGCGCGCATCACCGTCGCCGGCGAGATGCTCGCGACCTGCTATCTCGATGGTGCGCCGATCGCACCCGCCTTCGTGACCGCGGACCTCGGCTTCGTGGAGGACGGGGTGCTGCACGTCATCGGCCGGGTCGACGACGTGATCATCACCGGTGGGGAGAACGTGCATCCGCGCCAGATCGAGGAGGTGCTCGCGGCGACCCCCGGCGTTCGGGCCGCGTGCGCGTTCGGCATCGCGGATGCGCACTGGGGGCAGGTCGTCGGGGCGGCGATCGCCGTGGATGGTCCCTTCGACCTCGAGGCCGCCTCCGCGCACTGGCACGCGCAGTTGCCGTCCTACGCGCGGCCCCGCCAGCTCGCGATCGTCACCGGGCTCCCTCAGCTCCCCGGCGGCAAGGTCGACCGGCGCGCCACGGCCGCGCTGCCGGGGCGGCCAGTGTCCTACCGCTGACGTGGTATACCCGCGACGTGGGTGCCCGGTTCCTCGACCACGAGGCACGAGCAGCGTTCAAGCAGGCGGTCGAAGCCATCGAGAACGCGTCGTCGGTCGAGATCGTTGTCGCCGTGCGACGGCGCTCGAGCGGCTACTTCCACGCGAACCTGATCGTCGGCATCGCCGTTGCGTTCACCGCTCTCGCCGCGATGCTGTTCCTCGACCAGGCGTTCGGGCTGATCGCGATCCTCGTGGATCCGTTCCTCGTCGGCGCCCTCGCCGCCGGAGCGGTGGAGCTGCTCCCGGGCGTCAAGCGGCTGCTGACGCCCGCCTCGGTGCGGCGGCGCGAGGTCCAGAACGCTGCCCGCGCCGCGTTCGTGGATCGCGGCGTCCACAACACCATGGATCGCAGCGGCGTGCTCGTCTACATCTCGTGGCTCGAGCAGCAGCTCGCGCTCGTCGCCGATAGTGGCGTGCTCGTGGCGTTCACCCCCGAGGCGATCGAGGCCGCGGAGCGCGACATCAACGGCGCGATCAGCAGCGGTGGAGTGGCGGTCGCGCGCGCCCTCGAGAGCTACAAGACCCGGCTCGGCGTGGTGATGCCGCGCCGCGCGGAGGATATCAACGAGCTCCCCGACGCGATCGACGACGACATGGGGGACGATTGAGGCGCGCCTCTCGCACGCTGGTTCTCGTCGGGCTCGCGCTCGCGGTGCTCGCCGGCGTGGCGATCGCGCGCCCGGGCGGCGGCGATAGCTTCTCCGGTGGCGGCGGTCACGGCGGCGGCAGCAGCGGCGGCGGTGGCGGTGCCGGCGTCGCGTTCGAGCTGATCTTCCACCTGATCCGCCTGCTCATCTACGTCCCGCAGATCGGCATCCCGATCCTCGGCATCATCGTCGGCTGGCTCATCTACAGCGCGTACAAGCAGCACAAGAACAAGGACTGGGACTCCGGTCCGCCAGTGCAGCTCAAGCGCGCGATCACCGCGAACGAGGTCAAGCGCCTCGATCCCGAGTTCTCCCAGGTGATGTTCGAGGACTTCGCGTTCCGCCTGTTCTCGACGGCGCAGCGCGCTCGCTCCACGCCAGAAGCGCTCGCCACCGTCGCGCCGTACGTCTCCGCGCCCGCGCGCCAGAATCTGCTCAACCGTGGCCAGGGCAAGGTCGTGCAGTCGGCGATCGTCGGCGCGATGCGGATCTACCGCGTCGAGGTGCCGCCGGCGCCCGTCGACCACCAGGGTCTTCCCGCGCGCGTGCGGATCGGCGTCGAGTACGAGGCGAACGTCTCCACCGCCGAGCACACCTACTACAGCGTCGAGACCTGGATCTTCGGCCGCGAGGCCGGCCGGCTGTCGAAGCCGCCCGGTGGCAGCAAGGAATTCCCGTGCCCGAACTGCGGTGCACCGTGGCAGTCGAGCCAGACCGGCACGCAGACGTGCGCGTCGTGCGGCGAGATCGTCGACAACGGCCGGTTCGACTGGATCGTCGAGCAGGTGATGCTGTCGTCGAGCGACGAACGTCCGCCGACGGTGACCAAGGAAGTGCCCGAGCGCGGCACGGATCTCGCGACCTATCGCGCCGCCGACGTCGACGCGCAGTGGATGGATCTCGAGAAGGACGACCCCGCGATCACCGAGCAGAACCTCGTCGCGCGGCTGAACCTCATCTACCGCGAGCTCAACACCGGCTGGGCGAGCAACGACCTGCGTGCCGTGCGCGGCCTGGTCTCCGACGGCCTGTTCGACTACCTGCAGTACTGGGTCGACACCTACAAGAAACAGGGCCTGCGCAACCAGCTCACCGACATGGGCATCACGCACACCATCGTGGCGAAAGTCGCGCGTGACAAGTGGTTCGACGCTGTCACGATCCGCCTGTGGGCGACCGGCAAGGACTTCGTCGTCAAGAGCGCGACCGGCGAGCTGGTGCGCGGCAGCAAGAGCTCGCCGCGCCCGTACACCGAGTACTGGACGCTGATCCGCTCGCGCAGCCGCCGCGGTGCTCCGATCGCCACGCCGAACTGCCCGAACTGCGGCGCGCCGCTGAAGATCACGATGTCGGGCGAGTGCGAGCACTGCCTGACGCACATCACCTCGGGCGAGTTCGACTGGGTCCTCTCGAAGATCGAGCAGGACGACACCTACCGCGGATGATGCGGCTCGCGCTGCTGGCGCTCGCCGGATGCACGGCCTCGGCCGCGCCCGCCGACCAGGTGCAGAGGCTCGTCACCATCCCTGCGTGGGATGTGGCGATCACCGCGAATCGGATCACCGTGATCGACGATGGGTTCGCATCGCTGACCTCGTTCGCTGCGACCACCGGCAAGCGCGCCTGGACGCGGAAGCTCGCGCCGCAGGACCGCGGGCGCCACATGTTGCTCGTCAACGGCGCGTCGCTGATCGCGTGGTTCGCCGACACGGCCCAGGTGCTCGACGCGGCGACCGGCAAGCTTGCCGGAGCGCCGTACGCGACCGTGATGAACGGCGGCGGCTGCTGGCTGGACGTGCAGGAAGGCGCGTGCGCGCGCCGTTGCCCGTGCAGCTTCCAGATCGCCGACTGCACGACCGGCGCACTGCGCGGGAAGAGCTTCCACCTCGAGGAGATCGACGAGTCCGACGCGGATGGCGGCCACAGCTCGCCCGGACCGCAGTGCCCCGGCGACAGCGGCTGGCTGCACGGCCGCGTCGGCAACGTCGCGCTGATCAGCGCCGAGGATCGCGCGAAGGGGAAATCGACGAGCGTCCTCGCCGGCATCGACGTGGTCACCGGCAAGCAGGTGTGGTCGCGTCCCGGCGAGACCGTGCCGTCGACCTCGGTGCATTCGCCCGACGGCAAGACCTGCTACTTCGCGACCTACCGCGACGCGATCACCGTCGTCGACTGCGCGACCGGCAAGCAGCTGTGGATCGCCACGCCAGCGAAGGTCGCGGATGCACAGCTCGTCGCGTTCGTCCCCGGCCGCGGCGTGTACCGCCTCGCCGGCGGCATCGGCACGCTGTTCGCCGAGCGCACGGGCAAGGTCGTGTGGACCGCAACGCCGGGCATGACGACGCTCGCCTGGCCGAAGGGCGCGCCGCTCGCCGTCGATAGCGTGCGCGCCACCACCCAGGTCGCGATCCTCGATCCCGCGACCGGCAAGCCCCTGGCCACGATCCCGCTGGCCGCCGGCTCCTCGGTCCACCTCGATCCCGGCGGCGGCTTCGCGATCACCTCGGCCGCGGGAATCACCGCCTACGACGACGTCGGCACGGCCACCGGCACCTCCAACGTTGCCGCGACCGGTCTCGTGTTCGGCAGAACGCTCGTCGTCGCCGATACGCAGCGCGAGCTCGTCGTGCTCGAGCGCGGCACGCTCCGCGAGCGCGGCCGCCTCCCCGGCAAGGTCGACTCGGTCCACGTCGAGGGTCCGCTCGGCGCTCGCCGGTTCACTGCGCTCACCTACGACGGAAAGACGATCGGCTCGCTCGCGCTCTACAAGGTCGACTAGAACGTCAGCTTCTGCTTGAGCCAGTCCTGCGCGCGCCGCGCGACCAGCTCCTCGGCGAGCCCCTTGCCGAGCGTCACGAGCTTCTTGATCTCCTCCTTCGCATCCTCGGCGCTCTCGGGGATCGGGATCGAGAACGGCAGCGTCACGGGCGTGGCGCCGAAGATGCCGCCGGCCGCGCTCAGCATGCCGTCCTTGTAGCCGAGCTTGACCGTGATGCCCGCCGGTAGCTCGATCGTTGCCTCGAGCGCGGTCAGCGAGAAGATCCACGACAGCGGCGTCTTGAACGTCGTCGCGCCTGCCTCGGCGCGATCGATCTTGATCGAGATCCGACCGAGCGCCGGGATGAACGCGCTCGGCGCGAACGTCAGGACCGCATCGCGGATCTCGACGTGCCGCACGTGCAGCGGGGCCCGCTTCGGCTTCTTGAGCTGGAACACCGCCGCGGCGCTGACCTCGAGCCGCACGCCCTCGATCACGAGGTCGCGGCACTCGCGGTCGACCAGCGCCACGCCGAGCGGCGGGAGCTCGCACCGGATGGTCTCGACGTCGATCGCCAGGTGCCCGAGGTCTTCCTTGCGGACCTCGAGCCCATCGAGCACCAGGTGGCCGCGCACCAGCGCGAGCGTGCTGCTATCGAGCGTGACGTCGGCGACCACAGAGTCCGCGATCCGCGTGGCCACCCGGTCACCTGCTCGGCCACCGTAGATCACGCCGATGACCACCAGCGCCACCAGCCACAGGACCAGCGCACCGATGACGGCCTGGAGGAACCTACGCACGTCCGACACCAGGGCTAGGAGCCACTGGGCTTCGCCTCGGTTGACGCCGATGTGACCTTGAACTCCCGGAGCGCCAGCATCAACTTGTAGAGCGACCGCATGTCCTCGATGCGGCCATTGACGGCCGCGGGAGACATGTCGATGGGTTCAGACTTCTTCGTCATCGGCGATCCGCTGCAGGGCCGCGATGTCCACGAGGTCCTGCGGTCTATTCGCGAGCGTCTTCATCGTAACAAGCCCGTCGGGCGACACCACGTGGATTGTTCGATCGCGATAGGTCGCGACGATCCGGCTCTTCCACACCGTGTCGAACACCGGAGTCAGCACCAGAAAGTCGATCGGAAGTAGTTGATTGGTCTCGGGATCGAGCTTCGACACTCGCCGCATGATCTGCTCGGTCGCGCTCCCTTGCCGAAACACCATCTGCCGCGCGGGGATGTCGAAGCCGAGCACCTTCACCGCCCCCAGCGCGCGATCGAGATCGGCGGGACGGATCAGAAGGTCGATGTCCTTCGTCATCCGCGGGTGGCCGAGGATGCCGAGGGCGAGCCCACCGCACACCGCGTACTCGACTGCTTCGGCGGTGAGCGCGTCGATGATCAACTCGAATTCTGCGATCAGGTCGAGCGCCATACCTAGACGTCGAGGTCGCCGATCTCCGCCGCGTTCTCCGTGATCATCTTGAACCGCGCCTGGACATCCTTGCCCATCAGCTCGCTGATCGTCCGGTCGGTCTCGATGAAGTCCTCGACCCGGATCCGCAGCGACGACCGCGACTTCGGATCGAGCGTGGTCTGCTTCAGCGTGTCGGGGTTCATCTCGCCGAGCCCCTTGAACCGCGTGATCACCGGCTTGCTGTTCACCTTGCCGTGCTGCTTGATCAGCGCCTCGCGGTGCTCCTCGTCGAGCGCCCAGAAGGTCTGCTTGCCGATATCGATGCGGAACAGCGGCGGCTGGCCGATGTAGACGTGGCCCGCGTCGATCAGCTGCCGCATGTGGCGGAAGAAGAACGTCATGAGCAGCGTGGCGATGTGGTGGCCGTCGGAGTCGGCATCCATCAGCAGGAAGATCTTGCCGTAGCGCAGCTTCGAGATATCGAGCGTGTCGCCCATCCCGCAGCCGAGCGCCGACACGATGTCCTGCAGCTCCTTGTTCGCGAGGAGCTTCTGGCTGTTCGCCTGCTCGGTGTTGAGCACCTTGCCCTTGAGCGGCAGGATCGCCTGGGTCTTGCGATCGCGGCCCTGCTTGGCCGAGCCGCCTGCGGACTCGCCCTCGACGATGAACAGCTCGCTCTCGTTCGGATCGGTCGACGAGCAGTCGGCGAGCTTGCCCGGCAGGTTGAGCCGGTGGCTGATCGCCGTCTTGCGGGAGACTTGCTGCGCCGCGCGCGACGCCTCGCGGGCACGCGCCGAGATGATCGACCGCGCGACCACCGCGTGCGCCCAGTTCGGGTTCGCGTTGAGATAGTTCTCGAGCGCCGGGCGAACGATCGCCTCGACCTGGGCCGCGACCTCGGGGTTGTTGAGCCGGTTCTTGGTCTGGCTCTGGAACTGCGGATCGTGGACGAACGTGGACAGCAGAGCCACCACGCCCTCGCGGATGTCCTCGGCCGTGAGCGACACGCCCTTCGGGTCGAGCTTGTGCGTTCCGATGTAGTTGCGGACCGCCTTGACGATCGAGTTCTTGAGGCCGGTGTCGTGCGTGCCGCCGTCGGGCGTGGGAACGCCGTTGACGTACGTCTTGATCAGGTCGTCGGGCGACTCGGTCCACTGCAGAGCGAGCTCCACGCCGAGCTTCGCCTCCTCGTCGCGCTTCTCCAGATAGAACACCGCTCCGCCCGGCGGGGTCGCGAGCTTGCCGCGCTCCGACACGAGCTTCGGCAGGTACTCCGCGATGCCCTGCGGATGCACGAACGTGGTCGTGACCGGCGGCTTCGCTGTCTCGTCGGTGAACACGATCTCGAGGCCACCGTGCAGGTAACTCTTCGCCTCGAGCCGCTCGGCGATCTGGTCCGCGTCGAAGTGCAGCTTGCCGCCGAACACCTCGTCGTCGGGATGGAACTTCACGATCGTGCCGCTGCCGCGCGCCGCGCCGAGGTTCTTGAGCTTCCCCTTCGCCTCGCCGCGCTCGAACCGCATCTCGTGCCGCTCGCCGTCCTTCTTGACGGTGACGACCAGCTCGCTCGACAGCGCGTTGACCACCGCGGCACCGACGCCGTGGAGACCACCGGAGACCGCGTAGCTCTTGCCGCGCTCGAACTTTCCGCCCGAGTGCAGCGTCGTGAAGATGACCTCGAGGGCGCTCTTCTTGAACTTCGACATCATGTCGACGGGGATGCCGCGGCCGTTGTCCTCGACGGTCGCGCTCTTGCCGTCCTTGTGCAGCGTGACCTCGACCTTCGAGGCGTGCTTGCTGATCACCTCGTCGATCGAGTTGTCGACGACCTCCCACAGCAGGTGGTGGTAGCCGTTCTTGTCCGTGCCGCCGATGTACATGCCCGGGCGCTTGCGCACCGGATCGAGTCCCTCGAGGACCTGGATGTCGTCGCCGGTATAACCCTTGGTCTGCGCCATCTCAGTTCACTCCCTGTCCGCCCTCGGCGTTCGCGAGCGGCTGGATCGTCACCGGCTTCTCCACGACCACGAACGAGGTGCGCTTCCGAACCTGCGTGCCCTTCCCGCCGCGCGACGACACCTGCTTCGGATCGGCGGTGAACGTCTCTTCCTTGCCGCTGGTGGTGGCCGCGATCGTCAACGTGTCGGCCTTGCCGCGACCGGCGATGAAGCCGATCACCGCGTCGTCATCGGCGACCTTGATCACCGTCACGCCGCGCCCCGGACCTTCGAGCTTCGAGATCTCGTCGGCCTTGCAGTGCAGCACGTGTCCATCGCGCGTGGCCGTGACGACGATGTCGCCATCGTTGCACGCGACCACGGCGAGCACCTCGTCGCCCTCGCCCGGCTTCGCATAGCGCCGGCCGGCCTTCGTCGTGATCTCGCTATGCACCGCCATCGCGAACCGCAGGCCGTAGCCATCGCGGGTGACCGCCAGCAACGTCGGCGGCACCATCGCGCGCGGATCGAGCGTCATCGCCGAGACGATCTTCTCGCCGTCGGCGAACTTGAAGTACTTCTGCGCCGGCTCGCCGTAGCCCGTGCTCGGCGCGATGTCGTTGATCTTGATGACGTACGCGGAGCCGCGCGACGTGAAGAAGATGACCTTCTCCTTCGTGGAGCCCGGCAACACGTGCGCCACGCTGTCGCCCTCGCGCGTGCGCGTCTGGCTCGGATCCTTGATCTCGCGAGCGCGCTTGATCCAGCCATCGCGGGTGACCACCACGTGGGCGTCTTCGTCGACGATGAACGCGTCGGCGTCGAACTCCATCTCCTCGCTCGCGCCACCGGTCTTGGTCCGGCGCGGCGTGCCGAACTCGATCGCGACGCGATTGAGATCGTCCTTGATGATGCTCCACAGCTTGGTCTCGCTGCCGAGGATGGACTTGATCTTCTTCGCCTCGGCGGCCTTCGCAGCGAGCTCCTCGCGGATCACGTTGATCTCGAGCTTCGCGAGCCGATACAGCTTGAGCTCGAGGATCGCGTCGGTCTGGATCTCCGAGAGCTTGAACCGCTTGATCAGCTTGCCGGCGGCGTCTTCCTTGCCGTCGCTGGCGCGGATGATCTTGATGACCTCGTCGAGGGCATCGAACACCGTGATGTAGCCCTCGAGGATATGAATGCGCTCGTTGAGCTTCTTGAGCTGATACTCGAATCGGCGCTGCGTGACGATCAGCCGGAAGTCGAGGAAGTGGAGCAGGATCTCCTTGATCCCGAGCCGGCGCGGCTGCGGAGGTGACCCGCTCGGCGCGTCGAGGAACTCCGCCGGAACGAGGCACGTCATGTTGACGTGGAAGCTCGACTGCAGCGGCGTGTTCTTGAACAGGTACGCCATCACCAGCTCGGGGTCGGCGTCCTTCTTGACCTCGAGCACGATACGGATGTCCGTGGTGGACTCGTCGCGCACGTCCAGCAGGAACGGCAGCTTTCGCGAGATGATGACCTCGGCGATCTTCTCGACCAGCGACGCCTTCGTCATCGCATACGGGATCGAGCTGATGACGATGTCCGTACCGCCGCGCTTCTTCTCCTCGAGCCGGTACTCGCCGCGCACGCGGATCGTTCCTTGCCCGGTCTCGTAGATCTGGCGGACCTCGACCTTGCTGTTGAGCATCTGGCCACCGGTCGGGAAGTCCGGGCCCTGGATGTGGCTCATCAGCGTGACGTGCTTGATGTTGCGGTCGTCGATGAGCGCGATCAGCGCGTTCGTCATCTCGCGCAGGTTGTGCGGCGGGATGTTCGTCGCCATGCCGACCGCGATCCCGGTCGAGCCGTTGACGAGGAGGTTCGGATAGCGCGCCGGAAGCACGGTCGGCTCCTCGGTCGAGCCGTCGTAGTTCGCGCGCATGTCGACGGTGTCGAAGTCGAGCTCGGAGAGCAGCTCCATCGCGGGCGGAGCCAGGCGGCACTCCGTATATCGATAGGCGGCGGCCTCGTCACCGTCGATCGAGCCGAAGTTGCCCGACCCATCAACGAGCGGCAGCCGGAGCGCCCAGTCCTGCGCCATGCGGACCATGGCGTCGTAGACGGAGGCGTCGCCGTGCGGGTGGTACTTGCCGAGCACGTTACCGACGACCGTCGCGCTCTTGCGATGCTTCGCATCGGGACGCAGGTGGTTGTCGTTCAGCATCGCGTACAGGATCCGGCGCTGCACCGGCTTCAGGCCGTCGCGAACATCGGGCAGCGCGCGCGAGGTGATGACGGAGAGCGCGTAGTTCAGATACCGGCGCCGCGCCTCGGCTTCGAGGGAGGCATCGTTGTCACCGGGGGTCGGACCGCCCGCGCCACCGGGAGCGGTGGGGACACCGCCACCACCGCCGGAGGAACCGGCCTTCTGGGAGGGTTTCGACTTCTTTGCCATGTCAGGTGATGCGGGAGTTGGACGCTCCGCGCGGGCACCATGGCCCGTCTGGGAAAAAAGTTCCAGCTGCTCGCGCGGTGGCAGATCTTCTGAAGGGCTGGGGGCTTGCGTGCTCGCCATTTCCTTGGTCCTCGGGGAGGCCCGTGATATTGCTGGCCTCCCGACGAAGCCCATGGTCACGAGACGACGCCCCCGGGGCAAGAAAAGGAC
>JBBRED010000102.1:0-23079 GCA_038203335.1 Haliangiales bacterium | reverse complement strand
ATCGCGACAGCGTGAGCAGCTCGCGGCGCTCGGGGACCGTGCGGCTGCGGGTCGCGGATCCGACCGTCGCGGGCGGGCCCGGACTCGGGCGCGACGGCGCGCGGACCCCGACGAGCGTGCTGCTGCTCGGCGAGACCGGCGCGGGCAAGGACGTGCTCGCGGAGACGCTGCACGTACTGTCGGGGCGCCAGGGTGAGCTAGCGCGCGTGAACTGCGCCGCGCTCGCCGAGCCGCTGATCGAGAGCGAGCTATTCGGTCACGAGAAGGGCGCGTTCACCGGCGCGAGCGCCACCCAGGTCGGCCTCCTCGAGTCCGCGCAGGGCGGCACCGTATTCCTCGACGAGATCGGCGAGCTGCCTCTATCGACCCAGGCGAAGCTGCTGCGCGCGATCGAGTCCCGCGAGGTGCTGCGCATCGGATCGATCCGCCCGTTCAAGATCGACGTGCGGTTCATCGCCGCCACGAACCGCGACCTGCCCACCGAGGTCACGGCGAAGCGGTTCCGCCACGACCTGTACTTCCGCCTCGACGGGATCACGCTGACCCTGCCGCCGCTGCGCGAGCGGAGCCACCGGATCTCCGGCCTCGCCGCGCACTTCCTCGAGCGCGCCTCCGCAGAGGCCGGGCGGCCGATGCGCCCGCTCGCGCTCGAAGCGGTGACCGCGCTCGAGGCGCATCACTGGCCGGGCAACGTGCGCGAGCTGAAGGCGGTGATCGAGCGCGCGCTGATCCTCTCGCGCGGCGGACCGGTCGGCGCCCGGCACCTCGCGTTCTCACCGCCCGTGGGCGAGGCGGCCGCGGCTCGCCGCGACGAGGACGATGGCGACGCGTTCCTCGCCACCCTCGGCGCCACGGAGATCGCGGAGCGCGCGCAGTACATCGAGGCCCTCGAGCGCGCGGCCGGCAACCAGACGCGCGCCGCGAAGCTGCTGGGCGTCTCCCGCAGCACGATGATCAATCGCCTGCGGCTCTACCGGATCGTGCGACCTCGCTCGTGACCAACGACGGCCCCACCTCACGCGACGATCAGCCGGCATGGGATGCCACGCCGACGCGCCCGCTGTCGGATGCCGAGCTCGCCACCGGACGCGCCACGATCGGCCGCTATCACATCCGGCGCGTGGTCGGCCGCGGCGGCATGGGCGTGGTGGTGGCGGCGCACGATCCGGAGCTCGATCGGGTGGTCGCGGTCAAGATCCTCGTCGAACGGGCCGGCTCCACGGGCGATCTCGGTGCGGCGCTGCGCCGCGAGGCCCAGGCGCTCGCGAAGGTCACGCACGCGAACGTGCTCCCGGTCTACGACGCCGGTGTCGATGGCTCGCCGTACCTCGTGATGCAGCTCGTCGATGGCGAGACGCTCGGGGCGTACCTCGCGCGCACGCGGCCCGCTCCGCGCGACGTCCTCGCGCTGTTTCTCCAGGCGGCGCGCGGCCTGTCGGCCATCCACGACGCCGGTCTGATCCACCGCGACTTCAAGCCGAGCAACGCGCTCGTCGACAAGGCGGGCATCGTCTGGGTCGCCGACCTCGGGCTCGCGCGCCTCGCACCCGATGCGAACGTCATGGCGGGCACGCCCGCGTACATGTCGCCCGAACAGTGGAAGCGAACCGAGCTGACGCCGGCGACCGACCAGTTCAGCTTCTGCGTCGCGCTGTGGGAGGCGATCTACGGCGCGCGGCCGTTCGCAGGCGAGACCGACGAGTCGCTGACCGAGAGCGTCCATGACGGACCGCCACGCGATCCTCCGCGCGACGCACTGTCGAAGCGGCAGTTCCAGGCGCTGCAGCGCGGTCTCGCCATCGATCCTGCGGCGCGATTCCCCTCGATGGCCGCGCTCGCTGCCGAGCTCGCCACCCCGTCGCGGGTGCCATGGATGGTCGGCGGCGGCGCCGTGCTGGCCGCGAGTACGACCGCGCTCGCCATCGCGCTGACGCGATCACCGACGCCCACATCTCCGCCGCCCGTGCCCAGCGGCGTGCTGGCGATCTCCGATGCGCGGCGGCTGACCCTGACCGATGCGTGCGACGAGTACGCGAGCGTCGCGCCCGACGGCACGGTGTACTTCGACACGGTCATCGGACCGGACCAGCACCTGATGGCGCTCGATCCGGTGACGAAGCAGACCCGCGAGCTGACGCAGACCAAGGGCTGGGACCTCGGCGCGCAGATCTCGCCGGATGGCACCCGGATCGCGTTCGTGCGGAAGACCGAGGACATGATGGCGGCGTACGTCGCCGACGTCGCCGATCTCGCGCACGCGAAGCGGATCGTGGGCGGCGCGTTCCGCCCGGCGTGGTCGCCCGACGGCAAGCACCTGTGGGCGGGCGGTCGCAAGGGCATCACGCGCTACGACGCGGCGACGCTCGCGCCGGGCCGCACCGTCGATCTGCCGAAGGACGCGTTCCCGATGGCGTTGATCGAGCTGGCCGACGAGCGCCTCGTGCTGCTGGCGAAGACCGGCAGCGCGACCGCCGATGGCGTCGCGATCTACGACGCCGGCTCGCGCACACCGCGCTGGCTGATTCCGGGCAGCGACGCGACGCCGATGGACGAGGTGCTCACGCTCGCGTCGTCGGGGACCGCGGTGCTCGTCGCGAAGCTCACCGAGACCAACAACGTCGAGATCTGGCAGGTGCCGCTCGATGGATCGCGTGCCTCGGCGGTGAGCGGCGCCGGGATCCCCGCGCGCAAGAAGCTCGCGATCGCCGGCAACCGCCTGGTGTGGTCCGACTGCACGGAGTTCCTGAACCTCGCCACGCTCCAGACCACACCGAGCGGCGCGACGAAGTTCGACAACCTGTCGCGAAATCGCTGGGTCGACATGATGCCGGTCGCTGTCCCCGGGACCGAGGACCTGATCTTCCTCTCGTACCGGACGACGAAGGACGAGGTGTGGCGGATGGCGCGCAGCGGCGACCATCCCGTGGTCGTCCCGTTCGGCGATCTCGAGCTCGATCGGATCTCGCTCTCGCATGATGGCAAGCTTCTCGCCGGGACGAACGACGACGGCACCTTCGTCGGGCCGCTCGATGGCTCCGCGAAACCGACGAAGCTCGCCGGGCCCGATGGCAGCGAGCACAACGCGACGTTCTCGCGCGACAACCGGCACCTGATCCTCGAGCTCCGCGATGGCGATCGCGAGCGGATCGCGACGATCCCGGTTGGCGGCGGCGAGCGCACGTGGCTCCTGCCGGCGCCGAGCCTCGCACCGGCGCAGTCGCCGACCGCGGACCTGCTCGCCTACCTCACCGAGGACGCGACCGCGAAGGGGCCGGCGCAGCGGGTGATCATGGTCCTCGATCAGAAGACCGGTGCGACCCGCCGGGTATCGCCTACCCTGACGCCGTATCCGTACCGCGACCTCCGGTGGTCGCCCGATGGCCTACGCTTGCTCGCCGCGCGGCGCGATGGACAGGTGATCGAGCTCGAGCTGGCGACCAGCAGGGTGCTCCGCACGTTCGACGTCGGCGCGGATCAGCTCTACGGCCTCACGTACTCCGGCGACGACATCTTCGTCGGTCGATCGACCTCGGCGGGCGATCTCTGGGAAGCGGACCTGCGTGGCGTCAGCGCATCGACGCCTTGACGTGCTCGACCAGGACGCTGACGGCGCGGCGCGCCAACTCGGCGGCGGCACCATCCTGGTACAGCGCGAACACCCCAGCGTGCGCGGGGGTCAGCTCCGCGAGCACCTGGAGCCGACCGGCGCCGACCGCGTCGCGGCAGATCGACCGCGGGACGAACGCGACGTACGCACCACGGGCGGCGGCCTCGACGAGGAACAGCGCGTCGTCGCTCTCGGCGACGATCTTCGGACGCAGGCCCTTCTCCTCGAGATAGTTGTCGACGTCCCAGCGAAACGCCGAGCTGCCGCGGTAGTGCACGAGCCGGGCGTCCTGCCAGTCAGGCGCGAGCTGCAGGTTCGGCTGACCGATCGCGAGCAGGGTCGTCGTAGCGAGCTGCACGATCTCGAGCGCGCGGCGCGCGGCCTCGGGCGGCTCGGTCTCGCACAGCACGAGGTCGAGCTCCGAGCCGCGAAGGTCACGCAGCAGCTCCGTGGTGTCGCCGGCACGGATCGACGGCATGCACTGATCGAGCGCCAGGAGCGGCATCAGGAAGTCCGTGGACGTCGTGCGGGCGACCGCCCCCGAGAGGCCGATGCGGAGCGTGCGCGGCATCTCCTGGGTGCCATGCCCGAGCGCCTCGGCGAGGTGCTCGCCAGCGCGGAACATCACACTGGTGTGCTCGAACGCGAGGCGGCCCGCCTCGGTGAGCCGGAGTCCCGTGGGGTGGCGCTCGAACAGCGGGACACGGAGCGCGCGCTCGAGCGCGCGCACTTGCTCGCTCACCGTGGGCTGGGTGACGCCCAGGCGCCCAGCTGCGCTGGCAACTGAGCCCTCCTGCGCGGCGACATGGAAGTAGTAGAGGTGGTTGTAGTTGAGCATGGCGTTCCGAGGTCTTCGTAGCATCCCGCTTGCCAACCCCAGCCGAGGCTGATCCATCGGGAAATCCGACGGATAGCTCGGGTGCAGCCTGGGGCGCATCTGCGTAGGGTGAGCGCGGGTGTCTCAGCGGACGTGGACATTGCGGCGGACGGAGGACAGCGCGGGCTGTGTCCTCGTGGTGACCCCAAGACTCGCCGATCTCGGCGTCCTGGCGGCGGCCCTCGCCGAGGCTGGATACTTTGCGTTCTCGTCGGTCGGCGCCGGGGTCGAGAGCCTGTGCCAGACCGCCGCGTTCGATCTGATCGTCGTCCTCGCCGGCGTGGAGGCGACGGATCGGGACGTGCTCCGCCGGATGCAGCCCGCCGAACGGCTGGCCGAGCTCGACTCCGACGACGTGCCCGCGCTGCTCGCGTGCGCCGCGGCAAGGTTGCGCGCCAACTAACTGAGGCGCTTGCGCACGGACTCTTGCTTCTGCCGGAGCTTCTGCGCGAGCTCCTCGCGACCGAGAGCCGCGGCGCGCGCCGCACCGACTCCCAGCCAGCGCACCGCGCGGCTCACCGAGCCTGCGGCGAGGAACGCGCGGCTCGCCGACAGCGCGACCGCGACGTCGCCCTGATCCTCGTCGTGACGCTGCTCGAACAGCGCCTCCGCATCGTCGGTGCGCCCCGCGCTGACATAGAAGTCGGCGAGGCCATCCTTGACCGCACCGATCCGCTCGGCGCCGTGGGGCACGCGGGCGAGCGCGTACGCGTACGCGGTCACGAACTGCTCGTACGCGGTGACCGTGCGCTCGAGATCGTGGACCCCGAGCGATACGAGCAGCTCGAGGAACGGCGCGTAGAACACGTAGCTGTCGATCGGCCGCTCGAGGACGCAAACCACCTCGTCGAACCCCAGCTGTTCGCCCTCGTGCGCCGCGGCGGCGAGCGTGGCCACCTCGATCGCCGTGGTCGCAGCGCCGAACTGACGGCGGGCCTCGTCGAGCCCG
This sequence comes from Haliangiales bacterium, assembly GCA_038203335.1. GTDB lineage: Bacteria > Myxococcota_A > Polyangia > Haliangiales > Haliangiaceae > JABFXX01. Next base: position 17,646 of record JBBRED010000102.1, on the reverse strand, counting down.
AGGTCACGCACGACCTGGCTGACACGCTCGGCGCGTGCGACGTGCTCCGTGATCCCCGCCCAGTCGAGCGCGCCGCTGTCGGCAGGCTCCTCGGGGATCACGAACTCCGGGGCGAAGTGGCTGTCCCACGTGGCACCGCCGGCGGTGAGCGCTCCCCGGGCAGCGGCGATCTCGTCGGCGGAGAGCCAGCTGATCCGCATCACGTCCACCCTAGCATTCAGGGGCGTGTAGGAGGACCGGCTACTTTTTCTTCGGCCGAGGCTTCTTGGGATCGGGCTTCTTTGGATCGGGCTTCGAGCCGCCGAGCGCGTCGAGCTCATCCTTCGCCTTCTTCTCGGTCTCGGTATCGGGCTTCTTCGAGGCCTTGTTCAGGTCGAGCCACTTCTGGAACGCGTTGATCGCCTTGTCGTTCTCGTGGTCGACCTTGTACATCTGACCGAGGTCCCACCACGCGTCGGCGAAGTCGGGCTGGAGGCCGACGGCCTTCTCGTACTCGGCCTTGGCCTTCTCGATGTCTTCCTTGCGGCGATACGCGACGCCGAGATTGAAGTGCAGCTGCGGATCGTTCGGCGTGATCGCGACCGATTTCTCGAACGCCTTGATCGCATCGTCGTCGCGCTTCGCGGTTCGATACGCGACGCCGAGGTTGTTCCAGTAGGCGCCGTCATCCGGCTTGTTCTTGACCGCGACCTCGAGCTCCGCGATCGCGCCCGGCAGATCGCCCTTGATGCGCTTGATGGTGCCGAGGTTGCCGCGGATCTCCGCGTCGTTTGGCGCGAGCGCCTTGCCCTTCTCGAGCGCGGCGATCGCCTTCTCGATCTGCTTCGCCTTCGCGTCCTTGTCGAGCTTCTCGCCGGCACGGTAGTACGCCATGCCGAGGTTCGACCACAGGACCTTGTCCTTCGTGATCGTCGCGGTGGCGGACTCGTAGGCGGCGACCGCCTTCGCGATGTCGCCCTTCTGCTTGTAGAGGTTACCGAGCGAGCTCCATGCCATCCCGTGCTTCGGGTTCGCGGCGACGGCCTTCTCGAGGGCGCTGATCGCGTCCTCGGTCTTGCCCTGCTGCTTGTACGCGAGGCCCTGCTTGTAATAGGCGTCAGCGTCCTCGGCGAACGAGATCGTGGGAACCGCAACGAGAGTGCCGAGTGCGAACAGGATCCGGGCGAGACGCATGCTTCCTCCTACGAGGGCCGATCGTATCAGAAGCACGTCAGACGCAGCTGCGCCCCCCGGTATTCAGCCTGGGGGGCGCGTGTGGGGTGTCGGTGAGGTAGGCGGAACTAGGCCTCGACGGTGGCTACAGCGGGCTCGATGGCCGCCGGGGTCAGCTCGCTCGCCGGGATCCCGAGCTCCATCTCCGCGAGGGCCTCGCCGCTGGCGGCGACCTCCTGCGAGAGCTCGTCGAGCTGCTTGGTCGCACCGCTCGCCGCGACGCGGGTCGCCTCGAGGCCGGTCGCCGCGAGCTGGAACTTCTCGAGCGCCGCGACGTGGTTGTGCATGCGGGCGACCACGCGCTCGCGACCCTGGCGGATCTGCGCGCGGTACCGGCTCTGATCGTCGAGCGCCGAGCGCGCCGACGTGTACTGGGCCTTGACCTCGGCGTCGGTCGCCGCGGCGATACGCTTGTCGAGCTCCGCCATGCGGGCGGTCAGCTCGGCGTCGTTCGCGCCGGTCAGCTTGACGTCGGCGCTCTTCGCGGCCACCTCGATGGTCTTCAGCACGCCATCACGGACGAGGTTCTTGCCCGGGTCCGAATCGGCGAGGCGATCCTTCGTGGACTCCCAGATCGCGACCGAGCGATCGCACAGGTTCTTGATCTCGGCGTCGAGCGAGGTCGGCAGCTTCTTCAGCGCCGACTGCACCGGGTCGAGCGCGAGGACGAGATGGCGCGGCAGCATCGCCAGCACGCCGACCATCCCCATCGCGGCAGCGCCGGTCACGTGCTTCACCCACAGCGGCCACCGCGCGGTCTGCGCTGCGCCATCGATGCGCAGCGCGCACCACATGGCGACCAGCGCGGTGATCGCAGCGAGGCCCACGCCGAGCGCCCCCTTGATGCCGCGCGGCCCACCGATCGAGAGGCCGAGCGCGAGGATCGAGGCGACCCCCGCGAGCATCGGCCACGACGGCGACAGCACGAACAGCGGGATCACCGCGGCACCGGCCGCCGCCATCCGCCAGCGCGCCTTGCCGTGCGCGAACGCGGCGCCCGCGGCGATGCCGAGGATGCCGCCCGCGATCGGCGCCAGCGGCGTCACCGGATGCAGGGCGAGGCCAAGAAGGAGGGAGCCGCCGACCATACCGAGGGCCGCCTTGTGGAACGACGCGTGATCGCCAAACCGGATGTCCATGGAGGTCTATGAACGCGCCATGATGGTGGTTCGATCTACGCGCGATCATGCGACCGAAAAACGATAAGGGCCTGGTTTCCCAGGCCCTTTTCCACCCAAGGTCAGGTGGGTCGGAAGCGTCTCCGGCCTAGAACGTCAGGCGGAAGCCGAGCTGCACCGAGCGCGGCGACTGCTGCGACTGGCCGCCGTTGCTCGATCCGGTGTGGTCGTAGTTCTTGTTCTTGATCGGCGTGGTGTTGATCTCGGTGCCCGAGACCTCGTCGAGGGTCTTCACGTGCTTGAGATCATTCTGGTCGCCACCGAGGATCGGGTTCACGAAGTCCTGGGTGTAGTTCTCGTCGACGTTGAGCTGCTCCTGCTGGTTGAACAGGTTGAACACGTTGACGAAGAAGTCGATCTCCGTGTGCTTGTTGAGCCGGCGGCCGTACTGCAGCCGGATGTCGAGCTGCGACGTGGTCGGCGACCGCGGCGCCGAGCCGCGCGCGAGCAGGTAGGCCTCGCCCGAGCCGTAGCCCGGGTGAACACCGGCGCCGAGCACGTTGTGCGCGATGCCAGACTGCGCGCGGAAGCTACCGCCAGTGGTGATGAGACCCGCCTTCTTCAGATCGAACTGATAGAAGCCGTCGATCTTGAGGTTGTGCGGACGGTCGAGGCCGAGGGCGCCGTACCGGTTCGCCATCAGGTCGGGGAGATCGTAGAGCGACGTGATGTTCGGATCATTCTGGCCGGTCTCCGTCGAGAACAGACCCGGGTAGTTACCCTTGCTCTGCGAGAACGTGTACGACGCGATGAGCAGCGACGCCTTGGTCGGGCGCTGGGTCACGGTGAGCTGGAGCGCGTCGTAGTTGCGGACCGGCTTCTCGAGGGTCTTCACCGCGTACATCTGCGTCGCACGGTTGAGGTAGAGCTCGCCGAGCGCGACCTGCTTCGGATCGCTCGACGCCATCAGCGTGGTCGCCTGCGCCTTGAGCTTGTCGGCCTCGCCGTCGAAGTTCTCGCCCGGGTTCGTGATCAGGTAGTTGTTGCCGCCGTCGACCGAGATGTCCTCGATGACGATCGGCAGGGTGCGGTGCTGGTAGGTCGCGCCGACCTTGAAGTCCGCCATGAACTCGTACTCGGCGCCGAGGATGACCTCGTCCGTGCGCTGGCCCTTCATGCCGGGCGACACGAACTCGATGCCACCGCCGAGGATCGCCTGCTGGAGGCGGTCATCGCACTGCTCGAGCTTCGTCACGATCTCGTTACCCGTCTGGCCGGCCATGTGGTCGACGTTGCAGTTCGGGTTGTACGCGCCGCTCGCCGGCGTGAACCGGTTCTGGTTGATCGAGGTGAAGTTCGTGATCTCACCACCGAACGCGCGGACGTTGAGGTCCATCGGAACGTTCTCGTAGAACCGACCGTAGTGGCCGAAGATCTTCGACTTACCTTCCTTGGTGGGGTCGTAGATGAAGCCGATGCGCGGCGCGAGGAGGTTGTTCAGCTTGTAGGCCTCGTCAGGAACGACCTCGCCCTCGGGGGTGGTGGTTCCGACGAGCTGATCGGCCGCATAGCCGATCTGCTGCTCCCAGCGCAGGCCCAGGTTCAGCGTGAAGTTCGGGCGGATCTGCCACTGGTCCTGGAGATAGGCGCCGATGTTGCGGTTCGTGGTGTCCGCAGACAGCACGTCCGCACGCTCGCAGATCGCCTGGTCGTTCGCGCACAGCGACTGGCCCGCGGCCAGGGTCACGGCCGACGGATTCATCGCTTCCGCGGCGGTCAGGGTGCGCGCGAACTTGAAGAACTCGCGAGCCTGCCAGCGACCGGGGGCTCCGGTCGCGGTGTTCGCCGAGCGGCGATAGCGGACGCCGCCCGAGTAGTTCTCGTCCTGCGTGTAGCCCGCGTACTCGAGATCGAGTCCGGCCTTGAACACGTGGAACCCAGTGGGCCCCAGCTTCTGGCGATGCGTCAGGGAGAGGGCCACCGACTTGCGGTCGTTGACCTTCGTCTGTAGCAGCGACAGACCCTGCTCGGTGTACGCGGTGACCGGGCAGTTCCGGATCATCGGGTACGGATCGTTCGGATCGGTGTCATCGCACTTCGAGATCTGCGAACCCTCGAGATCGGCGAAGTCGTTGAGCGAGCGCTCGTAGTTGTAGAAGACCGTCGGGACTTCCTGCGACGAGTTGTACGGCTTCTCCGTGGTGAAGCCGCGGTGGTAGCCGAGGACAGCGTCGACCTGGGTCGCGCCGCCGTTGAACTTCGAGGTCCACTTGCCGGCGATGTCGTACGCGCCGTCGTCGTACTTCCAGCGCGCCTGCGCCGGGTTACGCGTGAGGCCGAAGATGTCCTCGGCGGTGCGCGGGTTACCGAACGCGGACACCTGGAACTGGTTGTTCTGGTTGACCGCGCCGTTGATCTTCGCCGTGAAGAAGTAGGTCTTGAAGTCGGCCGGGATCTCGCTCGACGCGATCTCCTTGTGGACCGTGAACCCGGTGTTCGGATCGATATCCGGGATGCCGTCCTGGTTTTCGTCGACCTGCGTCTGCACCAGGCGAGAGACCGTGGAGTGCGAGACCGACGGGTTGAACCCGACGTGGAACCACAGCTTGTCCTTGATGATCGGACCACCGACCTCCGCGCCGACGTCGTAGCGGTAGTCGAGGTTGGTCTGGCTATCGATCGAGCCGCCTTCGCGCTGGATCGTCTTCGCGTCCGAGATCAACGCGGCGGTGGTCGCGTACGCGAACACCGAGCCACGGATCTCGTTCGAACCGGACTTGGTGACGACGTTGACGATGCCGCCGGTCGCGCGGCCGTACTCGGCGTTGTAGCCGCCGGTGATGACCTCGGTCTCGTTGATGAACTCGTTCGGGAGGTTCGACGCGATGCCACCGAAGCCGGTGTCGGTCGTGTTGATACCTTCGACGATGTACGTGTTCTCGCCGGACGTCGCGCCGGCAAACGAGATGCCGTACACATCGGACTGAGCGCCGGCTGCCTGACCAACGACACCACCGAACGTACGAGCCGTCGGGATGTTGCGGGTGTAGTCGTCGCCGATGACGAGTCCGGTCTTGGTCGAGCCCTGATCGACGATCGGGGCGGAGCCCTTGATCTCGATGACCTCGCCCTTGGGCTTGCCGGTTCCGGCCTGGGAGTCGACCGTCACGTTGACGACGGCTTCCTTGCCGATCTGGATGATGACGTTGCCACGCGAGAACGTGGAGTCGTTGTAGTAGACCGTCAGCACATAGAGGCCCGGCGGCAACGACGTGATGAAGTACTGACCGCCATCTTCCGTGATGACAACCTGCTCGCCCTGAAGCGACGGGGACGTCGCGACAACCGTCGCGCCGACCGCGGCTTCGCCGGTGGCCTTGTCGCGGATCTGTCCGCGGATGCTACCGACGCTCGCGCTGCCCTGGGCTTGCGCCTCGGGCTGCGTGACCAGAGAACCGCCTCCGATGAGGAGCGCGGCCGCCATGACTGAGTGAATTACCTTGTTCATGGTGATGCTCCTTAGAGGCACGTGACGGAGGGAGGTGCAGTGGCGGCGTTCTTCACGGTGAAGTGAATCACCTTGTCCGCGGCCTGGGTGTAGGTGCTCGGCGTCGCCAGCTTGTCGTTGATGGTGGCGCCGGCCTTCAGGGTGAACGTGTAGTCACCCGGGAGGAGGAGGCCGCCGACCTTGAACGAGCAGCTCGTGCTGCCGGCTCCACAACCGGTCGGCGTGACAGCCAGCGCCGGGATCACCTGCGTCGACGTCAGCGTGTACTCGGTGGGTAGCAGCGAGGTGGCGTCCATCGCCTGGTTGAACGTCAACGTCACGCCGAGGACCGACGTCGCGCTCGCGCGCGTGAGGCTCGCGAGATCCGCCGGGGTGGTCGCCAGGGTGATCGCGGGCTGGGTCTTGTAGGTGATGACCTTGTCCGCGGCCTGCGTGTACACCTCGCCGGTGAGGGCGGTGATCATCGCGCCGGCCTTGATGGTCACGGTGTAGTCGGTGTTCAGCTTGTAGAAGCCACCGAGGAGGAGGGCAGACCCACCGTCGACGAGCGTCGGCGACTCGGGCGCCGGCGAGATCGTGTAGTCGGTGGTGGTGACGAACGTCGCCGCATCGACTTCGTTCGTGAAGATGAGGGTCGGCTTCTTCATCCCCGACACGGTGTCGCCGGCCGACGGGCTCGTCGCGGCCAGCTCGAACTCGTTGGTCGTGACGTGGATCAACGTGTTGTCGGCCACGCTCGGCGCGCCGAACGTCGTCACGACGCCACAGCGGTCCGTGAACTTGCTGCCCGCCTTCAGGCTGCCCGTGTACGCCGTCTTGGACTTCACCGGGTCGAGGCTTCCATAACCAATGTTGGTGTCGTCGAGCGAACCACCGGCCACGCCACCCATATCGGGCGCGAACGAGAACTCGCACTCGTCCATCAGGGTGCCTTCGTCGCAGACCGAGTCCGGGTCGACGAACGAGTTGAACGTCAGCGTCACGCCGCCGCCGTCGTCAACATAGAGGAGCGACGCGTCCACCGGAGACTCGCCCTTCGGATCGTCCGAGGGATCGATCGCGAGGACCGTGAGGGGCGCGAGCTTGAACGTGTACGCGCCGCGCTGGGTCGAGGGGACCTTGTTGCCGGTCTTGTCGGTGACGTTGTCGTTGATCGTGACGCGGCAGCTCTTGCCGGTTCCGATCGAGGTCGGCTCGTTCGGCTTGATGACGAGCGACGGGCCGAGGGGCCACGTCACCGCGTTACCGGCCGGGGAGTAGTAGCCGTCGTACTCGACTTCGACGAAGCCGCCGCCGATGCTCTCGCACTCGAGCTTGACGGGGTGGGTGTTCGCGATCGAGCCCACGTACGTGTCCGTACCTTCCATCGTGTCCGGATCGATGATCTCGGTGAGCTCTTCGATGCTCGGATCGAGGAGCTCGTCGAACATGATGCGGACGTACCAGCCGTCCGGATATGCGTCGACGACCTGGTCGGCGCCCTTCGTGAGATCGGACGGACACACTTCGGGTGCCGTGAAGTCCGGCAGGCCGACGATGGCCGGCCGCTTCGCGTCGCCCGGCGCGCAATACGTCGCTGTCTCGACAAGGTTGTTCACTGCGTCGTTCATCACGAGCACAGCAAGGACTTCCGGATCTCCGTCCGGACGAAGATTGGTGTTCTGCTCGGGGTCGTTACACGCCCCAAGTGCGAGTACACCGGCCGCAGCGGCGACAAGGGCGAACCCTTGCGATCGCCCACGAGTGGGATCGAAGAACATAATATTGAGCCTCCCTTAAGAGTCGCGTTTCGTTGCCGTACCGGGCCGCACTCCCTGCAATGGCGCGAAAGTAATCGCCCATCCACGTGACAAACGCAAGCGAAGCAGATCACCTGCTCGTCACTTGATCCAACACACGTGATCGTTCGCTCAAAAACAGAAAGGTCAGGTGAGCGCACGCGCGCACCTGACCTCCCTCGCCGACGACGAAATCGCTAAAAAATTGCGTTCATGCGTTCGGTCGCTTCGATCCGTTTCCATTCTGGGGTGCGACACCAGGTGCGGCGGCCGGGCCTCGGGTCGCAGTGTCCGGAGGGCGGACCGCCTTCTTATTTTCGTCCGACAATTCGGCGCCGATCGGTGTCGTCACCGGCTCGACAACATCGATCCCGATCCGCCGCACGTTGAAGTGCGCGAGGACCTTCGCTTCGATCGAGTTGTAGACCTCGGGGTGATCGATGAGGAACTGCTTCGAGTTCTCGCGACCCTGACCGATGCGCTCGCCGTTGAACGAGAACCAAGCGCCGCTCTTGTCGACGATGTTCGCCTCCGACGCGAGATCGACGAGATCGCCCTCGCGCGAGATGCCCTGTCCATAGAGGATGTCGAACTCGACCTCCTTGAACGGCGGCGCCATCTTGTTCTTCACGACCTTCACGCGCGTGCGGTTGCCGATGACGTCCTCGTCCTTCTTGATCGCACCGATGCGGCGGATATCGAGGCGGACCGACGCGTAGAACTTGAGCGCGTTGCCGCCGGTGGTGGTCTCCGGCGAGCCGAACATGACGCCGATCTTCATGCGGATCTGGTTGATGAACACGACCATCGTGCGCGAGCGCGAGATCGCGCCGGTCAGCTTGCGCAGTGCCTGGCTCATGAGCCGGGCCTGGAGTCCGACGTGCGCGTCGCCCATCTCGCCTTCGAGCTCGGCCTTCGGCGTCAGCGCCGCGACGGAGTCGATGACGATGACGTCGATCGCGTTCGAGCGGACCAGCATGTCCGCGATCTCGAGAGCCTGCTCGCCGCAGTCCGGCTGGCTGACGAGCAGCTCCTCGGTCTTCACGCCGAGCTTCTTCGCGTAGTTCACGTCGAGCGCGTGCTCGGCATCGATGAACGCGCACACGCCACCGCGCTTCTGCGCCTCGGCGACCACGTGCAGGGTCAACGTCGTCTTACCGCTCGACTCCGGTCCGTAGATCTCGACGATGCGGCCGCGCGGCAGGCCGCCGATCCCGAGCGCGATATCGAGGCCGAGCGAGCCGGTCGGAACGACGTGGACCTCGCGGTCGATCGGATCCTTGCCAAGGCGCATGATCGCGCCCTTGCCGAACTGCTTGTCGATCGCGCTCAACGCGAGATCGATGGCCTTGTCGCGGTTCTGGTTCCCCGCGGTCGTCGTGCCCGAGGTCTGGATCAATGAGTTGCTCTCCTTCGTGGCCATCTGCTCGTCTCCCTTGTTGCTGCCGGTGTGGCCTAGTGCGGGCCTTGTCCCCTGGGCCACCCGTCATCGGTGTCAGGTTCTGCCCCCAGATCTAGCGCCCTGGTCTGACGTTCAGCGGCCCCTGGAGAGGTTTTGAAGTCGATTCGCGAAATTTCTTTGTAGACCGAACCATTCGGTTTTGTTTCGCTTTCGAACAACGTCAGCCCCTCGACCCTGGTATCACCGAACATCTGTTCAGCTACTGGTAACACGAGGTCTTTGACCGCGCGAATTTCGCGCAATCGAGCGAGCGTGACGTGGGGGTGGAACGGGCGGGTTTCGGCCGCGTAGCCGACCCCGACCAGCTCGGTCTCGATCGCCTGGGCGAGCGTGGCCAGCGCGCCCGACGCGTCCTCGACTCCCGCCCAGAGGACGCTGGCCTTGTCGAGCGACGCGAACGCGCCGAGCCGCGAGGTCTTGAAGGTGAATCGCTGGGCGCCGAGGGCGGCGCGCTCGAGCGCATCACCGACGGCCGCGAGCGCGTCCTCGCGGGTCCACCCGAGGAACTTGAGGGTGACGTGGTAGCCGGCCGGCGGCACCCAGCGGAGGTCCAGACCGGCGTCCTTCGCCCGCCGCCCGAGCGTGTCGACGGTCCGCGCGAGCGCATTCGCCGTCGCGAGCGAGACCCGGAGTCCGACGAACAGCCGCCGACCCGCCTGGTCGGTCACGGCAGCACCTCTTCGACGAGCTTGAGCGCCCACCACGACGCGAGAAGGCGGGTCTGATCGCGCGCACCGGGCCAGGTCAGGAGCTTCGTCGTCATGTCGCCTCTCGGCCCGCAGCGCGCGAGCCATACCGTGCCGACCGGCTTCTCGGGGGTCCCACCATCGGGCCCCGCGATGCCACTCACCGCGACGGCGATGTCGACGCCAAACCGCTCGCACGCGCCGGCCGCCATCTCGCGGACGACCGGCTCGCTGACCGCACCGTGCGCGTCGAGCGTGGCCGGCAGAACGCCGAGCTGCCGCACCTTCTCCGCGTTCGAGTACGTGATCGCACCACCGACGAAGACGCGCGACATCCCGGGCACCCGGGTCAGGAGCTCGCCGATCATCCCGCCGGTGCACGACTCGGCGGTCGCGATCCGCGTGGTGCTCGCCATCAGCAGGCGCGACACCCGCTCGACCAGGGTCTCGTCGCCGGCACCATAGAGGACCCCGGCGAGCCGCTCCCGGATCCCGGCGTCGAGACCGGCCAGCCGGGCGTCGGCGGCCGCCTGGTCGCGATCGCGGACCACCAGCTTGACGAGGGTCTCGGGGAACTTCACCTGGTAGTGGATCGAGGCACCCGGCACACCATCGATCAGGCCCCGGCACGCCGCCGAGATCTGGGATTCACCGCGGCCGAACGCGCGATAGATCTGGCGCGCGACCCGCTCGACGTCTCCGGCCGCCTCGCGGAGCTCGGCCAGGCGCGCGCGCAGGGCCCCATCGAAGATCGCGGTGATCTCCCGCGGGAACCCCGGCAGCGCGATCACCGGGACACCCGCCACGGTGGTCTCGAAGCACGGCGCCAGGCCGGCCGGATTGCCGAGGACGCGAGCCCCGGTCGGGACGCGGACCTGGCGGAGCTGGATCTCCGAGATCCGGGTCCCTGCCCGCCCGAACCACGCCTCCATCCGCGCCCGGGAGGGCTCGTCGACCACCGGCGGGACCCCGGCCAGCTCGGAGACCACGTCCACGGTCAGGTCGTCCTCGGTCGGCCCCAGCCCACCGGAGCAGATGACCAGGTCCGCCCGGGACGCCGCCAGGCGCACCGCCGAGGCGAGATCAGCCGCATCGTCGTTGCAGCTGGTCATCCAGCGGGTGGTGATATCGAGGTCCCACAGCCTCGCAGCGAGGTACGACGAGTTCGAATCCACGATCTCGCCGCGGCACAGCTCATCCCCGATCGTCAAGATCTCGGCGCGCATGCGCGCGACAACATAGCGCAAACAGATGGCCGCGCGGTTGACGCGCCACAACCACACTGCCTATGATTTCACTGCGACGCGGGATGTGGGTCCCGCGGACCGTCTACAGCTCATGAAGATCCGCTACGCCGCCAAGACAGACGTGGGCATGAAGCGGACCCACAACGAGGATTACTTCTCGTTGATCGAGGACGAACAGCTGTTTCTCGTCGCAGACGGCATGGGTGGACACGCCTCCGGCGAGGTCGCATCCAAGATGGCCGCCGAGACGATCGGCGAGTTCTATCAGCGCACGCGCGAGGACGAGGACGCGACCTGGCCCTACAAGATGGACCGGTCGCTGTCCTACATCGAGAACCGGCTGGTCTGCTCGATCAAGCTCGCGAACCTCCGCATCTTCGAAACGTCGAACCGCGACCTTCGCTACAAGGGCATGGGCACGACGATCGTCGCGACGCTGGTCTCCGGCGACAAGATCTACGTCGGTCACGTCGGCGACAGCCGCGTCTACCGCGTCCGCGAGGGCGGGATCTCTCAGCTGACTCGCGACCACTCGCTCCTCGAGGACTACAAGGAAGCGAAGCCGGACATGACCGAGGAGGAAGAGCGGAACTTCCCCCACAAGAACGTCATCACGCGCGCGCTCGGCATGCGCGAGACCGTGCAGGTCGATATCCGCAGCCACCAGATCAAGAGCGGCGACGTCTACATCCTCTGCTCCGACGGTCTGTCGGGCATGGTCGTCGACGACCAGATCGGTCAGATCGCCTCGAACGCGAAGAGCCTCGAGCGCGCGGTCGCCGAGCTCGTCGATGCGGCGAACCGCAACGGCGGCACCGACAACGTCACGACGCTGCTGTTGCAGTGTTTGGCGGCGTAGGTGAACGACCGCGTTGATGCGGGCAAGCTGACCGTCAAGGCGCGGTCGAAGCTGCACGACACCACGACCGTCTGGGACAAGGTCACGGGCGACGTCGACGCCGATGCGGCGAACATCGAGGCCGCGCACGCAACCTTCACGGTGGATATGACGTCCTTCGATGCAGGCGACTGGTTGAAGAACCGGAAGCTGAAGAAGGACTTCGACATGGATGCTCACCCGAAGGCGACGTTCGAGCTACGTGGCGTCAAGGACGTGGTTCGCGACGGTGCGAAGTTCACCGCGACCACCGACGGAGTGCGGCGGTGGCGAGGCAACGAGGTCGTGCTGACGCTCCACGGGCGTGGCACGCTCGATGACGTGAACGTCGAGGCAGCCGCGACCCGCGAGCTCGATATCAAGAAGCTCGGGCTGTCCGCGCCGCGGTTCCTGATGATCAAGATGGAGGACGAAGTCTCCGTCGAGGTCTCGGTTCGCGGAGCGCTGCGGGCGTGACCAAGAAACAGGTCATTACCATCGTCGCATCGCTGGCCACCATCGCCGCCGTGACGTGGGCCGCGATCGTCGTCGGCTGCAACGACAAGAAGCCGGAGTTCAACGGCCTCGACAAGTGGCGGTTCAACCACACCACGCTGAAGATGGCGAAGGAAGGCATCTGCCAGGCGACCGATCTCAACGATGGTCGCAAGGGCACGTGGTGCTTCGCGCAGACGCCGATCAAGATCGGCAAGCGCGCCGCAGATATCGACCTCTACTTCCTCGGCACGGATCCCGACGCGACGCTGATCGAGATCCAGCTCAAGGTCCGCGGCTGCGTCGAGGACGATCTCGATCAGTGGATGCGCACCGGGTTCGGCCCGCCGGTCGAGAGCAAGCCGACCCGCGCCTACTGGAAGAACTCGTTCCTGTGGGCGGCGGCGCTGATGCCGAGCGAGCCCGGCCGCTGCCTCGTGCACTTCCTGCCGCTCTCGGAGAACGCCGAGATCGAGCGGATCAAGAAGAAGTAGCGATGCGCGGGTGGTTACTTGCGGTGTCCTGCCTGACGGGCTGCGCGGACGTGTTCGGCCTCACCCGCGAGGACCTGCCGCTCGATGCGGCCATCGACGTGCCGGTGATCGATGCACCGGAATGCACGCTCGCGAAGGTGACGTTGCCGCTCGTCGAGGACGCGGAGATCATCGCGCAGACGCCTACCCAGGGGCATGGCCTCGAGCCGATCCTGAACATCGGCGTCGCCGAGGCGCTTCTCAAGTTCGACACCACGAACCTGCCGCCGAGCACGCGGAAGCTCACGCTGGTGTTGCCGATGGTGCAGGTGGCGAACGACTGCGGCGTGCCGTGCGGGTCGTGCATCCTGATCGACAGGCCCGGCACGATCCGCGCCGCGTTCCTGCGCTCGGACTGGGCCGAGGCCACCGCGAGCTACAACCTCCGCAGCACGGGCATGCCGTGGCTGGTCGTCGGTGCGAACGGCGCGAGCGATCGCGGTCCGATCCAGGGCGCGGGGCCGTTCGTCGTCGCGACGCCGTTCTCGATGACGTTCCCGGCCACAGGCATCGACGCATGGGTTGCGCCCAGCGCGAAGCGGCTCAGCGTCGTGGTCAGTCCCTTCGATGGCGCCGTCATCATCGTCCGCCAGCATCATGCGTGGGCCCAGCCGTGTACTCCGGTCGCCGAGCCGCCGACGCTGATCGCCGATCCCTGCCCGTAGTCAATCGGCCGCGCGAACCTCGACGGGCCCGGTCTTGACCATCGCTCGCCCGCGCAGCGTGCCGAGCACCGCGGCATCCTCCTCCACCGCGAGCAACGCGCGATTGATCTCCTCGATCATGCCGCGCTTGTGGCGGTAGTCGATCTTCGGCTCGTACGGTCGGCCATCGAGCGAGCGGAACGACCGCACGAGCTCGGTGTGCTCGCGCACGTGACGCGCACGGATGGTCTCGACATCGACGCCGTCGCGCAGGATGTACGGCGTGAGCAGGATGACGAGGTTCGACTTCCGCTTCTGCTTGACCGTGTACTTGAACAGCCGGCCGAGCACCGGGATGTCACCGAGCACCGGAATCTGCGTGTGCACCACGTAGTCCTTCTCCGAGATCATGCCGCCGATCACGATGGTCTGCTGGTTGCGCACCGAGACCTTGGTCAGGAGCTTGCGCGTGTTCCAGGTCGGGCCGAGCTCGCCGCCGGTGTCGCCCAGATCCTTCGCCTCGTGGCTGATCTCGAGGAACACGGTGTCGTCGTCGGAGATGTGCGGCTTGATGTCGAGCTTGAGCTCGAGATCCATGCGGTCGATGTTGACCGTGGTCGAGCCCGCCTGCGCCGTGCCGGAGAGGCCACCGTAGGTCAGGCCGCGCTTGTACGGGATGTTCGTGCCGATCGTGTACTGCGTCTCCTCGTTGTCGGCCGCGATCATGTTCGGCTGCGCGAGCACGTTCGAGTTTGTCTTCGTGGCGAGCGCGGTGAACAGCAGCCCGTACGACGAGATCGTGGTGCCCATCAGCGTGGTGGTTCCGCTCGACAGCACGCCCGTGACGAGGCCCGTCGCCGCGGCGAGCGTCTCGACATCGAGCGAGCTGACGCCGCTGCCGGTCTGCACGCCGCCGAGCAGCACGCTGTCGCCGCTTCCGGGGAGAAAGCCGTGGCCGCTGACGCCGGTCTCGAGATCGTCGGAGAGCTGGACCTCGGCGATCACCCCCTCGATGTAGACCTGACGGCGGGGCTCGTCGAGCTGGCGGATGATGTCGCGGATCGCGAAGTAGTCGCGGCCGCTCGACATCACGATCAGCGAGTTCGATGCCTTCTCGGCGATCACGCGGACCTCGCCATCGAGGCGCGGTGCATCTGGTCCGCCCGACGGAGTCGCGGCCGGCGCGTTCGGCCCGGCGGGCTGCGCCGCGGGCTTCTGCCCGGTCACCGTCTGCGTGAGCACCGCGGCGAGATCCACCGCGATCGCGTGCGAGAGCCGGTACACGTGGATCGACGAGCCACCCTCGATGTCGAGCGAGATGTCGAGCCGCTCGACCAGCGCCGCGACGCGCTGATACGCCGCTTCGCTCGCCGCGATCACGAGCGTGTTCGTGCGCGCATCGACGAGCAGCTTCGACGGCACCGCGAGGTTCGCCGCCGGCCCCGCATCAGCGCCCTTGCCGGCGGGTCCGGCGGCGGTGAGCCCGAGGATCGTCTCGAGCTCGCCGACCAGCTTCGTCGCATCGGCGTGCATCACGGGCAGCGTGTAGATCGCATCCGTCCCCTCCGCGACATCGACCAGCTTCTTCAGCGACATCATCGACCGCACGTGGCTGCCGTAGTCGGTGACCAGCACGAGCGAGCCGATCACCTGGATGTCCCCGGCGTCGGACTTCAGCGCCGTGAACGCCTTCACGAGCGTGTCGGGCTTCGTGTACGTCGGGTGGACGACGAACCGCACGATCTGGTCCGTGTCGTCGGGCAAGGTCTTGCTGTAGATCGGCAGCGCGTTCGCGCGCGCGGTCGGTGCATCGACGATCTTGAACGCCTTGCCCTTCGGCACCACCGTCAACCCGGCGGTCGCGAGCGCGGCGAGGAACATCTGATACGCCTCCGCCTTCGACATTCGCGCCGGCGCGATCAGTGTGACCTTGCGCCCGATCGGCACGGTGCGCGGCTCGAGCATGAACGTCTTGCAGGTCAGCGCCATGCCCCACGTCACGAGCTCGCGAACCTCCATCTCTGGCTTGAACGTCATCGCCACGTTTGCCGCGGCGTCCTTGCAGGAGTACATGTCCTCGTCGACCACCTCGCGCACCTCTGGATCGGCCGAGGCGGCGACGGGCAGCATCATCAACATCGCGATCGCGATTCGGCGCATGTGCTCCTCGCTCTCTCAAGCGGCGAGCCAACGCGCGCGCGGCGGCAACTGCGCGAAACATCGTCGCGCCCTCCCCCGCCGCGTGCCAGCGAGGCACTACGGCGCGTGTGACGCGGTCCAGTCCGACTCGAACGACGACTTGATCACCGCCTGCTGCGAGGGCTCGAGCACGAGCACGCCCACCTCGCGGTTCTTCGACAGCGACGTGATCGACATGTTCTCCGACCCGACGAACGCGATCCCGTCCGCGACGATCAGCTTCGCGTGCAGGTAGATCGAGCTCGGCGGGAACTTCACCGGGATCCCGATCCCCGTCAGGTACGTGACCGACTCGTCCGTGGGGTCCTCGAGGATCACGCGCACGTTGACGCCGCGCATCTTGGCCTGCCCCACCGCGTTCCGCACCGTCGTCTCCGACAGGTACATCAGCTCGAGCTCGAGCGTGGCCTTCGCGCTGTTGATGTGCTCGATGATCCGCTGCTTCGAGTTGTTCGGCGACACGATCAGCCGCGTGCACGTGAGATCCGCCGGCTTCGGCGCCTCGCTGCCCGCCGCCGCCCAGTCCATGTCGAAGATCGCCTGCACATCCGAGACGTCCTCGGGGTCCTTGTCGATCACCCCGTGGTTGCGCTCGCTGCTCATCGCATCGACGTTGAAGTTCATCGACATGATCGCGACCGTGCTGCGGTCCACGATCAAGTACTTCGCGTGCGAGTACGTGTAGAGCGGCGTCGCCTGCCGAAACGTCACGCCGCCGTTCATCAGGATCGGCTCGACCGCCGCGTTTCCGGCCTCGTCCGGATCCAGAATCACGCGCACCGCGACCCCGCGCTGCTTCGCCGCGACGATCCGGTCCGCGAGCGGCTTCACCGTGAACAGGTACATCTGCACGTCGAGCGTGGTCTTCGCACTGTCGATCAACGTCGTCATGCGCGCCTGCAGGCCCGTCGGCCCAACAAACGCCTCGAGCGGAACCGTCCGCGGTGTCAGCGCCGTGCAGCCCACTCCATCCACGCCGTCCGGCGCGGCATCGGCCGGCGCGTCGTCCCCGCCGTTGCCGTCGGTGGTGCGGCACGCCGTGAACAGGACGACGGCTGCCACGACATGGAACGACTTGCGCACGGCGGCGGCACTATGACCCCGGGTGAACACGCCTCCAAGCGAAAACGGTCCCGGAGCTGTGCGGACTTCCGTGGGCACGCAGCCGCCGCGCTCTTCGGTCGATACGCCGCTCCACGCCGTGTTGATCCTCGTCACGTTCCTGGCCCGTCGGCGCGCGCCGTCACGAGCGCGGTCCTTCGAGCTGGCTCGTCGACCTCTCGTTCACGACCGAGAGCAACGACCGTGTGAGCGACGCGTACGAACGTTCGATCGATCGCGCGCCGCCGGGCGTCGGCACCCGACCCCGCGGTCTTCCGCGCTTGCCCTCGCGAGGTCCGCCGCAGCTTTCGAATCTTCGACTCGCGTTGCGGAAGGTGGCGGAGAACGACCGCCGTAGACCACGACCGGCCACGCCGACGACCGACGACCGTCGACGACCATCGAAGAAGCTTCACGACGACAACGACGACAACGCCGACAACGCCGACAACGCCGACACCGACGACACCGACGACACCGACGACACCGCCGACAACGCCGACAACGCCGACAACGCCGACAACGCCGACAACGCCGACAACGCCGACAACGCTGACAACGCCGACAACGCCGACAATGACGCCCGCGACATCACGCCGTCCGGCGGTGCAGAACGCCGGCGGTCGCGTCGGACTTGTGGACGGCTGCCGGCGAGCGCTGGATCGATCGCGCGCCGCCGGGCGTCGGCACCCGCCCACAGGGTCCTCCGCGCTTGCCCACGCGAAGGACGCCGCAGCCTTCGAATCTTCGATTCGGGGGAAGAGGCAACCACGCACGCGCCACCGA